>CAZOYA010000170.1:0-7722 GCA_964583815.1 uncultured Gemmatimonadaceae bacterium | reverse complement strand
AGGAGGGGGCCGTGGGCGCCGGAGCGGGCACCGTCGCCTTCGGCTGGAAGGGCGGGATCGGCACGAGCAGCCGCGTGCTGCCCGAGGAGCTCGGCGGATGGGCGCTCGGCGTGCTCGTGCAGTCCAACTTCGGCGGCATCCTGTCGATGAACGGCGCGCCCGTGGGTCTCGCGCTCGGGCGCCACGCGTTCTCCGGACAGACGGGCGCGCGCGAGCAGGAGCAGGGCTCGATCATGATCGTCGTGGCGACCGACGCGCCGCTCTCCGACCGCAACCTCGAGCGCCTGGCCGCCCGCGCCGTCATGGGGCTCGCCCGGACCGGCTCGCACGCGAGCAACGGGTCCGGGGATTACGTGATCGCGTTCTCGACCGCCAACGACGTCCGCCGCTCCACGACCACCGACGTGCGTCGCTACGACGACCTCGCGAACGACCGCATGAGCGCGCTCTTCCAGGCCGCGGTGGAGGCCACCGAGGAGGCGATCTACAACTCCCTCCTGCGGGCGACGACGGTCACGAGCAACGGGCGGACGGTGGAGGCGCTCCCGCTGGAGCCGACCCTCGAGATCCTGCGGCGCCACGGGATGATCCCGTGAGCGGACGAGGCTAGAGCTCGAAGCTCGCCCCCCGCCTGGGCGCCAGCACGTTCCGGTGTCCCTCGCGCTCGAGCGCGCCCGCGAGCGCGACCTGCCGGTCCGGGTCCCCGTGCACGAGGAAGATCCGCTGCAGGCGCTGGGCGTCGAGATGCCCGATGAAGCGCACGAGCTCGGGCTCGTCCGCGTGCGCCGAGTAGGAGTTCATCACCTCCACCTCGGCGCGGAGCGGGTGCGGCTCGCCGAAGATGCGGATCTCCGGCCGGCGCTCGATGATGCGCCGGCCGAGCGTGTGCTCGGCGCAGTAGCCGACCATCAGGACCGTGTTGCGGTCGTCCGCGACGTTGTTCCGCAGGTGGTGCAGGATCCGGCCCGCCTCCGCCATCCCCGAGGCGGAGATGATGACCATCGGCAGCCGTGACCCGTTCAGCCGCTTCGAGTCCTCCACGTCCCGGATGTAGACGAGGCGCCGGAAGCCGAACGGGTTCGGGTCCTCCTCGATGTAGGCGCGGAGATCCGCGTCGTAGCACTCCGGGTGCCGCCGGAAGATGTCCGTCACGTTCACGGCGAGGGGGCTGTCCACGAAGACCGGGATCTGCGGGAGGCGCCCCTCGTTCTCGAGCTGGTCGAGACGGTGCACGATCTCCTGGGTACGCCCCACGGCGAAGGCGGGGATGATGACCTTCCCGCCGCGCGCCGCCGTGCGCCCCACGATCTGCGCGAGCCGCTCCTTCGCGCGGTCCGGCGGCTCGTGCGTCTCGCCCCCGTACGTGGATTCCGTGATCAGCACGTCGCAGTCGGCCATCGGCTGCGGGTCCCGCAGGATGGGCCGCCCGGCCCGGCCCACGTCGCCGGTGAAGCCGATGCGCACGGTCCGCACGCCCTCCCGGACCGTGAGGCCGATCGTGGCGGAGCCGAGGATGTGGCCCGCGTCCCGGTACTCCACCTCGAGCCCGGGGAGCGGCGAGAACGGCACGCCGTAGTCGACCGGCTCGAAGCGCTCGAGCACGGCGTCGGCGTCCTCCATGCGGTAGAGCGGCTCCACCTGGTCGGCGACCCGGCGGCGGTCGCGCCGGTTCACCCACTCCGCGTCCTTCTCCTGGATGTGCGCGCTGTCGCGCAGCATCGCCTCGCAGAGGTCGACGGTCGCGTGCGTGGCGTAGACCCGCCCGCGGAACCCGTCGCGGTGGAGCGCCGGCAGGAGCCCCGAGTGGTCGATGTGCGCGTGGGAGAGGAGCACCGCGTCGATGCTCGCCGGGTGCGCGGGATACTCGCCGTTCTTGTGCTTCGCCTCCGCGCGGGGCCCCTGGAAGAGCCCGCAGTCGAGGAGGACCCGGCCCCCCTCGTACTCCACGAGGTGCATGGAGCCGGTGACCGTGCGGGCGGCGCCCCAGAACGTGAGCTTCACCGCGCCGCCCGCACCCGTGTCACCCGAGCTTCACCACCACCGCGGAGTTGACCTCCGGAAGGTCCAGCAGCGCCTTCCGCACGCCCTCGGACACCTCGCCGTCCACGGCCACGGCCGCGAGCGCGGCCCCGCCCTTGTCCAGACGGGCCTGGTGATATCCGGCGATGTTGATTCCGTGGTCGCCCAGGATCGTCCCGACGCGCCCGATCACGCCCGGCACGTCGTCGTTCTTGAGCACGAGGAGCGTCCCCTCCGGCGCGACGTCGATGATGTACTCGCCGATGCGCACGACCCGCGGATGGAGCGCCCCGAGCAGGGCCCCGCCGATGCGCAGCGACCCGCGCTCGGCCTCCACCGCGACCTCGACGTACTCGGCGTAGTCGGCCTGCCGGGACATCGTCGTGCGGGACACGCCGATGTCGCGCTGCTTCGCGAGGTAGCCCGCGTTCACGAAGTTGACCTGGTCCGAGCCGAGGATCCGCTCGAGCACGCCGATGAGCACGTAGTTCGTGAGCGGACGCGGCGCGTCGTCGTAGCCGCCGGCGTAGCGCACCTCGATCTCCTTCAGGCCGCCCGGCGCGAGCGCGACGGCCAGGTGGCCGAGCTTGCGCCCGAGCTCGAGGAGCGGCTGGAGCCGGCGGAGCGCCGCCCCTCCGATCGCGGGCGCGTTGAGCGCGCGGGAGAGGTCGCCCTCCCCGAGCGCGTCCCGCACGGCCTCGGCGATCTCGCCCGCGACGAGCTCCTGCGCCTCCGCCGTGGACGCGCCCAGGTGCGGCGTGAGCACGATGTTCGGCGCCGAGCGGAGCGGCGACCCCTCCTCGAGCGGCTCGTTCTCGTACACGTCGAGCGCGGCGCCCGCGAGGTGCCCGTCGTGGAGCGACTGCGCGAGCGCGGCCTCGTCGACCACGCCGCCACGCGCCACGTTCACCAGGAACGCGCCCTTCTTCATGCGCTTGAGCGCGTCGGCGTCGATGAGGTTCCGGGTCGCGTCCGTGAGCGGCACGTGCAGCGACAGGATGTCCGCCGAGGCGATCACGTCGTCGAGCTCGGCCCGCTCCACGCCGAGCTCCTCGGCGCGGTCGTCCGTGAGGTAGGGATCGTAGGCGAGCACCCGCATGCCGAAGGCCTTGCAGCGCTGCGCCACGGTCCCGCCGATCCGCCCCGCTCCGACCAGGCCCAGCGTGCGGCCTCGGAGCTCCACGCCCTGGAACTTGGAGCGCTTCCACTCGCCGCGCCGCACGGAAGCGTCCGCCTCCGCGACCCGGCGCGCCATGGACAGGATCAGCGCCAGGGTGAGCTCGGCGGCCGAGACCGTGTTGCCGGCGGGCGCGTTCATCACGGCCACGCCGCGGGCCGTCGCCGCGTCGAGGTCGATGTTGTCCACGCCCACGCCCGCGCGGCCGATGACCCGCAGGTTGGGCGCCTTCGCGAGCATCTCGTCGCGCACCTTGGTCGCGCTGCGGACGACGAGCCCGTGCGCCCGGGCGAGCGCCTCCTCGAACGCGCCGTCCTTCGAGTCGTCGATCTTCACGACCTCGAAGCGGGCGTCCCGCTCGAACGGCTCGAGCCCGGAGCCCGAGACCTTGTCGGTCACGAGCACGACGTACCGCTCGGCGCTCATCGGACCACCTCCCGCACCACCTCGTCGAGCTGCGCGAGCAGGGCGTCGAGCTCCTCGACCGTGTGCTCGCCCATGTGGCCGATCCGGAAGGTCGTCGGCTTGAGCTTGCCGTACCCGCCGCCGATGACCCAGCCGCGGGACGCCATCCCCTTCACGATGTCCGGCGCGGCCACGCCCTCGGGCACGCGGATCGCCGTGACGCCCGGGGAGCGATGGCCCTCGGGGGCGACGATCTCGAGCCCGATCCCCGCGTCGCGCGTCCCCGCGACCCAGGCGTACGTCCGCTCGGCCATCGCGGTGTGGCGGGCCCAGCGCGCCTCGAGCCCCTCGTCGAGGATCCGTCGCGCCTGCACCTCGAGCGCGAACAGGATCGAGAGCGCCGGCGTGGAGGGCGACTGGTACTTCTCGGCGTTCGACTCGAACTGCTCGAGATCGAAGTAGAAGCCCTTGCGCGGCGACTCCGCGGAGCGACGGAGCATGCGCTCCGAGGCGACCCCGAACGCGAGCCCCGGCGGGAGCGCGAGCGCCTTCTGCGCGCCGGTGAGCAGGAAGTCGAGCCCCCACTCGTCCGTCCGCACCTCGGCGGCGCCGAAGCCGGAGACGGAGTCCACGCACAGGACCACGTCGTCCTGCTCGCGCACGACGGCGCCGATCGAGCGGATGTCGTTCAGGACGCCGGTCGAGGTCTCGGAGTGCACGACGGTCACGGTGCCGTAGCGTCCGTCCGAGAGCCGCCGGCGCACCTCCTCGGGATCGTGCGCCTCGCCCCAGGGCACCTCGTACTCGTCGACCTCGAGCCCGATCGCCCGGGCGATCTTCGCGAAGCGGCCGCTGAAGGCTCCGTTCACGAGCGAGAGCACCCGACGCTCGCCGGAGTTCAGGACGGCGGCCTCCATGAGGCCCGTCGCCGAGGAGGTGGAGAGATAGACGTGGCGGCCCGTGAGGAAGATCTGCTGGAGGGCCTCGTCGAGCCCCTTCATGAGCACCTGGATCCCGGATCCGCGGTGCGAGATCATGGGGCGCGTCTGCGCCGCGAGGACGTCCGGATGGACCTCCGTGGGCCCCGGCAAGAAGAAGCGACCGAACGGCGCGTCTGCGCCTCCGGGTGTGGACTGGCTCAAGGGTCGATCTCCCCGATTGCTGCGACGGATTGGCCGAAGAACGGCATGGTGGGACGCGGAAATCCGCGGTACGGCAAGCTAACGCATCACGGCGACCTGTGTAGAGCGGGTCCGGCCGCCGTCCCGGGGTCGGCCGGCTCCCTCCAGTGGTCGCGCCAGCGGGTGTAGGGCACGACCGCGACGCCGGCCTGCTCGAGCACCCGTAGGCCGGCCGGATCGCGATACGCCTCGCGGTAGAACACGTGCGAGACGTGCGCCTGGACCATCAGCTTCGCGCACATCACGCAGGGGCTCGCGGTCAGGAACACCACCTTGTCCCGCAGGTCGCCCGGAGCCTTCACGAGCGCGTTCATCTCGGAGTGGATGCACCCGCAGCGGCCCGGCTCCGTGGAGTCGCACCGATTCGGGAAGCCCCGCGCGTTCCCGTTGTAGCCGATCGCGACCACGTGCTCGAGCAGCGGGTCCGTGATGACCGTGCCCACGCGCAGGCGCGCGCAGCTGGAGCGCTTCGCGAGCTCCTCGGCCATCCGCATGTAGACCTCGTACAAGGGCGGGCGCTCGACCGGGAGGACCTCCCCCGCGGACTCCTCGACCAGGTTCAGGGGGTGCGTGTTCTCGGGCACGCCGTCCCTCGGTATGAACCGCCTCACGACTCCTCCAGCCGGCACGCGCCGTTCTCGAGTCCGACCGCCCGGTAGCAGCGGGCGAGCACGCTCCGGGCGAGGGGCCGCGCTCTCCGCGCACCCTCCGCCAGCACGTCCTCGACCTCGCCCCGGCGCGCGCCGCCGGGCATGAACGCGTGGTAGCGCTCCCGGGCCTCGCCGAAGCGCTCGTCCATGCGCGCCACGATCTCCCGCTTGATCTCGGCGTAGCCGGGGCCGTCCGGCCCGCCGCGCTCGAGGCGCTCCCGCCAGCGACGGGCGTCCCCCGCGTCCAGGAACGGCTCCAGGATCAGGTACGCGGGGACCCCGTCCGGATCCTTGGGCTCCTCGGGCGGGCGCGCGTCGGTCACGATCGCCCCGATCGCCTTCGCGAGCGCGCGGCCCTCCTCGAAGATCCAGATCGTGTTGCCGTAGCTCTTGGACATCTTTTCGCCGTCCGTGCCGGGCACCCTGGGCGCGGGGGAGAGCCGCCACTCGGGGCGCTTCAGGACCGGGCGCTCCGGCGCGGCCCAGCGGGCGTTGAAATGGCCGACCATGTCCCGGGTCATCTCGACGTGCTGCACCTGGTCCTTCCCCACCGGGACCACGTCGGCGTCGTAGACGACGATGTCGGCGGCCATGAGGAGCGGATAGGTGAAGAGCCCTGCGCTCGGCACGAGCCCCCGGGAGACCTTGTCCTTGTAGGAATGCGCGCGCTCGAGGAGCCCCATGCCCGTGCAGGTGGCGAGCAGCCAGGTGAGCTCCGTCACCTCGGGGATGTCGCTCTGGCGGAAGAAGGCCGCGCGCTCCACGTCGAGCCCGAGCGCGAGATAGGTCGCCGCGATCTCCGCCACGTTCCGGCGCATCTCGGCGGCATCCGTGACGGTGGTCAGCGCGTGCAGGTCGGCGATGAAGAAGAGCGCGTCGGTGCTGCCGGGGCGGGCCGCGGCCGAGGTCTCGATGTGCTGGGCGATCGCCCCGAACCAGTTGCCGAGGTGCGGCCGTCCGGTCGGCTGGACACCGGAGAGATGCCGGAGCGGCGTCGGCGTCATCGCCATCCGAGCCCCTCCACGAAGACCTTCGCCTGCAGGTACTCGACCGGCGCCCACGCGTCCGTGAGGGGCGGGCCGGAGGGCGGCAGGTCGGCGCGCGGGCGCCCCTCCCGCGGAAGCGCCGCCGGGTCGTCGGAGGCCATCACGATGACGTTCTGCGTGACCCGGGGCGCGGTCCCCGGATCGGCCACGAAGAGCCGCACCTCATCGAACACCTCCAGCAGCGTGGCATGGAAGCGCGCGAGGAACGCCGTGCCCCCGCCCTCCAGGGGGGAGAGCACGTTGGCCACGAAGAGCCCGCCGGGGCGGAGCGTGGCGGCCACGTCGGAGAGCGCCTCGCGGGTCACCATCGTCCAGGGAACCGTGAGCAGGTGGTCGAAGACGTCCAGGTAGACCAGATCGTAGCCCGCCTCCCGCCCGCGCAGGAAGACGCGGCCGTCCTCGTGGACGACCCGGATGCCCGGCCAGGAGCCCCGCCCGTACGCGAACCAGCGACGGGCGAGCTCGGTCACCACCGGATCGAGCTCGACGACGTCGATGCGCAGCTCGGGGTTCGCGCGGGCGAAGGCCACCGGCAGGGTGAGCGCGGCGCCCCCCAGCACGAGCGCGGAGCGGCTCTCGGGAAGCGTCTCCTCGAGGAGCGCGAGGCTCGCCACGGCGTAGTCGTGCGCGGGCGTGCCCCCCTCCACGTACTCGGCCGACGAGGACCCGCCGTTCTGCCACATCTCCCGGACGAGCCGGCCGCCGGACCACGCCCGCTCGGTCACGCGCACCGCCGAGTGGAGCGTCTGGTCGGCATGCAGCGTGCCCGCCGGGAGGCGCGCGGCGGCCAGACCGAGTCCGCCCAGGGCGAGCGCCGCCAGCGCGAGCGCCTCGCCCGGCGCGCCGGCGCCCAGCACGCGCCCTGAGAGCGCCGCCATGGCGAGGAGCGCCGCGCCCGTGACGGCGAGCAGGACGGGCAGCGGGAAGGCGGGGAGGAGCACGAAGCCCGTCGCGAAGGTGCCCGCGATCGAGCCGGCGGTCGCGGCCGCGCTCACGTCGCCGGCGTGGCGTCCGACGGTGGCCAGGCTCTCCGTGCGGGCGCGGACGAGGTAGGGCACGACCGCCCCGAGGCAGAGCACGGGCGGCGCGAAGAGGACCGTCGCGCTCACCACCGCGCCCGGGATGAACCCGAACAGAGCACGGGCGAGCCCCGGCACGCTCCCGCCCACGACCGGCAGCGCGGAGGAGAGGCCGGCCGCGGCGAGCACGGCGGAGAGCGGGACGCGCCCGCCGTCGGCGAGCCG
>CAZOYA010000169.1:0-7743 GCA_964583815.1 uncultured Gemmatimonadaceae bacterium | reverse complement strand
TCCTCGCGCGCGGATCCGGTCACCCGCCGCCCAGCCCCGGACGGTCAGCGGGAAGCCGAGCGCCCCGGGATCGAACCGCTCGGTGCGCTCCGCGCCGCCCGGCAGGCTCGCCCCCCACGCGACGCGGAAGCGGCGCCCGCCGATCACCGCCTCGCCCGAACCGGCGCCCGGTCCCGGGATCCGGAGCGGGCGCTCCGCGGCGCCCGGCTCGGCCCCGGATCGCGCACCCGCGCCGTCCGTCCGCGACGCCCGCTCGAGAACGAGCCGGTCGAGCTCGCGCCGGAGCGTCAACGAGCCGCCGAGGTCGATCGCGCGGCCACTCGGCGCCTCCGCCGCGAAGGCGACGGCTTCGGCGGTGGCCCTCGCGCGGGGGCGCGCGCCCAACTCCGCGCCCGCGGCCCTCAGCACGCGCGCCCGAACGGCCGGGTGCAGGTGCGCGAGGCCCTCGCGATCCAGTGACAAGGTTCCGTCGTCCGTTCGCTCGACGCCCACCGCGTCGAGCAGCCATGGGGTCAGGCTGGCCCACCCCTCTTCTTCGTGAGCCGCCTGCTCCGCCAGGCGGGCCAGCGAGCGGACGGCGGACGGCGATACATACCGTTCGGCGACCGGAAGGATCCCGTGCCGGAGCGCGTTCCGCGCCCTGTCGAGGGAGGCGTTGGTGGGGTCTTCGCGCCATCCCAGCCTACGCGCGAGCGCGTAGGCGACGATGTCGGCGCGCCGGACGTCCAGGAGCGGTCGCCAGACCCGTCCGTCCCGGGCGCGCCGGATGCCCGCCAGCCCGCCGAGCCCGGTTCCGCGGAACGCGCGGAAGAGCACCGTCTCGGCCTGGTCGTCGGCGTGGTGCGCCGTCGCCACCACGGGCGCCCCGCGCTCCCGACGGACCTCCTCCAGGAAATCGTACCGGGCCCGCCGCGCCTCCTCCTCCGTCCGGGGCGGGATGCGGGCCCGCTCCGTGGCGAGCGGCACCTCCCACGCCCGGCAGAGCCCCCGCACCCAGCGGGCGTCGGCGGCGCTGTCCTCGCGCATCGCGTGGTCGAAATGGGCCGCGACGAGGAGCCGCCGACTTCCGACGAACCGCAGGAGGTGGAGCAGCGTGCAGGAGTCCACCCCGCCCGAGAGCGCCACCACCAGGGGGGCGTCCGGATCCGGCGCTTCGGGGCGCGCGAGCGCCTCGCGGTAGCGGGCGACGAGCGCCGGGAGAGGGGCGCTCACGGCCGGACCGGCGCTCCCGGCGGCGGCGGAGCGGCCCGCGCGTGACCCGGCGGGAGGGGCCGGCCCGTCCGCTCGTGCAGGACCCGCGCGAGGAGGTCCGGCCGGTCCGTGTGGAGGCCGTCCACGCCCATGTCCAGGAGGCGGTGCATGTCCGCGGGGTCGTCCACGGTCCACACGTGGACCGGCAGGTTGCGCTCGTGCGCGCGGGCCACGAAGCGGGGCGTCACGATCCGGTACCCCTTCCAGGTCTCGGGCACCTGCAGCGCGTCGGCGCCCGGCGTGTACCCCGCCGCGCGGGGGAAGCGGTGGAGGAGCACGAAGAGGAGCACGTGGTGCCGGCTCGCGCCCCACGGTCCCGGGTAGCCGCCCACGCCCCGGCGCGCGCGCTCGTACTCGGCCGCGAAGAGCACGCGGTGCTCCGCGCCGTGGCGCCGGATGGTCTCCCGGAGCGGCACCGCCGCGCGCGGGTCCTTCGACTCGACGTTGATCCACACGTCCCGGAAGCGGTCGAGCACCTCGTCCATCGTGGGGACGCGGATGCCGAGGCCGCGCCGCGTGGGGCGCCCCTCGAGATCGACGAAGCGATGGCCGGCGTCGAGCGCGCGGAGCTCCGCGAGGGTGTGCGCCGCGACCTCTCCCCGACCGTCGGTGGTGCGATCGACGGTGGCGTCGTGGATCACGACGACCGTGCCGTCCCGCGTGGCGCGCGCGTCGAGCTCGAGCATGTCCGCGCCCCACAGCTCGACCGCCTCCTCGAAGGCGGCCATGGTGTTCTCCGGCGCGAGACGGGAGCCGCCGCGATGCGCCACCAGAATCGGAGCGCCCGCGAGATACGGCCGTCCCGGCCTCGGCGGGGCGGGCCAACCCAACCCGATGCTCCGCGCGGGTCCTACGCCGAGGCGTGCCGCTCCGCTTCGACCCGCTCGACGTCCTCCGCGGAGAGCTCGTGGAAGAGGTACAGCACCAGGTCGAGCAGGTGGCTCGTCGCGTCCCGCTCCCGCCGGAGCCGCGCGAGCGAGTCGTCGGAGCCCGGATCGCTCAGCCCTTCCTCGAGCTCCACGATGCGTGCGGCCAGGAACTCCAGCAGATCTTCCACCACCTGCGGGCGCGGGCTCGCGGGGGCCCGGGCGTCCGGCATGACCTCGCGCAGGAGCAGCCCCCGCACGAACGCGAGCAGACCCGGGAAGACCAGCTCCGTGAGGTGCCCGTGCTCGAGCGCCTCCTCGTCCGTGATGTGCTCCCACTCGAGCTCGTTCCAGTAGAGATCCTTCGCCTCGTCGAGCAGGTAGGCCCGATTCGGCGAGGTGAGCGGGCCCACCGGACCCGTCATCGGGGGGCCCAGCTCACGGCCCAGCAGGCGCTCGAGCCGCTCCCGGCGGCCTCGCAGGAGAGTCCCGGCGCGATCCGTCATGTCCTGGTTCCTCGAAGGTGGGGTTGCTCACGAACGAGCATCATAAGGTCCCGGCTCGTCCGGCGGAAATGGGGGGTCAGCAGATCGCGTGCCGGAGCCCGGAGCGGGCCGCCTGCGGAGCCGCCCCGCGCCCCGGATCCGGCAGGCCGTCACCGGAGCGCGTCGGCTCCCGGAAAGCGGGCCCGGTAGTCCTCGAGCGACGCCGTGACGACGGCTTCGGCGTGCGCCCGGCCGTAGGGCAGGCCGACCACGACCTCGTCCGGACGCCCGGGCCGCAGCTTGTACGTCGCGAAATAGTGCCGCAACCGCTCCACCAGCACCTCGGGAATCGCCTCGAGCTCGCGGATCTCCCCGAAGACGGGGTCGTCCCGCAGGATCGCCACGATCTTGTCGTCCGCTTCTCCGTGGTCGAGCATCGGGATCCCGCCGACGACCCGGGCGGGCACGATGACCTCCGCCCGCGAGATCGGCCGCTCGCTCAGCACGCAGATGTCCAGCGGATCCCCGTCGCCCCGCGCGGCGCCCGGCATGAGCGCCGCGACGCGCTCTCCGGCGTACGTCGCGGGGACGAAGCCGTACAGGGCCGGGGGAAGCGAGGAGGTGCGCTGCGAGCGGTCCACCCGGAGGTAGCCGGTCTCCTTGTCCACCTCGTACTTCACGAGATCGAACGGGGTGATCTCGACGAAGACGTGGAGCTCGGAAGGGGGGCGCGGGCCCGGCGAGAGGCCGTGCCAGGGGTGCGGACGCCAGCGCGCCCAGCTCTGCCCGTCCCCGCCCGCGCCCTGCGGCGCTCCGATCGACTCGCTCATTCCGTCCTCCCCGGTATCGCTCCCAGGCACCTTCGCCCGCCCCCACAGGTTAGGGGCCGGAGCATGCCGGCGCGCCCCCCGGGGCATGATCGCGTCGCCGTATCGCGCGTACCGCTCCGTACCGTGGCGCACGCCCGACGGCCCTGAGGTGCGCGTACCGCGCGCGCAGGCCCCCGGACGCCCCTCCCGGCGGCGCCGGACCGGCCTTTCCCGTTTCTGGCAACGTACTTGCAGGCTGCAGCGCCAACCGAGCCCCCGTCCCGGCCTCCGAGCCATGTCCGCGTTGCAGAGCCGTTCCATCGATACGAAGAAGAGAGTCCTCGTCGTCGAGGACGATCCCGACGCCCAGACGGTGTATCACGCGATCCTGACCCACGCCGGCTTCGAGGTCTCGATCGCGGGCAACGGCAGGGACGCGGTCGAGCGGGCCCGTTCCGAGCATCCGGACGTGATCCTCATGGACATCGACCTTCCCGTGCTCGACGGCTGGGGCGCGACGGAGCTCCTGAAGAGCGACGCGAGCACCCGCCAGATCCCCGTCGTGGGGATCAGCGCGAGCGCGAGCGCCGAGCATTTCCGGCGGGCGTCCCTGCTCGGCTTCGAGGCGTACCACGCGAAGCCCTTCCGCCCCATGCGGGTGCTCGCCGAGGTGCGGCGGCTGGTGGAGCCGACCCCGCCCTGACGGCCGGGTGCGCGGCGGACCCCGCGCGCGTCTTCGATCCGGACGACCTTCGCGGCCCGGGCGTGCGGGTCCAGGCGGACGACCGTAGCTTCCCGCGTCCCCGAACCATCCGCGCCGGCGCTTTCCCGCGGTGCGCCCTCCGCACCCCGACCCCGTCCGACATCCATGATCCACGGCTCCCTCGAGCGGGACGGCGTGCGCGAGGGGCCCGCGTCCGCGGGCGCACCGACCCCGGCGGACGGCGGCGCGGCGTCCGGGCGCCTGCCGGGGCGCATGTTCCTCGGGGTGTGGCTGCTCGCGGCGATCCTCCGCCTGCTCCACAACGAGGCGATGCTCGCCGACCCGCTGTACTTCAACCCGCTCGGAGGCAACCTCCCGTACCTCCTCGCGGCCGAGGCGATCGCCGGTGGGGACCTGGTTCCCTTCGAGGGCCCGCTCTCGCTCAACAGCCCGCTGTATCCCTACCTGCTCGCCGGGCTGTACGAGATCGTCGGCGTCAACGCCTTCCACGCGGTGCGCATGGTGACCGGCCTGCTCGACGCGACGACCTGCGCGCTCGTGGCCCTGCTCGCCTGGCACCGCTTCGGCCCGGTCGCGGGATGGAGCGCCGGTGTGGCCATGGCGCTCTACGCGCCGCTCATCTTCTTCGCCGCGGACCTGAACCCGGTCCCGTTCACGCTCTTCCTGCTCACGGCCGGCCTTCTCGCCCTCGACCGCGCCGAGCGGCCCCGCGGGTTCGCCGCCGCCGGGCTGCTCCTCGGACTCGCCGCGGCCACGCGTCCGAACGTCCTCGCCGCCGGCGTGCTCGCGATGGCCGTGCCGTGGACGCGGGGCATCGCGGGACCGCGGCGCGCCGCCGCGGCGGTCGGGCTGGGGGTGGCGCTGGGGGTCGCGCCCGTGACGCTGCTCAACTTCGCCGCGTCGGGAGAGCTCGTCCTCCTCACCACGAGCGCGGGGCACAACTTCTACATCGGCCACAACCCGGAGGCGGAGGCCCAGTACGTCCTCCCCGCACGCCTGGACGGCGACATCTTCCGGAGCATGAAGGGCCTCGCGGAGGAGGTGGAAGGAAGGACGCTGCGGGACACCGAGGTGTCGGGCTGGTATCTCCGGCGGGGGCTCGCGCACGCGCTCGCCGACCCCGTGCGCGAGCTGGAGCTGCTCGGTCGGCGCGCGCTCCTCCTCGTCAACGACTTCGAGGCCACGACGTACGCGAGCTTCGAGTACCAGCAGGCGTACTCGACCGTGCTGCGCCGGACACCCACGTTCCTCGTCCTCTTCGCGCTGGCCGTGCCGGGCATGCTCTTCTGCCTCCGCCGCGACCGCCTCCATCTCTGGATCCCGGTGGCGACAGCGGCCGCGAGCGTGCTCCTCTTCTTCTACATCGCACGATTGCGCGTCGTCATGATCCCGGCCCTCGGGGTGTTCGCGGGCGCCGGGGCCGCCGCGATCGTCCGGGCGGTCCGCGAGCGAAAGCGGTGGGGCGCCGCCGGCCTCGTGCTCCTCGTCGCGCTCGGCGCGAGCGTCGCCGCGCTCCCGCTCCTCCGGGCGGACACGTCCAACGAGTGGAACAAGGCCGGGGGGATCCTCCGTCTCGCCGGGGATGCCGAAGGCGCCGAGGCGGCCTTCGCGCGCGCCCGTCTCGAGAACCCCGCGAACGCCGACGCCTGGCTGAACCTGGCCGCGCTCTACGACGACACGGGGCGACCCGGAGCCGCCGAGGAAGCCCGGGCCCGGGCGCAGGGACTCCTGGAGCGGGGCGGGCAGGAGGCGGACGCGTACCGGCGCGCGCTGGAGGACGTGGCGCCCTGACGGCAACGGGCGCGCGCGGCGGCCCGGAGCGGGAACGGGCCGGAAAACGAACAGCCCCTCCCGGCGCTGCATCCGGAAGGGGCTGCTCCCGACGGGCGGGAGTGCCGGAGGAGGGACTCGAACCCCCGACACGCGGATTATGATTCCGCTGCTCTAACCGACTGAGCTACTCCGGCGGGGTGGGAGGGAAAAGCTCATCGGGCGCTCGTCCCCTGTCAACCGACCCGGTCCGGCCTCGACGGCACCCCCCGGAGCCTTGCGGCGCGCGCCGCGCGGGGCGACCGTCGCGAAGGCCACACGAGCCCGTCCACGCCCCGGAGCGAGCATGGAAGTCGGCACGATGTTGATCCCGGTGGCGGTGATCGCCGCCCTGGGTCTCCTCACCAGCTTGCGGGTGCTGTTCGAGTACGAGCGTGGCGTGGTCTTCCGCCTCGGGAAGTTCACCAGCGCGAAGGGTCCGGGCCTGATCTTCCTCGTCCCCTTCGGCATCGAGCGGATGCGCAAGCTCGACCTGCGCATCGTCGCGCTCGACATCGCGCCGCAGGACACGATCACCAAGGACAACGTGAGCGTGCGCGTGAACGCGGTGGTCTACTTCCGGGTGATGGATCCCGAGCGCGCGATCATCGCGATCGAGGACTACCACTTCGCCACGAGCCAGCTCGCCCAGACCACGCTCCGCTCGGTGATCGGCCAGTCGGAGCTCGACGAGCTCCTCGCCCAACGGGACCGCATCAACGAGGTGGTGCGCGGGATCATCGACGAAGGGACGCACCCGTGGGGCATCGAGGTCACCGCCGTGGAGATCAAGGACATCGATCTGCCGCAGGAGATGAAGCGCGCGATGGCGCGTCAGGCGGAGGCCGAGCGCGAGCGGCGCGCGAAGGTGATCAGCGCCGAGGGCGAGTACCAGGCTTCGACGAAGCTCGCGGCCGCCGCCGAGATCATCCAGGCGTACCCCGTGGCCATGCAGCTCCGGTTCCTGCAGACCGTGGTCGAGATCGCGGCGGAGAACAACTCGACGACGCTCTTCCCCATCCCGATCGACCTGTTCCGGCACTTCTTCGAGCCGGGCACGCAGGCGTCCGCCGAGTCGCGGGAGCGGGCGCTGCGCGCGGCCGCCGAGACGGTCCTGGAGGCGCTTCCGGACACCGACGACCGGGCGCGCCTCGAGGAGGCGGCGCGGACCGCGCTGGGGATCGGGCGCGGGAGCGAGGCGTCCGCCCCGGCGCGCGCGGGCGCCCCGCGCCGGGAGGGCTCCGACGCTCCCTGAGGGAGGGCGGCGCGATCCGGGCCCCGACCGACCGCCGGCCGCGGTGCGGCCGACCGGGATCCGGACGCCCGTCGGACCGGAGCTCCGGCCGCTCTGGCGGAGTCGCCTACGGCTCCACCCGCAGCGGCGCCGTCTCCTCGGGCGGCTCGGCGAACCGGTAGAGCGTCTCCCCCTCGCGGATCATCCCGAAGCGCTCCCGCGCGATGCGCTCGAGGGTCGCCGGATCGTTCTCGAGCGAGTCCGCGCGGGCGCGGAGCGAGTCGATCCGGCGCTCCACCACGGCCAGCTCCGCCCGCGCCTCTCCCACCTGCCGGCGCGCCCGGCGGACCTCGAACACCGAGTGCGATCCTCCCAGCACGGCGTAGTACACCGCGAGGAGAAGCAGTCCCGGGAGGAGGATCCGCCGGAGCACCCGCATGGCGGCTTCAGCCCCAGAGCGAGCGGCCGGGGTAGCGCGCCTTCGCGCCCAGCTTCTCCTCGATCCGGAGGAGCTGGTTGTACTTGGCCACGCGGTCGGTGCGGCTCGCGCTGCCGGTCTTGATCT
>CAZOYA010000168.1:0-7905 GCA_964583815.1 uncultured Gemmatimonadaceae bacterium | reverse complement strand
GCCGCCCGCGGCGGACCTCGGCCTCACGCGCCCGTCCCCTCCACCGCGTAGCGGAGGATGACGGCCCCCGTATCCACCGCACGAGACTCGATCAGCTCGAGGTCCCGGCGGGGGCTACCCGGCTTGAACAGCGGCGTACCGACGCCGAGCACGACCGGAGCGATGCAGATGCGCAGCTCGTCGAAGAGACCTTCCCGCATGAGCGACTCGGAGAGCTCCGCGCTGCCGAAGAGGAACAGGTCCTTGCCCGTCTCGTTCTTCAGCGCGGCGACCTCGGCGGCGGCGTCGCCGCGCACCAGTCGCGAGTTGCTCCAGTCGGCGCTCTCCAGCGTGCGCGAGAAGACGACCTTCGGAAGGGCGTTCATCGCGTCGGCGATCGTGCCGGTGGCCGTGCTCCAGTAGCTCGCCATGCCCTCGTAGGTCGTGCGGCCGAAGAGCAGCGCGCCGACCTCCTCGAGCTGTTCGAGCGAGAAGCGCTGCAGGTCGTCGCCCCAGGCCGTGTCGTGGAAGTCGAGATCCCACGTCTTCGCACCTTCGAAGCATCCGTCGAGCGACTGCAGGTTCCACATCACGAGCTTGCGCATGATGACCTCTGTGTTGGTGAGGGTCGGCGAGCCGTCCGCCGATTTCCGTCGTGGTCGTACTCACAGTCGATCGGGCGTCCGCGGAATCGACAGCGTGTCATCTAATCGACGCCACCCTCATTCGCAGCACGAACGGCACGTCCAGCTCACCGGGCGCGACGGCCCAGATCTCCTCGAGCGAGGCACGGAGGATCCGGAGATCGGTGGAGGCGGTGAAGGCACCGAGCTGCGTCCCGGTCGGATCGAACACCTGCCACCGGATGGAGTCGGCGCCGATCAGCGCCTCCCTTCGCACCCACACGGTGCCGTCGGTGCCCGCCACCACGCCGCTCACCGGAGGATAGACGTCGCGCGGGCCCATGCTCTCGCGGATCGCCGCGAGCTGCGTCCGGTCGACCGATCCGGACCGGGCCATGTCCCGCTCCATCTCCTCGGCGTAGCGCTCGAGCCAACCTTCCGCAGGAATGGGGGCGTGGGGCACCGCGAAGTCGTGGCCGGCGCCGTCGAGCCCGATGATGCGGACGCGGAAGGACGAGCGGCCGTCGGGCCCGGCCGCGCCGGTTTCGACCGCCACGAGGCCACCTCCGTCCGGCCGAATATCCACGACGGGGGACTCGGGGAGCGGATGCAGCCCGATGACGATGCGGCCGCCGGGGAGCTCCGCGACGAACGCGTCTCCCTCCGATGCGCGCTGGCGGTAGAGCAAGCCCAGCACCTCCCCCGCGGGCGTGACCCGGTACCAGGGACGACTCCGCACGTCGGGTGCGATCGTCCCGCGCGGACCCGCCAGCACGGAGCCGTCGGACAGCAGGGCCGCCGGCACGGCCACGTCTCCGAGCGAATCGCGCGGGATGCTCCAGCGGTGGGATGCGAGCGGCGCGCCGCCCGGGCCGAAGATCTCCAGGCGCATGCCCTGGCCGCCCCCGACCCACACGTTGCCGTCCTTCGTGCCGATCTCGACCGGGTAGAAGAGCTCGCCGGGACCGTCCCCCGCGCGGCCGACGTCACGAAGCCACCGGCTCTCGTGGTCGAACACGGCGACGCGCGGCGGGCTGGACTCCAGGACGAGCACGGTGGAGTCCGTGCGCGCGACGGCCGCGACCCGGGTCAGCGCCGAGCCGTCCCCTTCGAGGCTTCCGAAGCGGGCGATCTCCTCGAGGCGCCAGGATGCGGCCTCGTCCTGGCTGCGTTCGGCCGTGCCGCAGCCACCGGCCAGGACGATCGATGCGATCGGGATGAGGGCCCGCGCGAGCTGTCCGGCGCCGACCCTGCCCGCCCTCCTCGGCGGGACGCGGCCCCGGACCGCGCGTGCCCCGGGGAGCCGGAGGTCCCTCACCGCGTGCCGAGCATGGCATCCAGCCGGACGATCACGCTGTCCCGGCCCCATCCTCCCATGTCGTCCCACGCGACCCGACGATCCCGGTCGAGGAGCACGAAGCGTGGAATCCCTCGGATCCAGAAGGTCGATTCGAGCGTCCCGTCGATCTCCCGGAGCGTGGGGTAGCTGGCGCCGTGGGTCTTCAGCCATTCGCGGGCGTTTTCCGGGGTGTCGTCGTGGAGAATCCCGATCGCCCGCATGCCCGGTGCGTAGGAATCCACCAGGCCGGACACGAACCGGTGCTGCGCACGACAGGGGCCGCACCAGGAAGCCCAGAAGTCGAGCACGACCGGCGCGCCGTCGAGATCGCTCAGGCGGACCCGCTGCCCCACCTCCCACGGCGATCCCGTCGCATCGACGACCTCGAACTCGGCATCGGGGATGCGGTCGCCGAGGCCGGGCGGGAGATCCTCGCCGGAGCAACCGGAGACTCCGAGCATGATGGCCGCAGCAACGAACGGAGCAGCGTGGCGCACATCCACCTCCTCGCGCGGGGTAGGAGCGTCCGGTGAGAGTACGCGATGGCCGCGTGGTGTGCAACTAGGGGAATAGTAGTTAACCATGCGCCACGGTGGGCCCTTTCCTGGGGCGCGTGCGCCTCGCCTATCCGCTCCCCCCGTACCGCTCCTCCAGCCACGCCACGGCGAACCCGTGCAGGGGCTCTGCGTCGAGCAGGTAGGCTCTCGCGTCGCCCACCGATCCCGCGGGGACCTCCACTCGCTCGAGGTACGTCCGCATCAGTCGGTCGAAGTGGTCCGGCGGCGCCGTCTCCACCACCGGCTCGCTCGTGTCGAACTCCTCGATCTCCACCCACTCCGGCTTCCCGTCCCGGAGCAGCTTCTCCCGGTAGCGGATCACGCGCTTGTCCGGCAAGCGCGCCACGTGCTCGGCGTGGTGGAGCAGCGTCACGTTCTCCAGTGGCGATCCGAGTAGGAGGACGCGCCCCCGGGCTTCGACCAGCTTCGCGAGCGGCGAGCCCGGCCCGTAGCCGTAGTCCAGCGGATGATCGGCGCAGATCCATTCCGCCCGTGCGCCGACGGCCGCGACGGACGCACCCGGATTGCCGCTCCGGAGCGCGCCCGGCCAGGTCCGCACGAACTCGGCGAGGATCCCGTAGTCGCGGGCCGCCCTCGCCTTGCGGGGATCGAAGACCGGCCAGGCGTCCATCAGCGCGGGCGAGAGCGTCGTGTCGCGGTCCGTCCGCGTGAGGCTCTGCGCGGCGTCCTCCCAGTCGACGTACATCATGACCGTGCCGCCGGGACCGACGCGCTCGAGCAGCGCCTCGATCATCTCGTTCGGCCCGCCCGCGATCCGCCCGACGGCCCGCATCGAGGAGTGGACCATCACCAGGTCGCCCGAACGGAGCCCCAGCCGGCTCAGGTCACGTACGAGTTGGTCGCGTGTATGCACCCGAGCTCCTGGAATCGGCCCCGCCGCTCGCGGCGGCCCCGGCTATCCATCGGACCCGGCGTCCCGGGCGTCCCTCCGCCTCACCATGGACGCGAGCGTCCGATCGAGCGCCGACGCGAACGCGCGCTTGTCCCGCTCGCCGTAGGCCGCCGGCCCGCCCGTCTGGACCCCGGAATCCCGCAGCGACGACATGAAGTCACGGATCGACAGACGCTCGCCGACGTTCGACTCCGTGTAGACCTCGCCCCGGAAGTCCAGCACGGCCACGCCCCGTGCGACCAGCGCGGCCGCCAGCGGGATATCCGCCGTGACCGCCAGATCCTCCGGCGAAGCGTGCTCCGCGATGTACCGGTCGGCCTCGTCGGGCCCGCCCTGCACCCACACGGTTGTCACGAGGGGATTGTTGAGCGGCGCCTGCATGCGCTGGTTCGCGACGAGGACGGCCGGGATATCCAGCCGGGCCGACGCGCGGAAGACGATCTCCCTCACGTCGCGGGGCGCGGCGTCCGCGTCGATCCAGATCTTCATCTTCGCGCGGGCGCCCTCCGTCTCCGCGCCGTTCGAGGACGGGGCCGAAGCCTCCTCACTCCGTCCTGAGCCGCGGCTGCGCGATCAGGTCCGCGATCCGGTCTCCCCGGAAGACGAGGAGGAGCGCCAGCGCGATCGGGATGGCGTCGACCACGAGCCTGGCCGGTGCCCCTCCGGGCACGCCGACGCCGTAGCCGCTCAGGGCCGCGGAAAGCGACGTCAGCGCCAGACCCAATCGCGTCAGGAACACGTACACGCCGATCAGCACCAGACCGGTGTGCAGGGCCGCGCGCGCGTCGAGCCCGCCGAGGGAGGTCGAGGCGGGGGAGCCGATCCCGAAGCTTCGGGCGAGCGCGTCGGTACGGAACATCAGGACGAGCCCGAGTCCGACCGCGACCGCTCCGCTGAGCCCCACCACGGCGGCCGGAGCCAGCGAGCCGTCGGAGAACGTGGCGGCGGTCAACAACTGGACGATCCCGTGATAGACGAAATACACGCCGAGAAGCTTGGCGCCCGCCGTGAACACGGTGCTCATGCCGACCTCCTCTCCGGAATCCGTGACTGACCCCGACCGCACGCGCTACGCCTCGACGTGCACGCGCATCGGGCCGCCCCGAATATCCTGGCCCCCCGCGTCCGTCCGCGCCACCACGGGCCGCGGGCAGGCTCCCGCGCGTGCTATCTTGCGAGGCTGACACCGACGACGGAGGGGGACGCGACCATGGGCAAGCTCCACGTGATGCTGGCGACGACCCTCGACGGGTTCGTCGCGGGGGACGACGGGAGCCTCGACTGGATCATCATGGGGGACGAGCGGGCGGACTACATGGTCGAGGCGATCCGGAACGCCGACACCCTCCTGATGGGCCGCAGGACCTACCAGGGTTTCGCCTCGTTCTGGCCCGACGCTCCGAACAACCCGGATGCCGCGCCGGTCGAGAAGGTCATCGGGGAGCGGTTCAACGCCATGAGGAAGGTCGTCTACTCGACCTCGCTCGAGCGCGCCGACTGGCAGGGCACGAGCATCTCGAGGAGCATCGACCCGGCCGAGGTCGCGAGGCTGAAGACCGAGTCGGAGAAGGGGATCCGGCTCGACGGCAGCATCAGCATCGTGCAGCAGATGACCCGCCTCGGTCTCGTCGACGAGTACCGGCTCATGGTCCATCCGGTGGTGCTCGGGAAGGGCCGGCCGCTATTCGAGGAGCGGGTCGACCTGGAGCTGATCCGCTCGGAGCCGCTCCGGAGCGGCGTGGTGGTGCTGACGTACGGGCCGGCGGGGGCGTCCGGGTAGGGAGCCCGGGGAGGCACGGTCGCCGGCGTCCCCGGCTACCACCAATCGGTCCCCCGCTCCTCGACCACCCGTCGCCCCTGGGCCCGCCCCGCGCGCGTCACCGGCTCGAAGACCGCCGGGTTCATCGGACTTCCGGCCGCGGCGATCGCCTCCTTCGCCTCCTCGTCCGGCAGGATCACCTCGACCTCCGCGCCCGTGGCGCGCAGCTCCCCGAGGCCGTCCTCGAGCGACACCAACCGCAGCGCCCAGGGCGGCGCCTCGATGGTCAGGAGCAGGACCCGGTCGTGGCCGGCGGCCATGTCCACGTTGTCGCCCGAATGGTAGCCGCCATCGATGTACGGTTGCCCCTCGAACCATACGGGCGCCGCCCCGAAGAACGCCGTCGTGGCCGCCAACGCGTCCGCCAGCGCGATGCCGCTCGCCCGATCGAAGGCCCGCCGCACGCCGGTCTCGGCGTTCAACGCGATCATCTGCACGGGACGATCCGGCCAGTCGGCCCCTGCCAGCTGGCGCTCCACGAGCGCCCGCCGGTCCGCTCCACCGAGCTCGAGCGCGAGCTTTCCGATGCGCCGGAGGATCTCCGCCCGCTCGCCGCCCAGCTCCTTGGCCCGAGCCACCTCGCTCCGGATCCGGTCCCAGTCCACCGGGGCGGACCCGCGCCCCACGTGGGCGCCCGCGCCGACCTGCCGCTCGAACACCTCCTCCAGCGGATCCCCACTGGCCAGCTGGAGCGCCACCCTTGCACCCGACGAGGTGCCGATCAGCGTATCCGCATCCCGGACGTCGACACCGGCCTCGGCCATTCCCGTGACGAGCCCGGTGGCCCAGGAGCTCGCGACGTATCCGCCGCCGGCGATCACGACCGCTCGCCGACCGTTCCCAGCGGACACGCCTACAGCTCCTGTGCGAGCCCGAAGAGAATTCCTTCGGGACCCCGGATGTAGCACAGGCGATACGCGTCCTGGTATCGCACCACCTCGTCGACGATCTCCGCGCCGCGCGCGCGGAGCCGGGCGAGCGTGGCGTCGATGTCCTCCACGGTGAACATGACGCGGAGGTATCCGAGCGCGTTCACCGGCGCTGTGCGGTGGTCCGCGACCGGGGGCGGCGAGACGAAGCGCGACAGCTCGACGCGGCCGTGACCGTCGGGCGTGCGCATCATCGCGACCTCGACGCGCATGTCGGGAAGTCCGGTCACCCCGCTCGCCCAGTCCCCTTCGACGGGGGCGCGCCCCTCGAGCTCGAGGCCGAGATCCAGGAAGAAGTCGACCGCGGCATCGAGGTCCTCGACGACGATGCCGACGTTGTCCATCCGCTTGACGGTCATGGGCAGTGCTTGGTTGTGGCGGGTCGCGTCACGCCCCGGCCCCGCGGGCCCACTGGGTCGTGTCCGTGTACTGCTGGAAGCCGACGATCTTGCCGTCCCGCACCCGCCACACGTGGGCGAACTGCGCATCGAGCGGCGCGCTCGTCGACCTCATCGTCCCCCGGTAGCGACCCTCGACCACCACGGTGTCGCCGCCATCGATGAAGTTCTCGGGAACGACCGTGAACCCCTCGACGTCCGAATCGAGACGTGCGAACACGCCTTCCGCCACGGCGTCCGGTCCCACGTACGGATTCCGGTCGGCGTACGGGGAGTGCTCCGCCTCGTGCCACTCGATCGCCTCGTCGAAGATCCCGAAGACCCCGGGCACGTCCCCGGTTTCGAAGGCGCTGTACAGACCCCGCACGATGTCGATGCCCTGTCCCATCTTGACCTCCGCTGATCGGCCGTCCGTACCCACTCGTCGCATCGACCGCGCCGGGAAGCCACGGCCACCTCGCCTCGACCGGCTGAAGGCCACGCGCCTGCCTGATCGTTCACATGTCGCGGACGGGGGCGGTGGTCGCAAGGGTGGGGGGGCGGCCCGCGCGTGGCGGCGCTTTCGCCGGACCCGCCCTATCGACGCACGAGCCGAACGACACCCCTGTCGAAGTCCGACTCCCACGACACGCCCATGCCGCCCGGGTACCACATCAAGGGCACGCGATCGAGGAAGGTGGCCTGCGACAGGCCGAACGCCACGAAGCCATCCTGGATCCTGAACGTGCCAGACATGTCGACGGACGTCGGGCCTCCCAGCGACTCCGGAACGAACAGCTCGCCGCTGACCGTGCTGTCCCGAGCCAGGGAGAGGTGCAGGTGTCCGCCCGCGGCCAGGACGTCGACGTCCTGGATCTGGAGAACGGTCGCCTCGTAGTCGCCCACCACCCGCTCGACCGTGACGGACGTGGGGTCGGAGCCGCAGGCCGTGGATCCGAGCGTGAGGGCGAGGAGGATCGAGGCCGTGGCGCCCGACATGCTGCGGATCGAATGCGTCCTCGAGGGGATTGCTTCAAGACTGCCCCGCCCGTCAGTCCGTGGCGAGCGCACTGATCGAAACGTAGTACCCGTCCGGATCGCGAAGCGAGAACTCTCTCGTCCCGGTGTTCGGGTTCACGTGCGGCTCTTCCGCGAACTCATCGACCATCGCGCGGGCTCGCTGCAGCGCCAGGTCGAAATCGTCGACACGGAAGAACAGCAGCAGTCCGTTGCCGGGCTCCGCACGATCGGGGCTCGTCAGGGTGGGATGGTCGTGCTCGCCCCAGAGGTGGAGGCAGAGGAGTACCGTTCCGTCCGAGTCGAGGATCTGCCCGAAGTGGTCGTGGGCAGGCTCCGTCTCCGGCAGCCC
>CAZOYA010000167.1:0-7932 GCA_964583815.1 uncultured Gemmatimonadaceae bacterium | reverse complement strand
GGCGGCGCGTTCTCGGGCAAGGACCCGTCCAAGGTCGATCGCTCGGGCGCCTACGCCGCGCGCTGGGTGGCCCGGACCGTCGTGGCCGCGGGCCTCGCCCGCACCTGCACCGTGCAGCTCGCCTACGCCATCGGCGTGGCCGAACCGGTCTCGGTGCTGGTCGACACCCACGGCACCGGCCGCGCGCCGGACGCGGCCATCGAGCGGGCCGTGTGCGAGGTGTTCGACCTCACCCCCGCCGGCATCATCCGCGACCTCGATCTGCTGCGGCCGATCTACCGGGACACCTCCTCGCTCGGGCATTTCGGGCGGTGGCGGGCGCCGGAGACGTATCGCTGGGAGGATGCGTCGCGGGCGGGGGAGCTGGTGGCGGCGGTGGGAACGAAGCCACGGTCGCGCCATCGTCCTTCGGGGGCATCTCGGTCGGCCTCGTCCCCATGCTGATGGTCGGCGCCGCACCGCCGCCAATCGGCGATCAGTGCAACGATCCCTTCCGTTGTCACGAGCTCGACAATGCTCGCTAAGCCCTCCTTGGCGAGTGTTGCCGAGTTCCGGTAGGCGGACACTCAACCTCGCCTGCTCGTGATCGTACTCCCAGGATCGGTCCCGTTGCGTCATCCCGCCGGCCTGCCTCGCACGCCACCTTGACCGGATCGGGAGACCGTTTCTGCCGAGTGGGCAAGAACCTACATTCTGAGGGTACCGAGAGCGTGGATCATCTCACCGAACGGCCCGACATGACGCTCGACATCGAGATCGAGAGAGAGGAGGACGGGCGCTGGATTGCGGAGGTGCCCGACCTGCCGGGCGTGGTGGCCTACGGGTCGACGGAGGCCGAGGCCAGGGCGAGGGTCCAGGCACTCGCGCTTCGCGTGGTAGCCGACCGCCTCGAACACGGTGAGGTCAGTCCGGACCTCCTGCACATCTCGTTTCCGGCGGCGTGACGGCGTGGCCCAGCACACGAGCCACCCGTGTGCTCGCGGCTCTGAAGCGTACAGGCTCCTGCAGGAGGGTGGATCCTGATCGACATCGCCACACGCTTATCGGCCGACGACCTCTCCCTGTACGGCGACACCAGCCCTCGGGACCAGCCGTGGTACACCTATCCTGAGGCTGCCCGGGCGACGGGTATCCCTGCGAGCACGCTCCGGGCGTGGACGGTGGGTCAGCAATACCGCCGGAAGTCCGACCGCGCCTTCTTCCGGCCGGTCATCGCACGGCCCTCCGAATCCGATCCACGGTTGTCGTTCACGAATCTCATCGAGGCGCACGTGTTGCGGGCCCTTCGCACGGTGCACGAGGTGGACCTCTCGTGCATCCGCGAAGCGGTCGGGCTCGCAGAGCAGGAGTTCGGTATCGAACGCCTCCTGATCCGGCCGGAGCTGCGCGCGTCGGCGGGCAAGCTGTTCCTCGATCGCTACACGGAGTTGTTGGAGCTTTCCGGCGCCGTCCCGACCGTGATGCTCGGCATGCTCGACGAGTACCTGAAGCGGGTGACCTTCGACGAAACGATGCTTCCGATCGAGTTCCGGCCGTACTCGCGGCATCCAGGTGATCCGGGGCGGGAGCTGGTCTCTCTTTCCCCCTTCGTCGGGTTCGGTCGTTCACTCATTCGCCGGGTGGGGATCTCCACCCAGGCGATCGTGCAGCGGCTGGAGGCAGGCGAGTCGGCGGAAGAGATCGTTCGGGACTACGGTCTGAATCAGGACGAGCTCGAGGAAGCGATCCTGTACGAAGCATCCGCCTGACGGCCTCTTCGATCAGTGTCCCGGGTCTTCTTCACGGATCGCGACCTGGGACACTCGTTTCCGAATGCTCTCGCTCGGGCTGGCTACGCCGTCGAGCGGCACGACCACCACTTCGACCCGCTCACACGATCCCGTATCTCTGCGTCACGGCAGGTGAAGGCATGCTCGTCCCTGGGAAGGCGGGGGGACGTGACGCCTCGTCAGGGCAGGCAGCTCAGGACCTGGACGTGTCCGCCGGCGGCGTACTCGAGGATCCCCCGGTCGCACGTCGCGAGCCGGCCTCCCAGATGCCGGGCGCTCGCCATGAGAATCCGGTCCGCGGGATCTCCCTGCGGTGTCCCGGGAAGGCGCGTGCTCTCCACCGCGATCTCCGGGCTCAGCGGCAGGAGGCGCACCCCCGGCACACGGAGCGCCGCGTCGACCCAGTCGTGCACGGGGCGGGAGAAGCCGATCCGACCCTTCGTCTCGAGCATCGCCACCTCCCACACCGAGATGGCGCTGATCCGTACGGCACCCTCGCGAGCCGCCTTCTCGATCGCCTCGATCGCGGGCGCCGAGAGCGCCGTCCGGTCACCCTCGACCACCCAGATCCAGACGTGCGTGTCGAGGACGAGCGGTGGCGCGGGCCCCTCAGGCATCGACCTCCCAGGGCTCTCCGACGGGGGCGACGATGTCGCCGTGGACGGTCACGGATCCGGCCAGGCTCCCGAAGATCCCCCCGGCATCTCCCGGCCCCTCGTACGGGCTCAGCCGTGCAATGGGACGGCCGTAACGCGTCACCACGATCTCCTGCCGTCCCCGGGAGACCCGCTCCAGGAACTCGTGCCAGGAGTTCTTCAGATCGCTCGCCGACACTTCCTGCGGCTCGTTCTTCTTCGGCATGCGCTTCCTTCTCGATCTTGCAAGTTGGCCTAAAAATGTTGGCCGACTCGTCCCTTCGTCAAGCGGCCCGCCGCGGACTCGAGGCCCGCGAGTGACCTACCGGAGCTCGCGCCGCGCAGGTAGGTTCCACAATAGAACCAGAAGGGAACCATCGACGCCAGCTCGGAATCGTGGCGAACCTCACCATCAAGAACATCCCCCCGGAGCTGCACGAGCGTCTGAAGGAGCGGGCCGCTCGGAATCACCGCAGCCTGAACAGCGAGGTGATCCGGACGCTGGAACGCGCCGTGGGCGCCGCGCCGATCGACACGGACGCCCTCCTCGCGAGGGTGCGGGCGGTGCGGGAGAGGGCCGCGCTGCCGTATCGAACGCCCGACGAGCTGCGGAAGCTGAGGGACGAGGGGCGCTCGTGATCGTGGTGGATGTCAACGTCATCGCGTATCTGCTGATCGAGGGGCCGGAGACGGCAGCGGTCGAGAAGCTGGCGCGAGCGGACGCGGAATGGGCGGTGCCGCTCCTGTGGCGGAGCGAGTGGAACAGCGTGCTCGCCGGCTATCTTCGGCGCGGTGAGCTGGGCCGCACCGCCGCGCTCGAGTGCATCGATGCCGCGAAGATGCTGGTCGAGGGCCGGGAGCACCTCGTGGATGGCGCGGACGTCCTGGGACTGGTGGAGTCCTCTCCCTGCTCGGCCTACGACTGCGAGTACGTCGCGCTCGCGGAGGCGCTCGGCGTTCGGCTGCTGACGTATGATCGTCAGGTCCTCGCGTCGTTCCCCGATCGGGCGTCGACGCCTACCGATTACCTGTCGCGGTGAGCCCAGTACGCGCGGCGCGGCCGCCTCATCCTCCGCGCAGCACCGCCTCCCACTCATCCACCATCCGGCTGAAGCCGAATCGCTCGCGCGCCCTACGCGCGGCTTCCTCGGCCATAGCGGTCCGGGTGGCGGGCACGGTGAGGATCTTCGAGATGCCGTCCGCGACGGCGGCCGGGTCGGGGTCCACGACGAGACCGGGCCGACGGCCGCCGGGGGAGGCACCGAGCGCTTCGGTGGCGCCCGATACGGGCGTGCTCACCACGGGGACGCCGCACGCCATCGCCTCGAGCATCGCGTTGGCCATCCCCTCCTTGTCGGAGGTCAGCGCGAAGACGTCGAGCGCGCCGAGCACGGCCGCGACGTCCTCCCGGTATCCCAGGAAATGCACGCGCTCGTGGATGCGGAGGCGTTCGGCCAAGGCCTTCAGCTCCGCCTCGAGCTCGCCGCTTCCGGCGATCGCGCAATGGAGGTCCGGCAGGAGGGCCACCGCACGGATCAGCCGGTCCAGCCTCTTCTGGCCGCTCAGACGCGCGACCGTGCCGACGAGCGGTACGCCCGGCGGCAGCCCGAGCGCCCTACGCGCCTCCGAGGCCGAGAGGGCGGGCCGCTCGAGGGCCACGCCGTCGTACAGGGTGCGCACGCGCGCCGGATCGACGTCGGGAAGGTCGGCGAGGAAGTCCCTTCGGATGCCTTCCGCGTTGCACAGCACCGCATCGGCCCAGCGCCTGATCGCCAGGCGGTACGTCCAGTGGCGGCGGGGCAGGTCGGAGTCGAGGCCGATGCGTACCACCGTCCGCGGCACCCCCGCCATCCGCGCGGCGAGGCCGGCGAGCCAGACCTTCTTGAACGTCGTGACGAGGAACGCGTCGGGGTGGAAGCGCCGTAGCCTGCCGGCGAGCCGGACCGAGTCGCTCAGCATGAGGTGCCCTCCGAGGCGGCCGAGCGACGCGTCGACCCCATGCGCGCGGGCCCGATCCACGATCTCCCGATGCCCGCAGAAGAGATGCACCTCGTGGCCCCGCGCCTCGAGCCCGGCCAGGAGGAGGACGGTCCATTTCTCGCCGCCGCCGAAGACGCGTGCCCCGTTGTGGGCCGCGATGCGCAGCTGCGATCTCCCTGGCGGATCCCCCGCCTCGACGGACCATGCCGGTGTCCCGATCGGGTGCGTACGATTCTCGCTGGGCAGGGTCGTCGATTCCTGTCGTGGCCATGAGGCGCGGCGTCGGCGTCCTGAACCCGACTTCCGGATGCGGGTTCCGGAACCAGTAACCTGTCGCTCCGAGCCTTCAGGCGCCCCGCTCCCCCTCCCCCAGGATCCGCGCCGCCACCAGGTCGCTCCCGATGTTCACCGTCGTGTTCCCCATGTCGATGATCCGGTAGACGCCTCCGACGAGCGCGGCGATCCCGAGCGGCAGCCCGAACGCCTGCACGTAGATGAGCGCCACGACGAGGCCGCCGCCGGGGATCCCGCCGGACCCGGCCGAGAGCATCGCCCCGAGCACGAGCGCGGGCAGCACCATCGCGGGCGTGAACGGGACGCCCGCGGCCTGGGCGGTGAAGACGAGCACGCCGGCGAGCATCACGCAGGTGCCGGGCTTGTTGAGCTGCGCCCCGAGCGGGAGGGCGAAGGCGTAGACGGTGCGCGGGATGCCGAGGCGCTCCTCGGCGATCTTGTAGGAGACGGTGAGGCTCGCGAGGCTGCTGCACGTGGCCGCCGTGGTGGCCCAGAGCGGCGCGGTCCGCCGCAGGAACGCGAGCGGTGACTCGGGCGTGAGCGCGCGCATCGCCACGAGGTGCAGCGCGATCAGGGCGAGCTGCGCGACGAGCAGCCCCGCGAGGAAGAGCGACAGCGGGCCGAACACCTCGCGGCCGAACTGCCCGACGGCCGCCGCGGCGAGGGCGCCGATACCGAGCGGGGCGAGCCGCATGACGAGGTCGACGGTCTTGCGCAGCAGATCCGCGAGCAGGTCCGCGCCCGCCTGGAAGCGCTCGCGCGGCGCCGGCGGGAGGAGCAGCGTCGCGGCGCCGAGCAGGATCGAGAACACGACGATCTGCGCGACGTTCCCTTCCGCGAACGCGGCGAAGACGTTCGTCGGCACGAGATCCATGAGGAGATCCGTGACGCCCGGCGGAGCCCCGACCTCGGGCACGGGCGCGGCCCCGAGGGAGATCCCCGCGCCGGGCCCGAGCAGGTGGGTCACGAGCATCCCGAGCAGCAGCGCGGCGACGTTGGCGGCCCCGAAGAAGACGAGCAGCCTCCCGCCGAGCCGGCCGAGCGCGCGGGCGTCGCAGAGGCTGCCGAAGCCCGACAGGACGTTGAAGAAGATGAGCGGGACGGCGACGAGCAGCAGGAGGCGGATGAAGAGATCCCCGACGGGCTGCACGACGATGGCGCGCTCGCCTGCGAGCGCCCCGGCGACGATGCCGAGCACCATGAAGACGAGGATGCGCGTGCCGAGCGAGAGGCGCCGGTAGCGGGCGAGGAGGCCCGGCGGGCGCGGCCGCGCGCCGCCCGTCGGCCCGGCCTGAACGGCCCCCGCCGCCTCGCTCGGGCTCACGCGCGGGCGACCTCGGATGCCTGGTGGATCCCCACGGTCCCCCCTCGCGCGCACGGAGCGTGTCGGTGCCGATCGCTCCGGATCCTGCGGGGCGGGGGAGCGGCCCGCAAGAAGGGCACCGGTCCCGCGCCCGCCCACGCCTCGGCTGGCGGATAAGTGCGCCGGCTCGTAAGGTGCCCCACCCCCCCCACCGGTTCGACGATTCTGCCGCCGTGTGGCGGCGGGCGCGGCGAGGTTCTGCCGCGGTGATCGTCTCAACGGAGGTGGGATCGTGCGCTCCCGTCCGGGCCGGGCCTGTCTGCTCGTCGCAGCCGTGTGTGTTCCCTTCGTCGTGCTCGCCTGTGGCGAGGATGTCACCGCGGTCGGCGACGGCATGCCGACCTCGGTCACGATCGATCCGTCGGAGCTGAGCCTCCGGATCGGCGAGGCGCGTACCGTCGAGGCGCGCTACCTGGACGGAAGCGGCGGCGCGACCGAAGCCCCGGCCGACTGGACGTCGGCATGGTCGAGCTCGGACACGACGGTGGCCACGGTGGACGCCGACGGCGTGGTCCGCGCCCGGCGACCGGGCTCCGCGGAGATCACGCTCACGACGGGCGCCGCCGGCGCGGCGCTCGATGACGAGGCGCTCGTGCAGGTGCTCGAGCCGCTGGGGCAGCAGGCGGCCGACCGCACGTCGGGCGCGACGGTGGGGCCGGAGGGCGGGAGCGTCGCGGCCGAGGCCGGTGACGGCACCCGCTACGTCCTCACCGTGCCCGCGGGCGCGCTGGACGAGCCGGTCGCGATCGAGCTCACGCCGCTCACGGGCATCGACAACCTGCCGCTGACGGGTCCGCTCGCCGGGGCGGTCGACTTCTCGCCCGACGGCCTCGTCTTCCTCACGCCGGCCGAGCTCCGGGTGATCGCGCCCCGGCCCGTCGAGCTCGCGGGGCTCGCGGGCTTCGCCCTCCACGACGGCGACTTCCGGCTGGCCCCCTTCCAGGCCTTGGGCGACACGCTCCGCCTCATGGTGGGGCACTTCAGCGGCGCCGGCGCGTCGTGGGGCGAGGAGGACGAGGTCGCGGGGCTGGCCTCGGTCCCCGGGGGCACGCCGGAGGACGTCGCGATGCAGGAGATCGCCCGCCACAACTGGGAGGCGGCGATGGCGGGCGAGGATCCGGACGCGGGCGTGCTGGCCGGGATCCTGGAGACCTGGTACGAGGAGGGTCTCGTCCCGGCGCTCGAGGAGGCGGCGAAGGATCCGAAGAAGCTCGAGGCGGCCGTCGCCCAGTTCAACCGCTGGGGCTCGAACCGGTCCTTCTGGGCCGACGGATGGCTCGAGGACGAGACGATGGCGGCGCGCGACCTCGTGGCCGACGCGATCTCGGCCCACATCGAGCGGCTGAACGCGTCCTGCTCCACCCAGAACGACACGGGACCGGTCGCGGAGATCCTCGCGTGGTCGGCACGGGCCGTGTCCCTGGGCCTCGCGACCCCGGAGAACGGGCTCGGGGTCGACGACGTCGTGGAGAACCTGTGCCTGCAGGTCCGCATCCTGGAGACGACCTTCCCCGACACCATCGGGAGGTTCGCGACCGAGACGCTGGAGCTCCGAGCGGGCGTCGTCATCGGGGACCGCGCTCCCTCCTTCGACACCGAGCTCGAGGTGACGCTCGACCACGGCGGCACCGCGAGCGTCGGACCGTCGCACGGGGTGACGAACCCCGACGGCCACTTCAGCGCGGAGGTCTCGCTCGTGCAGGAGAGCAGCCGGGTGCGCATCGAGGTCGAGGTGGCGTATCCCGGGATTCCGCAGGTGAGCGCCGTCCAGGAGGTCAGCGCGTGGGGCGAGGTCCAGCTCTTCATGGACGTACGGCCGGAGGGCAGCTCCGGAGTGGGGAGCGACGAGGTCGATCTCGATCCGGGCGGCGTCGGGGTGCTCACGATCACC
>CAZOYA010000166.1:0-7957 GCA_964583815.1 uncultured Gemmatimonadaceae bacterium | reverse complement strand
CGGCGCCGCCGAGCTTGAGCTGACCGCTGACGCCGGACTGGCGATCGCCACAGCCGGAGCAACCGAACGAACCGCCGCCGAGCCCCAGCCCGATGAAGAACCCGTCACGGGCGGGCGCAGCCTGTGCGCTGACGGCCTGCGGCACGACGACGAGCGCCGTCGCGAGCATCAGCGCGAGCGTGATCCCACGCTTCATGGGAACCTCCATAAGAGGGTGTGTGCAGCGGTCCCGTACCCGTACGAAGACCGCAACCTGCCCTCCTCGATAACGCGCGTGGACTGCGTCTCCAATAGAAAAGAAGTGCCATTGCCGGGAAATGATTTCCCGCATGATCATTGGGCTGTCGCGGCCTCCGACCGGCCTCCGGATGGCACGTGGGTTGCGCTTCCGGAGGTGCTCGAACGAACGGAACCCGAACGGCGGAGGCGACCTTGAGGATCACCGTCTGGCTGGTCACGCGGGAGCGTGACACCTGGATCGTGGGCGCGGAGATCCTCGCGCTCGCGCTCGTCCTGCTCCTCGCCGCTCCGCCGGTGCTCCGGCTCGGGGTCGGCCTTCCCGTCCTCGCGCACGTGGGCTACCGGGCGCTCACGAGCCTGCCGATCGGGTGCATCCCGACCCGTCCGTCCGGCGCTCCGAAGCGGCGCAACCTGACCCTCCGGTCCCGGGTGGTGGCATTCCTCAACGAGGTGCGCGAGGCGGAGGCGGTCGCGCAGCATGCCCGCCGCGTGCCGGCGGCCCGTGTGGGCGTGGAGCGCGAGCTCGAGGCGGCCGCCCGCCGCATGATGGCCGCCGCCGCCGAGGTCGTGAAGGCGACCGGCTCGCCGGCCTGACGTCCGCGAGGGTTGCGGCCCCGCCTCCGCGCGCCGAGGTTCGGCCCACGCGAACGCGGGCGCGGAACAACGGAGGGGAGCATGCGAGGGATCGTCTGGCTCACGGCGCTGCTCGTCCTGGCGGGGTGCGCTTCGGGCGGGGGGATGGTCGGACCCGACGCGGAGGTCCGCGAGGTGCTCCGACTCGCCGGGAGTCGCGAGTCGGATCCGCCCCGGGACGGGAGCGAGATGTTCGTGGGTGACACGCTGAGCGCGCCCGCGGCCCGCGCGTTCGTCGGCGTTCGTCGGGCGTACGAGGAGCTCGGCATCCCGTTCACCTTCTACGAGCAGGACGCGCTCCGGCTGGGCGGCTACGTCCCGGTGCTCGGGGATCTCGTCGACGAGCGCCCTTCCACCTGGGTCGACTGCGGCCGTGGCATGACGGCGGAGCCGTACGCGGATCGCTACGAGGTGTCGATGGCGATCGCGACGAAGGTCGTCCCTCAGGGCGAGGGACGCAGCACCGTGGAGACCGTCCTCCGTGCCCGGGCGCGGGCGAGGGACGTCTCGGGGGGCCTGCTCCGTTGCCGGAGCTTCGGCACGCTCGAGCGTCGGATCGCGGAGATGGTGCGGGCGCGCGTGGCCCGGTAGCCTCTCAGGCCAGCTTCGCGCCCCGCTCCTCGAGCAGCTCCCGGAGGAGGGAGCGGTGGCAGCGCGCCTCGTTCTCGCAGTAGCAGCCGACGCTGAAGTCGCTCCGATGCGAGAGCGCGGCGAGCAGGTCGAGGTCGTGCCGGGGCCCCGGCTCCGCCATCTCCTTGCGATAGGCGCGCGCGAAGCGCGCCCACTCGGCGTCGGTGCTCGCCGTGCGCGCGATCTTCATGATGTCGGGGCTGGGCGCGAGGTTCGGGAACCAGACGTCGTACCAGTCGCCGGACGAGAACGCCTCCTTCGGCACGCCCCTCGGCGGACGGCGGACCGTGCCCACGCGCAGGCCCTCCCCGGGCAGGCGCGGGGTGCCGAGCCGGACGATCCGCACGCTCATCTCGGAGAACCTCCCGCGGGAGATCCTCCGGCGTGCTCGGCGTGTTCGTGACCGACGCGGTCCATCATGGCGAGTACCTCCCGTCCAGGGTACGACGAAGAATGGCCACACCGGGCCCTTCGCGACATGGAGGCGCCCCCCGGGGCGGGCGAGTGTGGAGGACCGTTCCCCCCACCTGGAGGTGTCCCATGCTCCGCAAGCTCGTTCCTCCGTCGGCGCTGCTCCTCGCGGGCCTCGCATACTTCGCCGCACCGGCCGAGCGCGTCTTGGCGGGCGAGTGCGGCGACAAGGGACCGTACCTCTGCGAGACCACGGAGACGTGCCGGGGCTGGTGGATCTTCAAGAAGTGCAAGGTGACCGACTACAAGTTCACGTACGGGCTCTGAGGAAGCGCGGAACCACGGACCCTGGTCCGGGGTGTTGAAAAGGGCTGGGCCCCGGCCGCGGCCGGGGTCCGGACCTCTACCCACGCGGCGGTGCGAGCATCGGCATGATCCTGTCGAAGCGAAGGGCGCGGATCGCGGCCCTGACGTTCGCCCTGACCTTCCTGGTCACGGCGGGGGTCGACGCGCTCGGGCTGCACGAGTGCCCGCACCACGATCCGTGGGCGGCGGAGCTCGCGCACGACGCGGACGCGGCGACCCACGCCCACGAGGGTGCGCACGCCGGCCATGCGACCGGCGTGGCGGCCGGGGGCGACGCCCACGACGGGAGCCACGGCGACCACGCCGGCTGCACCTGCGTCGGGAGCTGTCAGCTCGGTGGTGCGGCGGCCGGCGTGGTGCCGTCCGCGAGCATCGACCGACTGCCGGCCACCCCGGTGCGCCGCGCCGAGGTGCCCCACGAGGCCCCGCTCCTCGCGCCCCACCCTCCGTTCTTCCTCCCCTTCGCCAACGCGCCTCCGGGACTCGCCTGATCCGGCTCGAGTTCCGTCCCGGTCCTTCCGATCGGGTCGCTTCCTGTTCGTGATGCGCGCGTCGCGCGCGTCCCATGGCGGAGGTAGCGTGCAGTGTCCATCCATTCGAGGAGGCGTGGCGCGGCCGCGGTCGCGCTGCTCCTGATCCTATCCGTCGCCGACCTGATCGGCGGCGCACCACCGGCGTCTGCCCAGGAGCCCGGCACCCTGCGGGGCAGCGTCGTCGCCGCGGGCGACGGCCGGCCGGTCCGCGACGCGGACGTGTTCGTGCAGGGAAGCGGACGTCGGGCGCTCACGGGGCCCTCCGGCGGGTTCGTCCTCGCCGGCCTCACGCCCGGCCGGTACCGCGTGATCGTCGAGGCGCTCGGCTATGCGAGCACCTCGCGCGAGGTCACGCTCGCGGCCGGCGAGCTGACCGAGCTCCGGATCGAGCTCGAGGAGGCGGCGATGAGCCTCCCCGAGGTGGTCGTCATCACCTCGCGCGAGGCGCGGGACCTCTCGGAGGTCGCGGCCTCCGTGGGCGTCGTGGACGGGGCGCGGCTCCGGGCGTCGAACCCCGGCCATCCCTCGGAGATCATGAGCCAGATCCCCGGGGTCTACGTGAACGTGACGGGCGGGGAGGGACACATGACCGCGATCCGGCAGCCGCTCTCGACCGATCCGCTCTATCTCTACCTCGAGGACGGCGTGCCCACGCGCTCGACGGGCTTCTTCAACCACAATGCCCTGTACGAGGTGAACCTGCCCCAGGCCGACCGGATCGAGGTGATGAAGGGGCCCGCCAACGCCCTGTACGGGAGCGACGCGATCGGCGGGGTGATCAACGTCGGCACGCGGGCGCCCACGGACGAGGCGACGGGCGAGCTGACCGTGGAGGGCGGCGCGTTCGGGTATCGCCGGTATCTCGGCACGCTGAGCGGGACGCCCGGGGGGCACGGGCTCCGGCTCGACGGGAACTACACGCGCACGGACGGATGGCGGGACGGCACCGCGTACGACCGGATCTCGGGCACGCTCCGCTGGGACCGGATGCTCCGTCCGGGCGCCACCCTCCGGACGATCGTGACGTACTCCGAGATCGACCAGGCGACGGCGGGCTCCTCGGCCCTCTCGCGTGAGGACTTCGAGGCCGATCCGACCGTGAACTACACCCCGATCTCCTACCGGGACGTGTCCGCCTTCCGGGCCTCGTCGGCGCTCGACCTCCGGACCGGCTCGTGGAGTCTCGAGCTCACCCCGTTCGCGCGGGTGAACCGCATGGAGTTGCTGCCGAACTGGTCGCTGACCTACGATCCCGCGATCTGGGATACCGGGCACTCCTCGCTCGGGCTGCTGGCGAAGGCGACCTGGGCCCCGGCCGGGGCGCCGGGTCGGGTCACCGTCGGCGTCGACCTCGACCGCTCTCCCGGATCGCACCGGGAGCGCGCGATCGCGGCGACCCGGGAGGGGCAGGTCTTCACCGACTACGAGCCGGGCGAGCGGATCTACGACTACGACGTGACCTTCACGCAGGTCGCGCCGTACGTGCAGGCGGAGCTGGCCGCGACGGACCGGCTCCACCTGAGCGCGGGGCTCCGTGCGGACAGGCTCGGCTACGACTACCGCACGCACCTGCCACCCGTCCAGACGGGGCCGCACCGCCGACCCGCGGACGCGCGGCCGTCCTTCGACGCCATCAGCCCGAAGCTGGGGCTGACCTGGCAGCTCACGCCCGGCACCACGACCTACGCGTCGTACCGCCGGGGCTTCCGCGCCCCGTCGGAAGGGCAGCTCTTCCGTCAGGGGCGCGCCGAGAGCACGGTCGATCTCGACCCCGTGAAGGTGGACTCCTGGGAGATCGGCGCGCGCGGCCGGCTCGGCACCCGGGTCCGGTACGAGGCCGCGGCCTACGTCATGGAGAAGACCGACGACATCGTCTCGTTCCTCCATCCGGACGGCAGCACGGAGGCGATGAACGCGGGGGCGACGAGCCACCGCGGGATCGAGCTCGGCCTCGGGGTGCAGCTCCTCGAGGGTGTGAGCGCCGAGCTCTCGTACTCGGTCGCGCGCCACGAGTACGACCGCTGGCGGCCGAACGAGGAGATCGACTTCAGCGGAAAGGAGCAGGAGCGCGCGCCGCGGCGCATCGGCAGCGTGCGGCTCCGCTACGACCCGCCGACCCTCCCCGTGCGCGCCGCCGTCGAGTGGCGCGAGGTGGGGCCGTACTGGATGGATGCCGGCAACGTCCACCGCTATGACGGCCACCACCTCCTCGACCTGCATGCCTCGTGGCAGCCGACGAGCCGGCTCGAGCTCTTCGGCCGGCTGAACAACGTCACGAACGAGCGATACGCCGAGCACGCGAGCTTCAACGAGTTCCGCGGCGCCGAGCTCGCGCCCGGAATGCCGAGGACGCTCTACGTGGGCGTGCGGGTCCGATGAGGGGCGCACGCGGCCGGAGCGTGGCGGTCCTCGCCGCGCTCCTCCTGCTGGCCGGGTGCGGCGACGCGGCCCCGGAGCTCGGCCCCACCCGCACGCTGGCCGAGGCGGGAGCGAGCAACCCCACGGTCGCGCTCGCGCCCGACGGCGGCGTCGCGTACGTCGCCTGGGTGGGGACCGAGGACGGCCGCTCGGACGTCTGGCTCCGGGCGGTGCCGGCGGTCGGCGAGCCGCGCCCGCGCGTGCGGGTGAACGACGTGCCGGGCGACGCGCAGCCCCACGCCCAGGCGCCCGCGCGGGTGGCGGTGGGCCCGGAAGGGAACGTCTACGTCGCCTGGACGAACGCGACGATCGTGGAGGGACGTCCCTTCCCGGCGAGCGACCTGCGGTTCGCGCGCTCGACCGACGGGGGACGGAGCTTCGAGCCGGCGTTCACCGTCAACGACGACCACGACGACCCGGGGGCGGCGCCGGCGTCGCACACCTTCCACGAGCTCGTGGTCGCGCCGGATGGTGCGGTGATCGTCTCGTGGCTCGACTCCCGCCGGGAGTGGAACCCCGACGGGGTGCACGGGGCCCACGCGCACGCGGGTCCCTCCTTCGATCCCGCCGTGCCCGGGCCGGACGTGCGGATCGCGGTGTCCCGGGACGGCGGGCGCACCTTCGGTCCGAGCGCGGTGGTGGACCAGCAGGCCTGCCCGTGCTGCCGGACCACGCTCGCGGCGGGCGCGGGCGGGCGGCTGCACCTCGCGTGGCGGAAGGTCCACGACGGGGACGTCCGCGACATCGTGGTGGCGACCTCGACGGACGGCGGGGCGAGCTTCGCCGAGCCGCACCGGGTGCACGAGGACGGCTGGGTGTTTCCGGGGTGCCCCCACGCGGGCCCGGCGTTGGTGGTCGACCGCGCGGGCGTGCTGCACGCGGTCTGGTACACGGGGCGCGAGGACCGCCAGGGGCTGCATTACGCGCGCTCGACCGATGGCGGGCGGAGCTTCGAGGCACCCGTGCCGCTCGTGACGGGCGGCTGGGTGCCCCCCTCGCAGGCGAGCCTCGCGGCGGGAGAGGGCGGAGCGGTCTGGATCGCCTGGGAGGATCGGCGCACGCCCGAGCCGACGGTGCGCTGGACCACCCTGCGCGCCGGCGAGGAGGGCAGCGGCCCGCCGCGCCCGGCGGACGCTGGCTCGGCGGAGGGCGGGCACCCGTCGCTCGCCGTCGCGGGCGGGCGGGTCGCGCTCGCGTGGCTCGGAGGGGAGCGCGTGCTCTACCGGGGCGGACCGGCGGATCCCTGAGGGGGCGGGGGCGCGCCGACCGCCCCCTCCTCCATGCGGCGGAGCAGGAACCGGCGCTCGGGCTCGCTCGCCGTCAGGTCGAGCGCGCGGCGGTACGCGTCGCGCGCGGCGTCCGTCCGCCCGAGCCGCCGCAGGAGGTCGGCCCGCGCCGCGTGCGCGGGCTGGTAGTCGACCAGGTCGCCCCGGGCGAGGAGCGCGTCGACGAGCGCGAGCCCGGCCGCCGGGCCGTCCCGCATCGCGACGGCGGCGGCCCGGTTGAGCTCGATCACCGGGGAGGGCTCGAGGCGGAGCAGCACGTCGTAGAGCCCGACGATCTGCGACCAGTCCGTGTCCTCCGGGCGCTCGCACTCCGCATGCACCGCGACGATCGCCGCCTGGAGCGCATAGGGACCGAAGCGGCGGGTGCGCAGCGCCCGCTCCACGAGCGCGCTCCCCTCCTCGATCAGCGCCCGGTCCCAGAGCGAGCGGTCCTGCTCGTCGAGCGGCACGAGCTCGCCGTCCGGTCCGCTGCGGGCCGGGCGCCGCGCCTCGTGCAGCAGCATGAGCGCGAGGAGCCCCATGGTCTCGGGCTCGGGGAGGAGGTCCACGAGCAGGCGTCCCACGCGGATGGCTTCGGCCGACAGGTCGGCGCGGGTGAGCGCCTCGCCGGACGAGGCCCGGTAGCCCTCGTTGAACACGAGATAGACCACGCGCAGCACGGTATCGAGCCGCTCCGGGAGCGCGTCGCGGGCGGGCACCTCGTAGGGGATCCGCGCGTCGCGGATCTTCCCCTTCGCCCGCACGATCCGCTGCGCGAGCGTGGGGGTCGAGGTGAGGAAGGCGCGCGCGATCTCCTCGGTGGTGAGCCCGCACACCTCCCGCAGCGTGAGCGCCACCCGCGCGTCCGCCGCGAGCGCCGGGTGGCAGCACGTGAAGATCAGCCGGAGGCGGTCGTCCTCGAGGCCCTCGGGATGCTCCGGCAGCTCGGGCTGCGAGGCCCAGGCCCGCTCGAGCTCGCCCGCGACCCGCTCGAGGGAGCGGTCGTAGCGGGAGCGGCGCCGGATGCGGTCGATCGCCTTGAAGCGCCCGGCCTGGACCAGCCAGGCACGCGGCTGGCGGGGTACCCCGTCGCGGGGCCACTGCTCGATCGCCGCGGCGAACGCGTCGTGGAGCGCCTCCTCGGCGAGGTCGAAGTCGCCGAGCACGCGTACGAGCGTGGCGAAGATCCGGCGGCCCTCGGTGCGGTAGGCGGCCTCGACCGCTGCCCGCGCCTCGGCGCCGCCGGTGCCCGCCTCAGCTTCCGGCCGGCTCTCCGGCACCCGCCGCCATCGCGCTTCCCCGCGCCGCCACCTGTTCGCGGATCGGTCGGATCGGCCGGACCTCCACGGAGCCCACCCGGGCTGGCGGGATCTCGGAGGCGATGCGGATCGCCTCGTTGAGGTCGCGCGCCTCGATCATGTTGAAGCCGGCGTGCTGCTCCTTCGTCTCGGCGAAGGGCCC
>CAZOYA010000165.1:0-7986 GCA_964583815.1 uncultured Gemmatimonadaceae bacterium | reverse complement strand
CGCGGCACCCCGAGGAGGGGCTTGGGTGCCGAAGGCACCCGAGTGGAGCCGGCCCACCGGATGACCCGAACGGACCACCCAGCAGCTCCGGCGCAACGCCCCCGAAGAGGGGTGCCGCGACGCGACCCGTCCCGACCAGCAGGGGCGAGGCCGCCGGCGGCACGTCCGGAATCGCGTTGACGTCCCCGCCCGCCGTCCTCTACTGTCCGGATCCGCAACCCCCATCCCGAGGCGGCCGCCATGAGCACGATCCGGAAGCCCTTCGCCCTCTTCGCCGCGGCCGCGCTCGCCGCGTGCGCCGGCTCCTCCCCCGACGGCGGTTCCGGCGGAGGAGAGGCCGCCTGGCGCCTCCTCGAGGGCGGCTGGATGCTCGACGTGGTCGCGGGAGAGCGGGTGCCGAATCCCGGCGTGCTCGTCGCTCCGGACGGGCGGATCGCGCGGGTCGGCGACCAGGGCCAGGCCGCGCCCGAGGGCGCGGAGCCGGAGGTGATCGAGCTCGCGGAGGAGCAGACGCTCCTGCCGGGCCTCGTCGACCTGCACGCCCACTACAACATGGACCTCACCGGCGACGGCCGCGTGGAGGAGACGCGCTACAATCCGCTGATCTTCCTGGCCAACGGTGTCACCACGACGTTCCCGGCCGGAGAGTACTATCCCGACGTCATGCGCGCGCTGGCCGAGCGGCTCGACTCGGGCGAGCAGCCGGGGCCGCGGCTGCTGCGCTCCGGGCCGTACTTCGGGCGCACGCGGCTGGACTGGGATCCCGAGCAGATGACGGCCGCGCGGATCCACGCCGAGGTCGACGCGCTCTGGGCCGAGGGCGTGCGGCATTTCAAGGCGAAGGGCGCCTCGCCCGAGACGATCCGGGCGCTCGTCGAGCGCGTCCACTTCCACGGCGGCACCGTCACGGGCCACGTGGACTCCGGCGCGCGCGGCTCGACGAACTCCGTCGACGCGATCGAAGCCGGCATCGACCGCATCGAGCACATCCTGGGCGGCTACGTGCTCGACCGTACCCAGGCGGCCTACCCCGTCTGGAACCAGGTGGACACCGCCTCGGCCGAGTTCCGTCGCACCGTCCAGCTCTTCCTCGACAACGAGGTCTACTACGATCCGACGGTGACCGCGCCGATCTACCTGACCGAGAAGGTGGAGGGCTTCGACTTCTGGGTGGACGAGCCGTCGTTCTTCACCCCGTACGTCCAGGAGCTCGTGGCCGCGCGGGAGCCCCGCTCGAGCGAGCTCATGACGAACCTCTACGACGCGATGAAGCGCGGGCTGCTCGCGTTCTACAACGCGGGCGGCGGTCCCTGGATCACACTCGGCACGGACAATCCGAGCGCGGGCGAGTATCTGGCCGGGTTCTCCTCGCACCGGGAGCTCCACGCGATGGTGCTCGCGGGCCTGCCGCCCATCGCGGCGCTCCGCGCCGGGACGATCAACGGCGCGCGCGCCGTGGGCCTCGACGACGAGATCGGCACGATCGAGCCCGGGAAGGTGGCGGACCTGTTCGTGATCGACGGGGATCCGCTCGCCGACATCACGAACACCCGGAACGTGACGCTCGTGCTGCGGGAGGGACGCCCCTGGGATCCGCAGGCCCTCCTGGACCAGGCGCGCGGCCGGATCGGGCCGCAGGGCCCGGAGGAGCGGGACGACTGGTGGCGGCCCGCCACCCTCACGGCCGCCACCCCGTGAGGAGCGCGGGGCCTACGGGCGGCTCACCCTGAGCCGGGCGACGTAGTCCTCCTCCGGAGTCAGCACGCCTTCCTTCGGCCAGGGCGAGAGCTCGAGCAGGTCGATGCGCCAGGGCGGTACCATGGCGGAGCGGGGCTCGAGCGCGGTGTTGATCTCGAGGCTCGGGAGCGCATCGCTCCCGCGGCGGACGCCGACCACGATCCGCGCGTTCCCCTCCCACACGCAGGTCACGTCGCTCGGGCAGCGCGAATCCTCCTGGACCGCCTCGAAGGCGACGGTCAGGTCGGTCCCGTCGACCAGCGCCTCCTCGCCGAGGCGAAGCTCGAAGTCCTCGCCCGGCGCCGTGGTGACGACGCGCTCGTCGCGCTGCTCGCCGGGCCCGCGCTCCGGCGCCCCGGCCGGTCCCGCATCGCAGCCGCCGAGCGGCGGGAGCGCCACGAGCGCGACCAGGAAGGCCGGAAGCCTCGAGGCCCGGCGCGCCGATCGATGGGGGACGCGCATGCCGCGGGCGCTCCCGGGTCGGCGGCTGCGGACGGATTTCATGACGACATCCTTCGCTCTTCGTCCCCGTGGGCGGCGCGCCCCCCGCGCGGCGGAGGGGCGGCCCTCGTCCGTGTGACGATCGAGACGCCGCGATGTGACGTCCTGCCGGGCGGCCGACCGACTGCCGACCGACCCTGGCCCGCCGCCCCGCCGCAGCGTACGGTGCAGCAGCCCTTCTGGAAGGAGTGGATCACGATGCACGTCCCGACCCCGTCGCCGCGCCGTCGCGCCGCCCCCCTCGTCGCGCTGCCGGCGCTCGCCGCCGTGCTCACGCCGCTGCTCGTGCCCGCGGCCGCGACGGCCCAGGACCCCGCCGTCGACGCGGCCGTCGAGGAGGTCCTCGACCGGATCGTCGAGCTCCGCCACCACATCCATCAGAACCCCGAGCTCGGCAACCGCGAGTTCGAGACCGCGGCCCTGGTGGCCGAGCATCTCCGGGAGCTCGGCTTCGACGAGGTCCGGGAGGGAATCGCCCACACCGGCGTGGTCGGCCTGCTGCGCGGCGGGCTCCCCGGCGACACCGTGGCGGTCCGGGCGGACATGGACGCGCTCCCGGTCACGGAAGACACGCCCTACCCGTGGGCGTCGACGGTCCGGACCGAGTACCTGGGGCAGGAGGTCGGCGTGATGCACGCCTGCGGCCACGACATCCACGTGGCGGTCCAGCTCGGCGTGGCTTCGGTGCTCGCCTCGATGCGCGACCGGATCCCCGGAGTCGTGAAGTTCGTCTTCCAGCCGGCGGAGGAGGGCCCGCCGCCGGGCGAGGAGGGCGGAGCCGACCTGATGGTGCGCGAAGGCGTGCTCGAGAACCCGCGCCCCTCGGCCATCTTCGGGCTGCACGCGTCCGCGGACATGCCGGTCGGCACGCTCGGGTACGCGACCGGCCCGATGCTCGCCGCGGTCGACCACTTCCGGATTCGCGTGATCGGCCGGCAGGCGCACGGCGCCTATCCCGAGCTCGGCGTGGACCCGGTCGTCATGGCCTCCCAGGTGATCCTCGCCCTCCAGACGATTCGCTCCCGGACGCTCCCCTCGCTCGAGCCGAGCGTGGTGACGGTCGGGATCGTGCGCGGCGGGACGCGCTTCAACATCATCCCCGACGAGGTGCATCTCGAGGGGACGGTGCGCACGTACGATCCCGACGTGCGGGACACCGTGGAGCGGCGCATGGACGAGATCCTCGCAGGCATCACCGCGGCCGCCGGTGGGAGCTACGAGCTCGTCTACGACCGCGGCACGCCGGCCGTGATCAACGACGCGCAGCTCGTCGCGCGCATGGCGCCGACGCTCGAGCGGGTCGCGGGCGCGGAGCGGGTGCAGGTCATCGATCCCGTCATGGGCGGGGAGGATTTCGCGTACTTCGCGAACGAGGTGCCGGGATTCTTCTACCGGCTCGGGACGGAGGCGCCCGGCGTGGTTTCGGGCGGCCATCACACCCCGACGTTCATGGCGGACGATTCCGCGATCCCGGTGGGGATCCGTGCGATGAGCAACGTGGTGCTGGATTACCTGCGGGGCCGCCCGACGTCCCGGTAGCAACGGTTGCCGGGCCCGCGCGCCGGGCGCATGCTGCAGGAGCGAATCACGACCGCCAGGAGAGCACCATGAGGCTCCGCCACGCCGCAGCCCGTTCCTTCGCGCTCACGCTCGTCGGCCTCGGCATGGCCGCGCCCGGCGCCCTCAGGCCGACGCCGGCGCTCGCCCAGGCGCGCCCCACCGTCGGTCCGGATGACTACGGCCGCTGGGAGGAGCTCGGCCGCACGCAGCTGTCGCCCGACGGCCGCTGGCTCGCCGCCGCCGTGTCGCGCGTGAGCGGCGAGGACGAGCTGCGGATCCACCGCACCGCCTCCGACTCCACGGTCGTGGTGCCGTACGGCACGGGTCCCGTCTTCTCCAACGACGGTCGCTGGCTGGTCTACGAGATCGGCCGCTCGGAGGAGGAGCGGGAGAAGGCGCGTCGCGAGGACCGGCCGGTCCACGACGACGTGGGCGTGCTCGATCTGGTCGAGGGCCGGATCGCGGTGCACCAGGGCGTGCAGTCGTTCCGGATCTCCGGAGATGGCGGATATCTCGCGCTCCACCGGTACCCGGTCGAGGACCAGAAGCACGAGGGACGCGACCTGATCGTCGAGGAGCTCGCGACCGGACGCCGCATGGTGTTCGGGAACGTGGCCGAGGTCGCCTGGTCCGACGAGGGGCACCTGCTGGCGATGACCTTCGACACCCGCGAACGGGTGGGGAACGGGGTTTCCGTCTACGATCCGGCGAGCGGCGCGATCCGCTCGCTCGACCAGGCGGAGGCGACCTACCGGGAGCTCGCCTGGCGGGAGGACGCGGCCGACCTCGCCGTGCTCCGCACGGTGACCGACGAGGCGTGGGCCGACACCGCGCACGTCGTCCTGGCCTGGCGCGGTCTCGACGGCGCCTCGCCCCGGAGCTGGACGCTGGAAGAGGGTGGCGCGAGCGGCGTGCCGGTGGGGACGCGCGTGGTCTCCTACCGTACGCCGACCTGGTCCGACGACGGCGGGACGCTGTTCGTGGGCGTGCAGGCCCGCACCCCGGCGCCGGAGCCGTGCGAGACCGGGACCGGGACCGAGACCGCGCCCGGGGCGACACCGCCGGGCGCGGCCGGCTCGGCGGGAGGCCCCTCCCCCGCCCCGCCCGGCGCCGACGACTCCGCCGCGTGCGCGGAGGAGGAGGAGGACGAGGACGACGAGGCGGGCGTCGCGATCTGGCACGCCCGCGACCTCGATCCCGTGCCCTTGCAGCGGGTGCGGGAGCGACAGCTCCGGGAGGCGAACCACCTCGCCGCCTGGCACCTGGAGCGGGGCTCCTTCGTCCAGCTCGGCGGGGATCTCGCGGAGCGCACCGAGGTCGTGCCCGGCGGTCGCCACGCCCTGGGTCTCGACGAGACGCCGTACGAGGAGCACGCGATGTTCCGCCAGCAGTTCGCGGACGTCTACGCGATCGATCCCGCGAGCGGCGAGGCGACGCTCGTGGTGGAGCGCGTCGAGGACGCCGGCCGGAGCCCGGACGGGCGCTATCTCGTGTGGTTCAGCGGCGAGGACTGGTTCGCCCACGATCTCGAGCGCGGCGTCACGAGGAACCTCACGGAGAGCGTGCCCACGCAGTTCGTGAACCTCGACGTCACGCCCACCCGCGAGCAGATGCCGTCCTTCGGCATCGCCGGGTGGATGGAGGACGACCGCGCGATCCTGCTGAACGACGAGTGGGACGTCTGGGAGGTCCCCCTCGACGGCGGCCCCGCGCGGCGGCTGTCGCAGGGCGCGGAGCAGGAGGTGCGCTGGCGTCTCGTCGATCTCGATCCCGAGGTGGACGCCTTCCGGCCGGACGAGGTGCTCTACTACCAGCTCTACGGCCAGTGGACGAAGCAGGCGGGGTTCGCGCGCGCACGACCCGGTGAGGCGCCGGAGCGCCTCCTGTGGGAGGACGCGATGTTCGGCGGATTCGGAGGCGCGCTCCTGAAGGCGCGAAAGGCGGACGTGTTCGCCTTCCGCCGGGAGCGCTTCGACGACGCGCCCGACTGGTTCGTCACCGGGCCCGATCTCCGGAACGCGCGGCAGGTCACGCGGATCAACGCGTTCCAGGGGGAGTTCGCCTGGGGTCGCACGGAGCTCGTCGAATACGAGAACGAGTGGGGCCGGCGGCTGCAGGGGGTGCTCACCTACCCCGCGAACTACGAGCCCGGGCGCTCGTATCCGATGATCGTCTACCACTACGAGCTGCTCTCGCAGGGCATGCACCAGTACCAGGTGCCCGATCCCACGGAGTACTACAACCAGCAGATCTGGAGCCAGGAGGGGTACTTCGTCTTCCGCCCGGACATCGTCTACCGCGACCGGCGTCCCGGACAGTCGAACGTGGAGACGCTCCGGCCCGCCGTGGCCGCGGTGCTCGAGAAGGGCGTCGTGGACCCCGAGCGGATCGGGCTCATCGGCCACTCGTGGGGCGGCTACCAGACCACCTTCTTCGTGACGCAGGACGATCTGTTCGCCGCGGCGGTCGCCGGCGCTCCGCTCACGAACCTCATGAGCATGTATCTCTCGTTCTACTGGAACAGCGGGAGCACCGACGCGCGCATCTTCGAGATCAGCCAGGGCCGCATGCAGGTGCCCTGGTGGGAGGACTGGGACAGCTACTACGCCAACTCGCCCGTCCACCACATCCAGAACATGCAGACGCCGCTCCTCATGATGTTCGGCACGAACGACGGCGCCGTGGAGTTCAACCAGGGCGTGGAGTTCTACAACGCGGCGCGCCGGCTCGGGAAGGAGATGGTGATGCTCGTCTACGAGGGCGAGAACCACGGGCTGGCGGAGGAGCCGAACCAGCGGGACTACCAGTCGCGCATCCTGCAGTGGTTCGGGCACTACCTGAAGGGGGAGCCGGCGCCGGAGTGGATCGAGAAGGGGATGGGGTGGTTGGAGCAGAAGGATGGGGTGGTGCGGAGGAGGACGGTGAGCTGAGGTCGCCCCTGCTGCCGGGGCGGGAGCGGATCACGTCCCTCGCTGCCACTCGGCCGCTTCGCAGCCGGCTCCTCGCGTCTTCTTCCTTCCTCCGCCTGCTTCGCTGCGCCGCTACGCGCGGCGCAAGCGTCGTGGCAGCGAGGGCCGTGGTCCGCTCCCGATCGGCGCGTAGGGTAGCGGCATCCGCCACGTCTCTCCTCCTGTTGGGCGTTGCTTTCGCCTGCGACATGAAGGGCGGTGGGTCGGGCGGTCTCGTCCAGGTGCGGGACAGCGCGGGGGTGCGGATCGTGGAGAGCGCGGCGCCGGCGTGGGGGGAGGAGCCCGCCTGGCGGGTCGCGGCGGAGCCGACGCTCGAGATCGGTGGGCTGGGAAGTTCGGAGGAGTTCTTCGAGATCCGGGACCTGGTGCGGCTCTCCGACGGGCGGATCGCGGTGCTGAACGGGGGGAGCTCGAGCGTGCGCGTCTACGATGCGGACGGCGAGCCGGTGGACGAGGTGGGCGGGCCGGGAGACGGGCCCGGGGAGCTCCGGGATCCCTCATCGCTCGACGTGTGGGGCGCCGATACGCTGGCCGTGTGGGACGAGCGCCGCCCGGGCGTGGCGCTCTACGTCGTCGGAAGCGGCCATCTCTCGACCCGCACGCTCTCGCCGGTCCTCGGCGCCCAGCTAGGAGAGGTGCACCGCCTTCCGGGGGGCCGTCTCGCGATCGTGACGTACGTGAGTCCGATCAACCGAGGCGGCGCCCGGGGTCCCGGGATCTACCGCTACGATGCTCCGCTCCTCGTCGTGGACCCGGACGGCGTCGTGGACACGGTCGGCACCTTCCCGAGCATCGAGCTCATGATGTTCGATCTGGGGGTCGGGCCCGCGCCGTTCATGAAGCGGACGCACGTCGACGTGTACGACGATCGGCTGATCGTCGGCACGGCGAATACGGCGGCCGTGCGCCTCCTCGACGCGACCGGCGCCCTGCGCGAGGTCCTGCGGTTCGATCTCGGGGACCTGACGGTGACGGAGGACGACCGCGCCTGGTACGTCCATCAGCTCGGATCCATGGCGTCTACGCCGGAAGAGCGGCGACAGCTCGACGCCTTCGCCCAGGACATCCTCTACCCCGAGACCCGCGCCGCCTACTCACGCCTGCTCGTCGATCCCGCCGGCGCGATCTGGCTGCGCACGGGCCGGTACTTCGGCCCCGCGCCCTCCGACCCGCAATGGACGATCCTGGGGCACGACGGGGCCTGGCTCGGCACGCTCCG
>CAZOYA010000164.1:0-8014 GCA_964583815.1 uncultured Gemmatimonadaceae bacterium | reverse complement strand
TCCGCGAGGACCTCGTCGGTGAGCTGAACGCTCCGCATTGGTAGCCCCGTCAGGAGTGTGTGTCCGTCGTCGGCGATCTCGGGACAGTAGGGGTCGTGGTAGGCGATCTCCGCCCCCTTCTCCTGGAGCTGCTGCATGATGGCGAGCGCGGGGCTCTCCCGCAGGTCGTCGATGTCCCGCTTATAGGCCACGCCCAGAATCAGGATCTTGCTGCCGTTGACAGACTTCGAGACGGAGTTGAGAACGTCGGCGACCTTGCGAACCACGAACGCCGGCATCTCCGCGTTGATCTCGCTCGCGACCTCGATCATTCGCGTCTTGTACGAGAGCGTCCGCATCTTCCAGGAGAGGTAGTGCGGGTCCAGCGGGATGCAGTGCCCGCCGAGGCCGGGACCGGGGGTGAACTTCATGAAGCCGAACGGCTTGGTGGCCGCGGCGTCGATGACCTCCCACACGTCCACGCCCAGGCGATCGGAGATGATCGCCGTCTCGTTGACGAGCCCGATGTTCACCGCGCGGAAGGTGTTCTCGAGGATCTTCGTGAGCTCCGCCGCCTCGGCCGACGAGACCGGCACCACGGTATCGATGAAGCGCCGATAGAAACGGTCGCCCGCCTTCGTGCACGCCGCGGTGATGCCACCGACGACCTTGGGCGTGTTCTTCGTGTGCCAGGTGGGGTTCCCCGGATCGACGCGCTCGGGCGAGAAGCAGAGGTTGAAGTCCTTCCCCACCCTCAGCCCCGTCGCTTCCAGCGCCGGCAGCAGGATCTCACGGGTCGTGCCCGGATACGTGGTCGACTCGAGGATGACCAGCTGTCCCTTCCGCAGCGCACCCGCCACGGACTCGGATGCGGCAATGATGAACGAGACGTCGGGGTCACGCGTCTTGGAGAGCGGCGTCGGAACGCAGATCGACACCACGTCGCATTCCGAGAGGCGCTTCATGTCCGTCGTGGCTTCGAGCAGCCCCTTCTTGCGAAGCTTCGCCACGTCGGGCGACGAGACGTCCTGGATGTGGGACCGGCCGTCGTTGATCCCCTTCACCACGCGTTCGTTGATGTCGAACCCGACGGCATGCAGGCCGCTCTTCGCGGCTTCGACCGCGAGGGGTAGGCCTACGTAACCGAGTCCTATGACACCGAAAGTGGTCGTTTTCTCGCGCGGCACGGGGGGATGCGTCCTGTGGTTGGCGGGGGATGGAACGGGCGATGGGGGGTGATTTTCAACGATAACTGCTCGCCGCTCCGGAGGGGGCAACTATGTTGCACCACGGCTGGTTGGCGAGATACCAGGCGACCGTGTCCCGGAGCCCCTCGGCCACGCGGACGGTCGGTGCCCAACCCAGCTCGGACTTGGCGCGGGACGCGTCGATCGCGTAGCGCCGGTCATGCCCCGGGCGGTCCTTCACGTGCTCGATCAGCGACGCCGGCTTGCCCAGGATCTCGAGCACCTCGTGAACCAGGCTCAGGTTCGTGCGCTCCGAGTCGCCGCCGAAGTTGTAGACGCGCCCCGCCTTCCCGCGCTCCGCGGCGGCCAGCAGCCCCCGGCAGTGGTCGCGCACATGGATCCAGTCGCGCACGTAGAGGCCGTCGCCGTAGACCGGCAGCGGCGCATCGGCGAGCGCCCTCGTGATCATCAGGGGGATGAGCTTCTCGGGGTACTGGAACGGCCCGTAGTTGTTCGAGCAGCGGGTCACCACGACGTCGAGCCCGTGCGTGGTGTGGTAGGCGAGCGCGAGGTGGTCGCCGGCGGCCTTCGTGGCCGAGTACGGGGAGCGCGGCGCGAGCGGGGTCTCCTCGGTGAAGCGCGGGCCGGCGCCCTGCTCCGGGTCCACCCACGGGAGCTCGCCGTAGACCTCGTCGGTGGAGACCTGCACGAAGCGCCGCACCCCGGCCCGCAGCGCCGCCGACAGCAGCACCGCGGTGCCGCCGACGTTCGTGCGCACGAAGGGCGTGTCGGCCTGGATCGAGCGATCGACGTGCGACTCGGCGGCGAGGTGGAAGACGACCTCCACGCCCTCCATGAGCTCGTAGACGAGCGCGGCGTCGCAGATGTCGCCCTCCACGAAGACGTGCCGCCGCTCGTCGGCGAGGTCCTCGAGATTCTCCAGGTGCCCGGCGTAGGTGAGGAGGTCGAGGTTCACGACCTCGGCGCGCGGCCAGGCGCGGAGGAGGTGACGGACGAAGTTGGCGCCGATGAAGCCGGCCCCGCCGGTGACGAGGCACTTCATGGGGCGCCCGCCCCGTCGAAGCGCCCGGCGAGGATCGGGTTGTCCCGGTCGCGCGCCACGAGCGCGGCCGCCCGGTGGAGCGAAGGGACCGTGCCCGCGTCCGTCCACCACCCGCGGACGAAGTGGTGGCGCATGGCTCCGGCGCGTACGTAGTGGTTGTTCACGTCCGTGATCTCGAGCTCGCCCCGCTCGGAGGGCTCGAGCGTCCGGATGAAGTCGAAGACGCGCGCATCGTACAGGTAGCAGCCGGTCACGGCGAAGCGGGTGGGCGGATCCTTCGGCTTCTCGACGATCTCCCGCACGCGGTCGCCGTCGAGCACGGCCACGCCGAAGCGCTCCGGGTCCTCCACCTCCTTGAGCAGGATCATGGCGCCCGTGGGGTCCGCCCGGAAGCGCGCGACCGCCTCGGCGATCGGGTCCTGGAAGACGTTGTCCCCGAGCAGCACCACGACCGGCTCGCCGGCGGCGAAGTGCTCGGCCAGCCCGAGCGCGTCGGCGATCCCCCCTTCCCCCTCCTGGTAGGCGTAACGGAGATGCTGCAGGCCGAACTCCTGCCCGTTCCGCAGCAGGCGCAGGAAGTCCCCCGCGCTGTCGCCGCCCGTGACGACGAGGATGTCGTCGATGCCCGCGTGCACGAGCTGCTGGAGCGGGAAGTAGATCATCGGCCGGTCGTAGACCGGCAGGAGGTGCTTGTTCGTGACGCGGGTCATCGGAAGGAGCCGCGTGCCGAGCCCACCGGCGAGGATCACGCCCTTCACGCCCGTGCACTCCCTCCCCCGAGGTCCTCCAGGTCGGCCAGGATGCGGGCGACGAGCCCCGCATGGGCGGCCACGAGGCCGGTGAGGAGCGGGTCGCGCTGGTTGAAGCGCGGGTGGCGACCGTCGGCGAGCCGCACGATGCCGCCGCCGGCCCGTACGAGCGCGGCCCCGCCGGCCACGTCCCACTCGTTCTTCGGGGACAGCGTCCAGGTGGCGTCCGCGAGCCCCGCCGCCACCCGGGCGAGCTTGTAGGCGACCGAGCCGCACGGCTCGACCCGGTAGCGGTCCCCGTAGCGGTCCCAGGCGCCACGACGGATCTCGGTGCGGCTCGCGAGCACGTGCGGGCGCCCGGGCGTCTCGGCGCGGACCGCCGCGGGGCGGTCGGGCTCGCCGGCCGCGCGCCGGTAGGTGACGCCCGCCCCGAGCGCGCCGAGGATCCGCTCGCCCGTGGCGGGATTCAGGATGCCGCCCGCGACCGGCTCGCCGTCCTCGAGGAGCCCGATCGAGACGCACCACTCCGGCACGCCGTCGATGAACTCGCGGGTCCCGTCGATCGGGTCGACCACCCACACCCGGCCGCGGCGGAGCCGCTCCGGATCGTCCACGGACTCCTCCGAGAGCCACCCCTCGCCCGTGTCCGGAAGCATCTCGCGGAGCACGTCGTCGATGGCGCGGTCCGCGTCGGTGACCGGGTCGCCGCGGCCCTCCTTGCGCTCCCAGGCCACGTCGCCGGGCGTGAAGGGCCGGACCGCCTCGAGGGCGGCCGAGAGCGCGCGGCGGATGCGCTCCAGGTCGGCGGCGCGGTCGTGCGGGGGCTCGGGACGCGGGGCGGCTCCCACGGGTCCGCTCACCGGTCCCGCTCCGGGCCCGCCGCGGCCGTCTCCGGCCCCGTCGCTCCGCGCGTCTCTCCGCGCGTCTCCAGGAATGCCGCGAGCGCCTCCCGCCAGTCCTGCATGCGGCGCCCGAGCAGCGCCTCGGTGCCTCCGACGTCGAGGACGGAGTACGCGGGGCGCGGCGCGGGGGCGCCCCAGTCGGCGGTCGAGACGGGCGCCAGGGGCACGGACAGGCCCGCCAGGCGGAACGCCTCGCGCGCGAGCTCGAGCCAGGTGGCCTCCCCGCCGTCCGCCACGTGCCACACGCCCCGCGCCCGTCGGTGGAGCAGATCGAGCGTGACCGCCGCCGCGTTGCGCCCCCACGTGGGGCGGCCCCGCTGGTCGTCCACCACCCGGAGTGGCTCGCCCCGGGCGCCCCGCTCCAGCATCGCGCTCACGAAGTTCCGTCCTCCCTCCCCGTAGAGCCAGCTCGTGCGCACCACGAGCGCGCAGGGGTCCGAAGCCAGCGCGGCCCGCTCCGCCTCGAGCTTGGTGCGCCCGTACGCGGAGCGCGGCCCCGTCGGATCGTGCGGAAGATAGGGCACGGTGCCGGTGCCGTCGAAGACGTAGTCCGTCGAGATCGCCACGAGCCAGGCACCCGCGTCCGACGCCGCGGCGGCCACGGCGGCCGTGCCGTCGCGGTTCACCCGCATGGCCTCCTCCGGCTCCTCCTCGGCGCGGTCCACGGCGGTCCAGGCGGCGCAGTGGATCACCGCGCCCGGCCGCCAGTCCGCGAAGAGCCGCGCCGCGGCCTCCCCGTCGGTCACGTCCAGCACGGCCCGGTCCGCCGCCAGCACCTCGTGTCCGCGCGCCCGCGCCTCGGCCACGACCTCCGAGCCCAGCAGGCCCGTCGCGCCGGTGACGAGGATCCTCAAGGCCGGCCCGTCCTCACCCGGCGGCCCGCCCGCCCGCGCGGGCGCCCGGGACGAAACGAGCCCCTCCGGATCGATCCCGGAGGGGCCCCTGTTCCGCCGCGTCGTTGGCGAAGCGGGTCAGACGTCCGCGGCGCTCGTCGCCGGCGCCTTCCGGATCTTCCCGGCCGAGATGCACCTCGTGCAGACCCGCACGCGCCGGCGCTCGCCGTCCGTGTCGAGGATCTTCACCGTCTGCAGGTTCGGCAGCCACCGCCGCCGCGTCTTGTTGTTCGCGTGGCTGACGTTGTTCCCGGAGCCGGGCGCCTTGCCGCACGTGTAGCACACTCGTGCCATGAGATCGAACCCTGGTTGAAGGCGGGAAGGCCCGCCTGCGTCACTGCTGGCCGCCGCCGGTCTCGACGTGGCTCGCCTCGATGAAGTGCGTGGCGAACTCCGCGGCGAGGCGGTCGCCTTCGCCGATCGTGCCGGCCTCGGTCCACGCGTTGAGGATCGAGTCGCTGATCGCCGTCACGAAGCCCTCGACGTTCACCGTGTCCTGCGGCTGGAGCTGCACCGACCGCACGCCCTCGCCGAGCGACACGAGGAACGGGTTGCCGTTCGGCATCTCGATCCAGTAGCCCTGCGTGCCGAGCGCGCTCGCCACGGGCATTCCCTCCAGGCGCACCTCGCGACCCTCGAACGGCTCCGCGTCCCTCTGGAGCGCCTCGGCCGAGATCATGAGATCCTCGAGACGCGCCCGCTCGGCATCGGCGGCGGCGATGGAGTCCGCGAGCGCCTGGCGCTCCGCGATGTCCGCGCTCGCCTGGCTGCCGAGCCAATACATGAACCCGCCGATCACCACGAACGCCACGATCATCAGGGGCGTGCCGAGGTTCGTCGCGCCGCGCCGGGAAGCGTTGTCCGCCATGTACGTCGTCCTGTCAGATTGAAGTCGACCCTGCGAGAGCGGGCCCAAACTAATCGACGAGCTCGATGAGCGACATGTCTGCGGCGTCACCCTTGCGCGTGCCCAGCTTGAGCACGCGGGTGTAGCCACCCGGACGCTCCGCGAAACGCGGCGCGATCTCGTCGAACAGCTTGCCCAGCACCTGCCGGTCCTGGATCCTGCGCCCGGCCAGCCGCCGTGCGTGCACGTCCCCGCGCCGCGCGAGCGTGATCAGCCGCTCGGCGTACGGACGGAGCTCCTTGGCCTTCGCCGTGGTCGTCTCGATGCGCCCGTGGCGGAACAGCGACGTCGCGAGGTTGCGCAGGGTCGCCCTCCGGTGACTCGGGCTCCGCGAGAGCCCCCGGCCCTTCTTGCGATGCCGCACCTCTACTCCTCGCCACCCTGGGTGGCTTCGGCCTCCTGGTCGACGAAGAAGAGCCGCCCGTCCTCGCCTTCCTCGAGGCGCATGCCGAAGCGGAGCCCGTGCTCGTCGAGCAGATCCGTGATCTCCTTGAGGGACTTCTTGCCGAAGTTCTCGATCTTCAGCATGTCCTCCTCGGACCGCTGCACGAGATCGCCGAGCGTGCGGATGTTCTCCTTCTGGAGGGAGTTCCGCGAGCGGACGCTGAGCTCCGCCACGTCGTCGATCGAGCGCTCGAAGAGGTCCTGCAACCGCTCCGGCACGGCGACGGTCCCGGGGGCCGCGGCCTCCGGCGGCCCGCCCTGGCCGAAGTACAGCATGTACTCGAAGTGCTTCCGCACGAGCTCGGCCGCGTAGGCCACCGCGCCCTCGGGGGTCACGGAGCCGTCGGTCTCGACCTGCAGCGTGAGGCGGTCGAAGTCCGTGCGCTGTCCGACGCGCGTCTCCTCGACGGTGAAGTTCGCCCGGCGCACCGGGTTGTAGATCGCATCCACGCGCACGAGGTCCACCGGGGCCCCGCGCGGCAGCGTGTGCTGGTCCGAGAGCACGAACCCGCGCCCCTTGTTCACGTGCAGCTCCATCCGCACGGGCCGCTCCTCCTGGAGCGTGAACAGGTGGTGCGAGGGGTCGAGCACTTCCGCGCCGGACGCTTCCTGGATCTCGGCCGCGGTCACCGCGCCCGGCCCGCTCGCCTGGAGCGTGAGCACGATCTCGTCGACGTCGTCGTCGAGCCGCACGACCAGGGACTTGAGGTTCTGGATCACCTGGTGGACGTCCTCGACGACGCCCTGGATCGTCTGGTGCTCGTGCACCACCCCCTCGATCCGGAACGACCACACGGCCGCCCCGCGCAGGGACGACAGCAGGACACGCCGGATGGAGTTCCCGAGCGTGTGCCCGAAGCCGCGCTCGAGGGGCTCGATGACGAACTGGGCCGACCGCGCCGGGTCCGGGGAATCGAGTGCCTCGATCCGCTCGGGGAGCACGAGCCCGGTCAGATCTATCTCCACATTGTCCTCCTGGTGGACCGTTGCCGCCGGGGACCGCCGCGCGGCGCCCGGGGGTGGACGTTACTTCGAGTAGAGCTCGACGATGAGCTGTTCCTGCACCGCGAGCGGGATGTCCGTCCGGATGGGGTCACGGACCACGCGACCGACGCGCGCCTTCTCGTCGAGCGCGAGCCACTCGGGCAGCGGGGGCCGGGTGCGAGCCTGCAGGCTCGCCTCGACCGGGAACAGGTCCTTGGACGTCGCCTTGACGGCGATCTCGTCGCCGGGCCGCACGTGATAGCTCGGGATGTCCACGATCCGGCCGTTCACCTCGACGTGCCGGTGCCGCACGAGCTGCCGCGCCTGGCTCCGGCTCTGACCGAAGCCGAGCCGGAAGACGATGTTGTCGAGCCGCGTCTCGAGCGCGACGAGGAGGTTCTCGCCCGTCACGCCGGACACCTTGGCCGCCCGCTCGAAGAGGTTCCGGAACTGCTTCTCGTGCAGCCCGTAGATCCGCTTCACCTTCTGCTTCTCGCGGAGCTGCACGGCGTACTCGGACTGCTTGCGCCGGCGCTGCTGCGCGGGGCCGTGGTGGCCCGGCGGGTAGGTCCGACGGTCGACGGGGCACTTCTCCGTGTAGCACTTCTGGCCCTTCAAGAACAGCTTCTGGCCTTCACGCCGGCAGAGCTTGCAGACGGGTCCGGTATGACGAGACATGTGGTTTCCTCAGACCCGACGCTTCTTCGGCGGCCGGCACCCGTTGTGCGGCAGCGGCGTCACGTCCTGAATCGACTTGATGAAGAGTCCGCTGGCCGCGAGGGCCTGGATCGCGGACTCGCGGCCCGAGCCGGGCCCCTGCACGCGCACGTCCACGCGCCGCACGCCCATGCCGGCGGCCTCGCGGCCCGCCTGCTCGCCCGCCACGGTCGCGGCGAAGGGCGTCGA
>CAZOYA010000163.1:0-8020 GCA_964583815.1 uncultured Gemmatimonadaceae bacterium | reverse complement strand
TGGCTGACGCGCTCGAGCCGCTCGAGATCTTCGCCAATCGAGCCCGCGATCTCCAGTTCCCCGACCCCTCCGGGCCGCTCGGCGGGAGGGAGGCGGAGCACCTCGAGCCAGCCCTGGAGCGACGAAAGCGGCGTGCCGAGCTGGTGCGCGAGCTCGCGCGCCATCGCCGTCCACGCCCGCTCGCTCTCCGCGCGGCGCTGGTAGCGGACGAGCACGAAGCCGACGAGCACCGTGAGGAGGAGCCCGCCCGCCTGCAGCCAGGGGATGTACCGCAGCCGCCGCACCTCGGGCGTGTCCCCGTAGTGGATGTGCATGAGGTTCGGGTCGCCCACCGGCTCGTGCTCGGCGTCGAGACGGCGCACGTAGGCCCGCACGCGGTCCTGGCCCTCGGGCGTGTTCGTGTCCACCGAGAACGGGAGGTTCTCGTGCGCGAGCACGGTGTCCCCGGGGCCCATGACCACGAGGGGCACGCCCGCGTCCCGCACGATCCCCTGCAGGTTGAAGAGCGCCTGGGTCTCGCTGCCCTGGGTGACCAGGCCGGTCTGGACCTCCTGGAAGATCCGCGACAGGAGCTCCGCGTTCCCGCGCACCTGCTCCACGATCTGGTGCGTGTAGAGCAGGTACCATCCGAGGAGGAGGACGAAGAGCGTCGCGAGCGCGATCGGCCACTTGATGCGGATCATCGCTCGCGCACCCCCCGACCGGAGCGGCACCCGCCGAGCGCGAGACGTCCCTTCCGGCGCGCGTCCGGAGGCCGGCGACGTCCGCGCCGAGCGGGGGCCGCCGTCGTGCTCACCCCCGGGGAAGCAGCCGCTCGCAGCCGACGGAGGCGTGCAGGGGCGGCGGGAGGTCCACCGAGCCGTCCGCGCGCTGCCCCGTCTCGAGGATCGCCGCGAGCACCCGCGGCAGCGCGAGCGCGGACCCGTTGAGCGTGTGCACGTACTCGGGCTTCTCCGCCTGGGCGCGGCGGAAGCGCAGATCGGCGCGGCGGGCCTGGTAGTCTCCGAAGGTCGTGCAGCTCGAGACCTCGAGCCACCGCCCCACGCCGGGCGCCCACACCTCGAGGTCGTACGTCATCGCGGCGCTCTGCCCGAGATCGCCGGAGGCGAGCAGGAGCCGGCGATGGTGCAGACCCAGCCGCTCGAGGAGGATCTCGGCCTCGCGGGTGAGCTCTTCGAGCGCCTCGCGGCTCCGCTCCGGCGTCTCGTAGCGCACGAGCTCCACCTTGTCGAACTGGTGGACCCGCAGCAGGCCCCGCGTGTCCTTGCCGGCCGCGCCCGCCTCCCGCCGGAAGCACGGAGAGTACGCGGTCAGCTTGAGCGGCAGATCCTCCACCGGGAGCATCTCCCCGCGGTAGAGGTTCGTCACGGGCACCTCGGCCGTGGGCACCAGCCACAGGTCGTCGCGCTCCGCGTGGTAGGACTCCTCCGCGAACTTCGGGAGCTGGCCCGTGCCGACCATCGACTCGCGCCGCACGAGATAGGGGACCCGCACCTCCTCGTAGCCGTGCTCGGCCACGTGCACGCCGAGGAACCAGTCGATGAGGCCCCGTTGGAGTCGCGCCCCGGCGCCCCGCAGCACCGGGAAGCCCGAGCCGCTCACCCGCGCGCCCGCCGGGAGGTCCAGGATCCCGAGCGCCTCGCCGAGCTCCCAGTGCGGGCGCGGCTCGAAGTCGAACGAGGGCGGCTCGCCCCACGTCCGCACCACCCGGTTCGCCTCCTCGCCGCCGGCCGGGACCTCGTCGAGCGGGGTGTTGGGCAGCTCGAGCAGGATCTCCCCGATGCGCTCCTCGGCCCGCGCCACGCGCGCGTCGAGCGCCGCGATCTCCTCGCCCACGCGCCGCATCTCCGCCACGAGCTCGTCGGCGTCCTCGCCGGCGCGCTTCAGCTCGCCGATCCGCTTCGAGGCCTGGTTGCGTCGGGCCTTGAGCTCGTTCACCTCGCCGAGGGCGTCCCGCCGATCCCGGTCCAGCTCCAGGATCCGCTCGAGCGCCTCGGCGTGCCCCGGGTCGCGACGCGCGAGCGCGGCCCGCACCACCTCCGGCTCCCTTCGGATGCGATGGAGATCGAGCATCTCAGCGGCTCTCGCGTGGGAGGTCCCGCGGCGCGCGAGGGCTCACTCGGGCGGCACCAGGTTGCGGTCGTTGCAGACGGGGTTCTCGATGTACCGGAAGGTGAGCCGGCCTCCCTCCACGTCGATGTCGACGGCTTCCGCCTTCGCGTAGTAGACGCACCGCGTCCCGAACGAGCCGAGCCGCTGGTGCGTCCGGACCACGTAGATGGTTCCCGGCGTGACCGGCACGGGTTCGGTCGCCTCGTAGACCGAGGTGTCCGAGGGCGCCTCCCGCAGGTCCTCGAGCGCGAGGCCCTCGAGCGCGGCGATGCGGGCCCGGGACTCGACGCCGAGCGCGCCCGGCGGCAGGAGGACGAGGCCGCCGTCGCGGGTATCCAGCGCGACGTCCCACGTGCCCACCGCGTTCGGCGCCTCGATCCGCACCACCGCGCCGGTGAAGAAGCTGAAGCCGGTCGGAAGGTTCGGCTCCTCCCGGGCCATCGAGTAGAGGACGACGGTGTCCGGGACGTGGTCCCAGTCGAAGGAGAACGGGTCGTCCCCGCACGCGGACGCCGCGATCGGCAGGAGCGCGGCCGCGGCGGCGAGGGCCGCCCACGCGGGTCGACGAGGCCTGGGGACGGATTTCGTCACGCTGGTGTCCGGAAGGAGGGGGTCGGAAGCTCGGAAACTTGAGGGGGGCGGCGATGGCGGTCAACCCCGAAAACCCCTTGGTTTGCTTGACTTTAACCACTCGCCCGGGTAGGTTCCCGCCGCGCGCACGCGGCCCCGCGCCTCCGGCGGCCGCGCCCCGGCCCCCACGGAACGAGGTGCAGCGGTGTCGGCTGACGAGCCCGCGAGGAACCCCCGGCGGATCCTCATCGTCGACGACGAGTCGCACATCCGCAGGCTCCTCGCGACGCGGCTCGAGGCCGAAGGGTACGAGGTGGACGAGGCCTGCGACGGCGAGGAGGGCCTCGCGGCGGTCGAGCGCCGCCCTCCCGACCTCGTCCTGCTCGACGTGATGATGCCCGGCGCGGACGGATACGAGGTCCTGGAGCGGATCCGCCGGGGCGGCCACGACCTCCCGGTCGTGATCCTCACGGCGAAGGGGCAGGAGCAGGACCGGGACGCCGCGATCGACCGCGGCGCCACGGGGTTCGTGACGAAGCCGTTCAGCCCCATCAAGCTCCTCGCGATGATCCGCGATCTGCTGGATGCCTGAGGAGTCCGCCGCGCCCTCCGTGCGCCTCGTGCTCTTCGACGACGCCCGGGCGCGGGACTGGTCGCCGCTCGCGGACTGCCGGCCCGTGGGCGAGCTCCTCTTCGGCTGCGTCACGCTCCGCGAGCGGGCGGAGCAGGCGCTCGGCCTGCGCTGCGAGGCCTACGTCGCCGAAGGCCTCGAGGAGCTCGACGAGCCCGGTCTTCCGCCGGTACGGGCGCCCGAGGCGCTCGACGCGTCGGCCTGCCGGCTCTTCCTGTCCACCCGCTGCGTGCTCCGGGGGCCGCTGCCCCCCCTCCCGGAGGGGCCGGCGCGTCTCGTCGTCGACGACCGGACCGTCGGCTGGCTGGTCCCGGCCGGTGCGTCCCCGCCCCCGCTCGACGAGCCCGGGCGGGCGGAGGGGGGCGGCCCGCCCCTCGTCCTCGAGGGCACCGTCCTCGAGCACCCCTGGGACCTCGTGCAGGCGAACCCGGACGCCGTGCGCGAGGACGTGGCCGCGCTCTTCGAGGCCACCCCGCCGCCTCCGGGCGTGCACGTGATCGGCGAGGGGACCCTCTCCCTCGCGCCGGACGCCGTGATCGAGCCCGGCGTGACGCTGGACCTCCGGGACGGGCCCGTCCGCATCGGGCCGGGCGCCCGCGTCGAGGGCCCCGCGCGGCTCGTCGGTCCGCTCTTCGTCGGCGCGGGGACCCTCGTGTTCGGCGGACACCTGGCGGCCTCCTCCATCGGGCCCGTGTGCAAGGTGCGCGGGGAGGTGGCCGACTCCGTGCTCGTGGGCTGGGCGAACAAGGCCCACGACGGCTACCTCGGCCATGCGCTCGTGGGGCGGTGGGTGAACCTGGGCGCGCTCACCACGAACTCGGACCTGAAGAACAACTACGGCAGCGTCTCCGTGCGCACGGCACGCGGCCGGGTCGACACGGGGCTCGCCAAGGTGGGATGCTTCCTCGGGGACCACGTGAAGACCGGGATCGGCACGCTGATCAACACCGGCACCGTGATCGGCACGGGGAGCAACGTGTTCGGGGGCGCGATGCCGCCGACCTTCGTGCCCGCCTTCTCCTGGGGCTCGGGCCAGGAGCTCGTGGACTACCGTCTCGATCGCTTCTTCGAGGTGGCCGAGCGGGCGATGGCGCGCCGCGGCGCCGCGCTGGGCCCGGGCGCGCGCGCGATCCTCGAGCGCCTCTGGCACCGCACGGCGCCGCTCCGCGCGGACGGTCCCGCCGGGAAGGCGGGCGGATGAAGGTCGCCGTGCTCGGGAGCGGGAGCGCCGGGAACTCGGTGCTCGTGTGCAGCGAGGACACCCGCCTGCTCGTGGACGCGGGCTTCAGCGCCCGCGACCTCGCGCGCCGGCTCGACGCGCTCGGCTTCGCTCCCGAGGAGATCCACGGCATCGTCGTCACGCACGACCACGCCGATCACACCCGAGGGATGGGCGTCTTCGCGCGCCGCCACGGCACGCCGCTCTACCTCACGCGCCGCACCCATCACTGCTGCCGCCGGCTCCTGCGCGGCGTCGAGCGCGTCGTGGAGTACGAGCCCGCCCGCTCGTTCCGGGTGGGCACGCTCCGCGTGGATCCGTTCATGACCGTCCACGACGCCGTGGACCCGGTCGGCGTGGCGGTGACGGATCCGAGGAGCGGGATCCGGCTCGGCGTGGCGACCGACCTCGGGCGTCCGAACGCGCACATCCGCCACGCGCTCGCCGAGTGCGACGTGCTCGTGCTCGAGGCGAACCACGACGAGGTGCTCCTCCACACGAGCCGCTATCCGGCCTCGGTGAAGCGCCGGATCACCTCCAGCCACGGGCACCTCTCCAACCAGGCGGCGGCGCAGCTCGTCACGGAGCTCCTCCACGGCCGTCTCGTGTGCGTGGTGCTCGCGCACCTCTCTCGCGAGGCCAACGAGCCGGATCTCGCGCGCCGCGTAGTCGGAGAGGCCCTGGGCCGCGCGGGGTGGCGCGGTCACCTCGAGGTCGCGTGCCAGGACCGCCCCACCCGCCTGTTCGACATCGCCCGCCTGCACCGGACGCTCGGGCCGCCGCAGCTCAGCTTTCTCTGAGGGGCGTGGGGGCGCGATCGCGCGCGCTCAGGGGTTCCGGTCGAGCTCCGCGTGCCGGGCGCCGAGGCGCTGGTCGGCCAGCCGGATCTCCCCCTCGACCGCCGCCCGGAGCTGGCGACACGGAGCGGGCCGGAGCGCCTCGAGGCTGCCGAGGAGCGCCGCCCCCGCCTCGATCGTGAGGTCCCGGTGCGTGTACTCGTGGTCCCGGATCCGGCGGTGGATCTCCTCCCAGCGCGCGCGCTCGTCCTCCGCGGCGTCCCCCGCCGCCGTCCATTCGGGGAGGGTGACCGTGACCCGCACGCGCACCCGCACGTCCGCCACCCGGCAGGTGCCGCCCCCGGGCACGAGGCGCCACTCGGGGAGGATCCGGTACACGGTGAGCCCCTGCGAGAGGGGCGCCCCCTCGCCCTCCAGGCTCATCGCGTTGAGGGTGCGTACGAGCTCGGCGAACGTCGGCGCCTCGATGGCGTGGAGCTCCTCCCGGACGACGACGTCGAGGCCGTCCGGATAGCCCGCGTCCTGGCCGAGCACCCCCGGAGGCGCGCCCGACAGCCCGACGAGGAGCGTCACGGCGAGGATGCGGCCGGCGGCGCTCAGAGCCCGAGGAGACGCAGGAAGTCGTTCGAGAGCGCCCAGACCATGATGCCCACCACGATCAGGAAGCCGACGTTGCTCCACCGCAGCCTCTGCTCGACCGTGAGCCCGCGGCCCCCGCGCACCGCCTCGATCGCGATGAACAGGAGATGCCCCCCGTCCAGCACCGGGATCGGCAGCAGGTTCAGCACCGCGAGGTTCACGCTGAAGAGCGCCATGAAGCGGAAGAACTGGTCGAGCCCGGCCGCGGCGGCCTGCCCGGACATCTCGCCGATCGTCACGATGCTGCCCATCGAACGGGGCGAGATGCCGCCGGTGACCAGGTCCCCGAGGAAGCCCAGGATCATCCCGGTCACCGCGGCCGTCTCGCGGTATCCGTAGACGAGCGCCTCCCCGAGGGGCACGTCGCGGTACGTGGTGGCGAGCTGGGGCGGGTAGACGCCCACCTTCCCCACGGTGCGGATCGTCCCGTCCGGCGCCCGCTCCTCCTCCGCGTCGAGGGTGACCGCCCGCACGAGCTCGCGCCCGTCGCGCACGATCGTGAGCTCGACCCGCTGGCCGGGGCGCGCCTCCACGGCCGACACGAACGAGTACCAGTTCGTGACCTCCTCGTCGTCGACCGCCGTGATCCGGTCGCCCGGCTCGAGCCCGCCCCGGTCCGCGGGCGATCCGGGGTTCACCGCGCCCACGCCCGCCTCGATCCAGGCCCCCACGGCGCCGACGAGCTGCCGCCGCGCCTCCGCGTCGTCGGGGATCCGCACCTCGATCGTGCGCGCGGGCTCCGCGAGGCGGAGGGTGAGGGGTCCCGTCTCCGCCTGCAGGAGGCCGCGCTGCACGTCGCCCCAGTGCTCCGTCGGCTCTCCCCCGATCTCGAGCACGCGGCTCCCGGGCTCGATGCTCGCCAGCCCCTCCGTCCCGGGCGGGAGCTGCTCGGCGAACACCAGCCCGATGCGCGTGGAGTCGTACTCCGGCACGCCGTAGCGGGCGGCGAGGAAGGCGTACGTCGCCAGCGCGAAGAGCATGTTCATGATCACGCCCGCCGAGATGACGAGCGTGCGCGCCCAGATCGGCTTGGCGTCGAAGTCGCGCGGGCTCGGCTGGCGGGGCGTTTCGGGGGCGCCGCCCTCGATGCGCTCCATCACCTCGTCGTCCATCCCGCCCATCTTCACGTAGCCGCCGAGCGGGATGGCGCTCAGCACGTACTCCGTCTCGCCCCGGCGGAAGCCGAGCACGCGCGGCCCGAGCCCGATCGAGAACCGCTGGACCTCCACGCCGACGGCCTTGGCGGCGGCGAAGTGGCCGAGCTCGTGCACGAAGATGAGCACGCCGAGCACGACGATGGTCGCGAGGATCGTCATCGGGTCGTTCCTGTCCTTGTTCCGGCTTGCCGCTCCACCGCCTCGGCGGCCGCGGCCCGGGCCGCACCGTCGGCGGCGAGCACGTCGTCGATATCGCGAATCGGGTGGTCCCCGACCCGGTCCATGGTCTCCTCCACGATCCCCGCCAGCCGCGAGAAGCCCACCTGCTCCTGCAGGAAGGCGCCGACGGCGACCTCGTTGGCGGCGTTGTACGCCGCCGGCGCCGCGCCGCCCCTGCGGCCGGCTTCGCGTCCCAGCGCGAAGAGCGGGAACGTCTCCTCGTCGATCGGCTCGAAGGTGAGAGGCGACGCCCGCAACGGGTCATACGTCCGGAGCGCCGGATCGTTCACCCGCTCGGGGTGCGTGAGCGCGTACAGGATGGGCAGATCCATGGTGGGAAAGCCCATCTGCGCGAGCACGGAGCCGTCCACGAACTCGACGAACGAGTGCACGATCGACTGCGGGTGCACGACGGCCTCGATCCGGTCGTACGGGAGCCCGTACAGGAAGTGCGCCTCGATGACCTCGAGCGCCTTGTTGGCGAGCGTGGCCGAGTCGATCGTGATCTTCGCGCCCATGTCCCAGGTCGGGTGGCGGAGCGCGTCCGCCGGGCGCATGTCCTCGAGCTCGGCGGGCGTGCACCCGCGGAAGGGGCCGCCGGAAGCCGTGAGCACGATGCGCTGCACGCTCTCGAGCGGCCGTCCCTCCACGCACTGCAGGATCGCGCTGTGCTCGG
>CAZOYA010000162.1:0-8082 GCA_964583815.1 uncultured Gemmatimonadaceae bacterium | reverse complement strand
GGAGAAGGTCGACCCGTACCTCCGCCCGCTCTACGACGCGCTGGAGGACATGATGCCGCACGACCGCGTGCGACGCGCGCTCGAGGACTCCACGATCGAGATCGCGCCGCTCGCGTACATGCGGGGCCGCACGCTCGCCGATGCCTTCGTGATCCTGGACGAGGCGCAGAACGCGACGCGCGCGCAGATGAAGATGTTCCTCACGCGCCTGGGGCTGAACTCGCGCGTGGTGATCACCGGTGACAAGACGCAGATCGACCTGCCGCGCCGCGAGGAGTCGGGGCTGCTGGAGGTCGAGTCCATCCTGTCGGGGATCGACGGGATCTCGCTCATCTACCTGGACGCGAAGGACGTCATCCGTCATCGGCTCGTGAAGGACATCATCGAGGCGTACGGACGCAGCGCCGCGGAGGGCGGCGCTTGAGCCGCCGCGCGCGCGAGGCGGAGGAGTCCTCCGTCCTCCACCGACTCTCGGGCGATCCCGGGACGTCGCTGCAGGCGCGGGTGCGCCACCACGGGGCGCGCGCGCTCCTGCTGGCGGTGCTCGCGGCCTTCATCGCGCTCGCGTTCCCGCCCTCGACGTCCATGACGCTGCGCGGCTACGAGGAGGGCATGGTCGCCACGGAGGACGTGATCGCGCAGATCCCGTTCGACGTGCCCAAGAACGCGGCCGAGCTCGAGCGTGACCGGAGGGCCGCGATCGAGTCCGTGCCGCCGACCTTCGACTACCGGCCGGAGGTGGCGGATACGGTCGCCGCGGCCCTCACGCGCTTCTTCGACCAGCTCGACGCGGCCGCCCGCCGCGGGGACACGGTCGCCGCCCGCGCGATCCTGGAAGCGCGGCAGATCGTGCCCACCCCCGGCCAGCTCCGGCTCGTGCTCGACGGGGACGTGCGGAGCACCATGCGCACGACCGCGCGGCGCGTGGTCCAGGAGATCCTGCGGCGCGGCGTGGTGGACGCGAGCCGCACGGTGGAGCTCACGGCCGGCTCCGTCACGATCCGCCGGGGGGACACCGAGGAGGCCGCCGACCCGGAGGTCGTCACCACCTCGCGCGACTTCTTCACGCAGGCGGTCGGGCTCCTCCCCGAGGCGCTCCCGCCGGACGCGCGCGACCTCTTCCGGCTCATCCTGATCCACCACGTCGCCTTCACGCTCGAGCTGAACGTGGTGGCCACGGAGCGCGACCGCGAGCAGGCCGCCCGGAGCGTTCCGACGGTGAAGGGACAGGTCCTGCAGGGCCAGGCGATCGTCCGGCAGGCCGACCCCATCGGGCCCGAGACCCGCGAGCGGCTCGAGGCCTACGAGACGGCGCTCCAGGAACGCGGGCTGATCGAGCCGGGCGGGCTCACGCTCGGCGCGATCGCCGGCTCGTGGGCGGTCGCGGCCACGCTGCTCTCGATCTTCGGGCTGCTCCTGCTGTTCAACCGGCGGGAGGTGTACGCCAACTTCCGCTGGCTGCTCCTGATCGCGCTGCTGGTCGCCGCCTACTTCGGCGCGGGCGTGGGCATCGACCGCGCGGGCCTGCCGCCGGAATGGATGCCGATCGCGTTCGTGGCGCTCCCGGTGGCGGTGCTCTGGGACACGCGCATGTCGCTCTTCCTCGTGCTCGTCGTGGTGGCGATCACGGGCGCGCTCCCGCCCTTCGACGACTACGGCACCGTGCTCGCGCTGGTCGCGGGCGGGTCCGCCGCCGCCATGAGCGTGCGGGCCGTGCGGCGGCGCTCGGAGACGTGGGTCTCGATCGCGCTCATCGCCGCCGCGGGCGGGGTCGTGCTCGGCGGCTACGCGGTCGCGACGGGCGCGGATCTCACGGACGCGCTCCGCCGCATCGGGGCGCTCGCCGGCAATGCGACCGTGTCCGCGCTCCTCGCGATGGGATTCCTGTGGGTCTTCGAGCTCTTCACCGGGATCACCACCGACCAGACGCTGCTCGAGTGGGCCGACCCGACGCGGCCGCTCCTCCGCCGGCTGAGCATGGAGGCCCCCGGGACGTACGCGCACTCGATCAACGTGGCGAACCTGGCGGAGGCGGCCGCGACCGCGATCGGGGCGAACGGGCTCCTCACCCGGGTCGGCGTGCTCTACCACGACGTCGGCAAGATGCTGAAGCCGCAGTACTTCGTGGAGAACCAGCCGGAGGGGCGCAACCCGCACGACCGCCTGAAGCCGGAGATGTCGGCGACGATCGTGCGCGAGCACGTGACCGAGGGGGCGCGGCTCGCCCGGGAGGCCAACGTGCCCGAGATCGTGGTGGACTTCATCCTCCAGCACCACGGCACCCAGAAGATCGGCTTCTTCTACGAGAAGGCGCTCGAGGAGGCCGAGGGCGAGGTCGACGTGGAGCGCTTCTCGTACCCGGGACCGAAGCCGCAGACGCGCGAGACCGCCGTCGTCATGCTGGCGGATTCCTGCGAGTCGGCCACGCGCGCCATGCGCGACCCGAACCCGGAGCGGGTGGCCGCCCTCCTCGACACGATCGTGGCCGCGAAGATGGAGGCCGGCCAGCTCGACGAGGCGCCCCTCACGCTCGCCGACATCCGCATCGTGAAGGAGCAGTTCGTGAAGATCCTCGGCGGGGTGCGGCACCGCCGCATCGAGTATCCGGCGACGAAGCACCTCACGGACGGCGACGACGAGGTGCCCACGCCCCCGGCCCCGCCCGAGACTGGCGGCGACGGCCGGCAGGCCGAGCGCCCCGCGGCGCCCGCGCGGAAAGAATGAGCCGTGGAAGTCGTCGTGGACGTCTCGGCCTTCCCGGCGGCGGACGCCGGGCTGCTGCGTGCGGCGGTCCTGCGCGCGGTCGCGGCCGACGACGGCGCGCCGGCCGAGATCTCCCTCACGCTCCTGGACGACGCCGCCATCGGTGAGCTGAACGCTCGCTGGCTCGAGCGGGAGGGCCCGACCGACGTCATCGCCTTCGCGCTCGGCGACGGCCCCGACCTGGTCGGGGACGTCTACCTCGGCGTCGACCAGGCGCGCCGCCAGGCCGAGGAGCACGGCGTCCCGCTCGACGAGGAGCTGGCCCGTCTCGCCATCCACGGCACCCTCCACGTGCTCGGGCACGACCATCCGGAGGGTCCCGAGCGCCTGGAAAGCCCCATGTTCCGGCTCCAGGAGCGCGTGCTCGAGGACCTCTTGCGGGACCCGCGCCCGGAGGAGGGAGGACCGTGAGCACGCCGGAGCAGGAGGTGGACGAGATCCACGCGCAGCTTCGGGACCTCGTGGTTTCGGGCGACCGCGACGAGCTGGAGCGGCTGACCGAGGACGTCCACCCCTCGGACCTGGCCGACCTCGTCGAGTCGCTCGAGGAGGGGGAGCGCGTCCAGCTCGTCTCGGCGCTCCCCGTCGAGCTGGCCTCCGAGACGCTCGCGGAGATGGAGGGGCGCGAGGCGCGCGCGGACCTCCTGGAGGCGCTCGAGCCCGAGAAGCGGGCGGAGCTCCTCCTGCACCTCGCCGACGACGACGCGGCGGACCTGATCGGCGACCTGGACCCCCACGTCCAGGAGGAGGTGCTCGGAGCGCTCCCCGAGGACGAGCCGCTCCGGGGCCTGCTCGCCCACCCGGAGGACACGGCCGGCGGCCTGATGACGACCGAGCTCGTCGCGGTCACGGCCACCCTCACCGCGGCGGATGCGCTCGAGCAGGTGCGGCGCCAGGGGCGACGCATCGAGAACTTCTACACGGTCTTCGTGATCGACGAGCGCCGGCGGCTCCTCGGCACGCTCCGCCTCGACGACCTCATCATCGCCGAGCCCACGGAGCGCATCGATTCGCTCGTGGAGGCGCCGCTGGCGACGGTCCGTCCCGAGATGGACCAGGAGGACGTGGGCCGGCTGATCGCGCGCTACAACCTCGCGTCGATCCCCGTGGTGGACGAGGCCGGCACCCTCCTCGGGCGCATCACCTTCGACGACGTCATCGACGTCATCGAGGCGGAGCAGACGGAGGACATCTTCCTGATGGCCGGCGTGGGCCCGGACGAGGGCGCGCTCCGCTACACCTGGCTCGAGTCCGTGCGGGCACGGCTGCCGTGGCTGTTCGTCAACCTGGTTACGGCCGGCATGGCATCTTCGATCGTCTACCTCTTCTCCGATACGATCGAGAACGTCGTGATCCTGGCCGCCATCATGCCGATCGTGGCCGGCCTCGGAGGGAACGCGGGCACGCAGGCGCTGGCGGTGACCGTCCGCTCCATCGCGCTGCAGGGCGACCTCGGTCATGCCCGCCACCTGGGGGCCGTCGTGGGACGCGAGCTCGCGGTCGGCCTCGTCAACGGGGCGGTCATGGGACTGGTGGTGGCGATCCTCGCCACGCTCGTGGGCGGGGAGCCGGTGCTCGGGCTGGTGGTCCTCATCGCAATGTGGGGGAACCTGGTGGTCGCCGGGTTCCTCGGCTCGTTCGTCCCCTCGGTGCTCGACCGGATGGGGGTGGACCCGGCCGTGGGGTCGTCGATGTTCGTCACGCCGTTCACGGACCTCTTCGGATTCCTCTTCCTGCTGAGCCTCGGCACGGGCCTGCTGCTGTGAATCGCGCGGCGGCGAGATGAAGCGGCTTCGGCGGACCGTGTCGGTCCTGTGGCGGCTCGGGCCGTTCGTCGTCGCCTTCCTCCGCGACCGCCGCCGGTGGGTCCTGTTCGGCCGCCCGGCCGAGCGGACCGCCGAGCACCACCGCCGCCGCGCGGAGCGGCTGAGCGCGCGCCTCGCGGCCCTCGGCCCGACGTTCGTGAAGCTCGCCCAGCTCCTGAGCGCGCGCGCCGACATCCTCCCGGAGCCGTACCTGTCGGAGATCGGCCGGCTCCAGGACCAGGTGCCGCCGCAGCCGACCGAGCGCATCCGCGCGGTGATCGAGGAGGAGCTCGGCGCGCCGGTGTCCTCGCTCTTCGACTCGTTCGAGGACGAGCCGATCGCGACCGCGAGCCTCGGCCAGGTGCACCGGGCGGTCGTGGACGGACGGCCCGCGGCGGTGAAGGTGCTCCGGCCCGGCGTCGTGTCGACGGTCGCGCTCGACATCGACATCTCGTTCCGGATCCTCTTCTGGCTGAACATCCTCTTCCGGAACCACCACGTCCGCGCCCTCACGAACGTGGTGCGGGAGTTCTCGGTGCGGGTCCGCGCGGAGATGGACTTCCGCGAGGAGGCCGCGAACGTGGAGCGTTTCCGCCGCGTGTTCGGCTCGGATCCGTCGGTCCGGGTGCCGGAGGTGCTCGAGCGCTACACGCGGCGGCGGGTGCTCGTCATGGAGCACATCGAGGGCACCAAGATCGACCGCCTCCACGCACGCTTCGAGGCGGGGACGCTCTCGTTCCCCCGGGTCATGGAGACCCTCACGACCGTCTATCTGCGCATGATGATGGTCGACGGGTTCATGCACGCCGATCCCCACCCGGGCAACCTCCTCGTGCAGGAGGACGGCACGCTCGTGCTCCTCGACTGGGGCGCCGTGCTGGAGGTCCCCAAGTGGACCCGGGAGGCGATCCTGAGCACCGCGCTCGCGCTGGGGCGCGAGGACATCGACGGCGTGATCAACCAGATGTACCGGCTCGGGATGATCAGCCCCGAGGTGTCGCGGGGCGAGATCCGCGAGGCGGCGACCGAGATCCTCCGCATCGTCGAGCGCGCGAAGACGACGAACCGGCAGCGGGTGATCGAGGAGATCGTCACCGAGCTGCTCGACACGTTCTACACGTGGCCGCTCATGCTCCCCCAGGAGCTCGTCTACTTCTTCCGGACCGCGGCGCTCATCGAGGGGCTCGCCTTCAACTACGACCCGAACTTCGACGGGCTCACGTTCCTGCGGGGCGTCGTGCGCGCGCACCGGGGCGAGCTCATGCGCTCCACGGGTCAGCAGCCCGCCCAGATCGCCCGCGACATCCTGGAGGAGGCGCACACCGCGCTGCGCTCCGTGCGCGACCTCGTGACCCGCACGGAGCGGGAGGAGCTCCGCCTGCGGCTGCACCCGCGGGACCTGCAGTCGCAGGAGCGCTTCCTGCACCTGCAGGCGCGCCGGCTCCTGCTGAGCGTCTTCGCGAGCGCCACGGCCATCATCACGTCCGTGCTCTTCGTGGCGCTCCGGAGCTGGTGGCTCCTCGGCGCCGGGCTCCTCGCCGCGCTGGGGATGTTCGTCGTGGTCCTGTTCATCCCCACGCACCTCCTCGAGAACCCGCTCCGGCACGCGCGGGGGCTGCGCTTCGAGGACTGGCGCTAGGGAGAGCCCGCCGGGGCGCCGGGCGCGCGCCGGGCCCGCGCGGTTCGGAGCGGCGAGTCCCGGCCGGCCGGAGGCGCCCCCCCGGGCTGGGCGCGCGGCGCCCGGTTGGGTAGGATTGGCCTCACCCCCACGGCCCTCCGACCCGAGCCATGACCGTACAGCCACCCCTCTCCCGCGACCTTCCGGGCACCCTCGAAGCCCTGCTCGAGCGTTTCCGGGAAGGCAAGCCGGCCGCGCTCGCGCGCGCGATCTCGATCGTCGAGGACGAGCGCCCGGGCTTCCAGGAGCTGCTCCACGAGTTGCTGAAGGTCGGGCCGGAGACCCCGCGCGTGGGGCTGACGGGGCCGCCCGGCGCGGGGAAGTCCAGCCTGGTGGCCGCCGCGGCCACGCGCTACCGCGGCCGCGGCGAGACGGTCGGGGTCGTGGCGGTGGATCCCACCTCGCCCTACTCCGGCGGTGCGCTCCTCGGCGACCGCATCCGCATGAACGACCTGGCCACCGACCCGGGGATCTTCATCCGCTCGATGGCCACCCGGGGCTCGCTCGGCGGGCTCGCCACGACGACCAAGGAGGTCCTCGACCTCATGGACGCCTTCCGCTTCGGGCGGATCCTCGTGGAGACCGTCGGGGTCGGACAGACGGAGCTGGAGATCACGGCCGCGGCCGACACGGTCGTCGTCGTGCTCGTGCCCGAGTCGGGCGACGCGATCCAGGCGATGAAGGCGGGGCTCATGGAGATCGCCGACATCTTCGTCGTGAACAAGGCGGACCGGCCCGGCGCCGACCGTCTGCTGAAAGAGCTCCGCCAGGCGCTCCACCTGCGGCGGGGCTCGGCGCTGAAGGACGTGCCGGCCCACCACGGGGTGGATCTCGGGCGGGCGGTGCGGCGGGAGCGCACGGAGTCCCCGGAGCCGGCCGAGCCGGCGGGCTGGAAGATCCCCGTCCTCGCCACCACCGCGCAGACGGGCGAGGGCGTGGACGCGCTCCTCGAGCAGATCGAGCAGCACCGCGCGTGGCTCGCGGAGAGCGGTCAGCTGGAGGTGCGCCGCCGGGCGCGGGCCCGGGTGCGGGTACGGGACGTCGTGGACCGGGAGCTCCGCCGGATCACGTGGAGCCGTCCCGAGGTGACGGAGGCGCTGGAGGCGGGCGTCGCGCGGATCCAGGGCGTCGACGCCACGCCGTACTCGGTCGCGCGCGACATCATCGCACGCGTCCTTCGTTGAACGCCGCCGCGGCATCGAACATCTTACCAGACAACGGAATCGCCTCGCACGGCACGGAGGACCAGGGATGTCGACCATCGAGAAGGACGTGACGAGTCGGCCCGAGCTCGAGGAGCTCGTGCGTCGGCGGGAGGAGGAGCTCTCCGAGCTGAAGGCCCGCCTCGCGGCGTGGCGGGAGTCCTTCGACGACCTGCCCTCGCGCCAGGAGTCGTTCACCACCCTCTCCGGCCGGGAGATCGCGCCGCTCTACACGCCGCTCGACCTGGCGGGGCACGACTACGATCGCGCGCTCTCCTTCCCGGGCGAGTATCCGTTCACGCGCGGGCCGTACACGAGCATGTACCGCACGCGCCTGTGGACCATGCGGCAGTTCGCGGGCTTCGCCACGGCCGAGGAGACGAACGCCCGCTACAAGTACCTGCTCGACCACGGGCAGACGGGCCTCTCCACCGCGTTCGACCTTCCCACTCTCTACGGATACGACACGGATGACCCCGAGGCCGCGGGGGAGTTCGGGAAGTGCGGAGTCGCGGTCGACACACTCGCCGACGTCGAGGATCTCTATCGCGGTATCGATCTCGGCCAGGTCACGACGTCGATGACAATCAACGGGCCGGCGGCCGTCGTCTTCGCCATGTACGTCGCCAACGCC
>CAZOYA010000161.1:0-8089 GCA_964583815.1 uncultured Gemmatimonadaceae bacterium | reverse complement strand
CGTCAACTTCGGCCCATGTTCCTCCAGCTCGTCATCATCCTCGTCGTGCTGATCCCGATGCTCGCGATCGTGCTCGACTCGCAGCTCGGGCGGGCGCTCGCCTCACGGCTGGAGCGCCGGAGCCTGGGGACGCCCCCGGACGTGGATCCGGACCGGCTCGCCTTCCTCGAGGGCGAGGTGGAGCGCCTCTCCGCGGAGATCACGCGGCTCGACGAGGAGAGCCGGTTTCTCCACCGGCTCCTGACCGAGCGCCCCTCGAGCGACGCGACGACGCTCCCCCCGGGTGACGAGCCCGAGTAGCCCGGTGAGCGCCGAGCCCCGGCGCTCGGGCCGGGGCGGGGCCGGAGCCGCCGCCCGGGTCGGATCCGGCATCCTCGTCAGCCGCCTCCTCGGTCTCGTGCGGGACCGGGTCTTCGCGTTCTACTTCGGATCGAGCGACTTCGCCGACGCGTGGCGGGCGGCGCTGCGCATGCCGAACGTCGTCCAGAACCTCCTCGGGGAAGGGACGCTCTCGGCCTCCTTCATCCCGGTCTACGCGGAGATGCTCGAGCAGGGCAGGGAGCGCGAGGCGGGCCGCTTCGCGGGGGCCGCGCTCGGGATCCTCTGCACGGTGGCGGGCGCGGTCGTGCTGGTCGGGTGGACCCTCGCGCCCCTCTTCGTGGACGTCTTCTTCCCGCGCTGGGACGAGGCCAAGCAGGACCTCACCACGACGCTCGTCCGGATCCTCTTCCCCATGACGGGCATCCTGGTGATCTCCGCGTGGGCCCTCGGGATCCTCAACAGCCACCGCCGGTTCTTCGTCTCCTACGTCGCGCCTGCCTTCTGGAACGTGGCGATGATCGCGACGATGCTGGGCGGCGCGATCCGGTTCGGCCTGGGCGGGCGCTCGCTCGTGATCGCGCTCGCCTGGGGCGCGCTCGCGGGAGGCGTCCTCCAGCTCGCGTGGCAGGTGCCCTTCGTGCTCCGGCACGTCCGGGGGCTCGAACCGTCGATCGATCGGCGGGTAGAAGGGGTCCGCGAAGCCGTGGCCGGGTTCGTCCCGGTCGTGGCCGCGCGCGGGGTGGTGAACCTGAGCAGCTGGATCGATCTCTTCCTGGCCGGGCTTCTCGCGTCGGGCGCGGTCGCCGTCCTCGGCTACGCACAGACGTTCTACCTGCTCCCCATCTCGCTCTTCGGGATGAGCGTGGCGGCCTCCGAGCTGCCGGAGCTCTCCCGCATGCGGGGCCAGGAGCGGGCCGTGCTCTCGGAGCGGGTCTCGGCAGCGCTCCGGCGCGTGTCCTACTTCCTCGTACCTTCGACGGTGCTGTACCTCGCGATGGGCGACGTGGTCGTCGCCGCCCTCTACCAGACCGGCGCGTTCGGCGCCGAGGAGACGCTCGTGACCTGGGGCGTGCTCGCAGCCTACTCGCTGGGGCTGCCCGCGTCCGCCGGCTCCCGCGTGCTCTCGTCGGCGTTCTATGCGACGCGGGACACCAGGACCCCGGCGCGCACGGCCTACGTGCGGGTCGGGATCTCCACGGTCGCGGGGCTCGCGCTGATGTTCCCCCTCGACGACCACGGCTTCCGCACGCTCCGCCTCGGCGCCGCGGGCCTCGCGCTCGGCGCGTCGGTCGGCGCGTGGGTCGAATACGGGATGCTCCGCCGGAGCCTCGGCCGGGTGATCGGGCCGCACGGGCCGGGCGCGGGGCCGCTCTCCCGCTTCACGCTGGCCGCGGCGCTCGCGGCCGCCACGGGGGTGGCGCTCCAGCGCTTCGCCGGGCCGGCGCACCCCGTCGTGGTGGGCCTCGTCTCGCTCGGGCCGGCCGGGCTGGTGTACCTGGGCGTGGCACGGCTCCTCGTGCGTCCGACCGCCCGGGCGGGATAGCCATGGGCGGGATCGACCGGGCCGATCTGGCCAGGCTCTCGACCCGACCCGGCGTCTACCTCTTCAAGGACGATCGGGGGCGGGTCCTCTACGTGGGCAAGGCCAAGTCCCTCCGCTCGCGGGTGCGGAGCTATTTCGGACGCTCGGCCGACCTCAGCGCGAAGAACCGGGAGCTGGTGCGCCAGATCGCCTCGGTGGACACGATCGTGGTGGGCTCCGAGGCCGAGGCGCTGATCCTCGAGGCGAACCTGATCAAGGAGCACCGCCCGCGCTTCAACATCCTCCTGCGGGACGACAAGCGATACCCGTACATCAAGGTCACCGTCGCCGAGCCGTTCCCGCGGGTGTACGTCACCCGGAGGGTGGTGAACGACGGATCGCGCTACTTCGGCCCGTACACGGACGTGGGTCCGATGCGACAGGCGCTCGAGGTCGTGAAGCGCCTGCACACCGTGCGCTCCTGCCGGTACGCGCTGCCGCGGGAGGCCCCCGACCGGCCCTGCCTCGACTATCACATCGGGCGGTGCAAGGCGCCCTGCGTCGGGCTCCAGAGCCGCGAGGACTACCGCGCGATGATCGACGAGATCGTGCGGATCCTCGAGGGCGACACGGAGGAGGTCCGCGCGCAGGTCGAGGCCTCGATGCACGAGGCGTCCCGCGCGCTCGACTTCGAGCGGGCCGCGACGCTCCGAGACGTGCTCACGGGGCTCGACGCGCTCGCGCGGGAGCAGCGCGTGCAGCGGACCCGGGGCGGGGACTTCGACGTGGTGGGGCTCGCGCGGGACGGGGACCTCGGCGCGGGCGCCATCCTGCGGGTCCGCGCGGGCGTCCTGCTCGGACGCGACGCGCTGCGCCTGTCCGGGATCGCCGAGGACGGCGACGAGGCGGTGCTGGCCTCGCTGCTCGGCCGCCACTACCTCGGGGGCGGGGTCGCGGCCGCCCGCGATCTCCCGCGGGAGATCCTGATGCCGCTCGACTTCGAGGACCGCGAGGTCATGGCCGACGTGCTCTCCGAGGCGGCCGGGCGACGGGTCCAGCTCCTCGTGCCGCGCCGGGGCGAGAAGCTCCGCCTGGTCGAGCTCGCGGCCCAGAACGCGCGCCAGGTACTCGAGGACCGCGTGGCGGCGCTCGCGTACACGGCGGACCGGGCGGAGGACCCGCTCTTCAGCCTCCAGGACGAGCTCGATCTCAAGGTCGTTCCGCGGCTGATGGTCTGCTTCGACATCTCGCACATCCAGGGCACGGACACGGTGGCGAGCGTCGTGCTCTTCGAGAACGGGGAGCCCAAGCGCTCGGGGTACCGGCACATGCGGATCCGCGGAGACTGGGGCAACGACGACTTCCGCTCCATGGAGGAGGCCGTCACCCGGTATTTCCGCCGGCGCCTGGAGCGCGAGGAGCCGCTCCCGGACCTCGTCGTCATCGACGGCGGGCGCGGGCAGCTCGGCGCGGCCGGGGCCGCCCTCGCGTCGCTCGGGCTCGAGGACGCGGCCGTGGTGGCGCTCGCCAAGCGCGAGGAGGAGGTCTGGGTGCCCGGCCGTCCGGACCCGATCCGCCTGGACCGCCGCGACCGCGCGCTCCACGTACTACAACGTATCCGTGACGAGGCGCACCGCTTCGCGGTTCGCTACAACCGCAAGCTCCGCACGGCCCGCACGCTTCGGAGCGACCTGGGGGACATCCCCGGCGTGGGGCCCAAGCGGCAGGCGCTCCTGCTGCGGCGCTTCGGGTCCCTGCGGGGGGTGCGGGAGGCGTCCCGCGAGGAGATCGCCCGCGTGCCGGGGTTTTCCGAGGCGCTGGCGAGCCGGATTCTCACGTATCTGGGTCGGTGAGGGCCGAGCCGGGACGGGGCGGCAAGATCCTTGCAACACACGGAGGGGATCCCCTTCGACGGCCGTGAAACCGGCCGGGAAACTGCGGTCTTGGCGTCGCCGAAAGCGGCTTCTAAGTTACCCGGTCTTCCCCGATATCCGACCAGACTGGAGGTTCCACGGATGAAGATCCGCTACGGGCTCGTCCTCACTGCCGCCCTCGGGCTCGGCCTCACCGGCTGCGCTTCGGGCGGGGGCGGCGGTGGTCAGGGCGGCCTCGCGGCCGCGATCGCCGCTGCAGGTGGCGAGGGAGAGGCGCCGCGTGAGACTCCGAACACCGAGCGCGCGCAGCAGCTCATCGACCAGGCCGAGGCCGCGACCGACCCCGCGCAGGCCCGCACCGCCTACCAGCAGGCGCTCGCCGCCGCCCAGGCCGAGATCCAGCAGGACTCCACGAACCCGCTCGGCCACAGGCTCGCGGCCTACGCGGCGCTGGGCCTCGAGGACTACGGCACGGCGGGTCAGCACTTCGATCGTGCGGGCGAGCTCAACGTCATGTACGACTTCGAGGACGCGCAGCTCCGCGAGCAGACCTGGATCGACCTCTACAACGAGGCGATGCCGCTCGTGCAGCAGGGCGACTACGAGGAGGCGGCGGTCGTCTTCGAGGATGCCAACGCCGTGTACGCCGACCGTCCGGAGGCCTTCGTGACGCTCGCGCAGATCTACGCGCAGCTCCGTAGGCACGACGAGGCCCTCGCGAACATCGACCGCGCCGAGGAGGTCATCCACGGCCCGGCGCGCGAGGAGATGACGCCCGAGACGCTCGCCTCCTGGGACGAGCAGGCGACGCAGCTCCCGCTGCTGCGCGCGCAGGTCCTGTCGGATGCCGGGCGCTTCGAGGAGGCGGCCGCCATCTTCCAGCAGATGCTGCAGGAGAACCCGGGCGACGTCGACGCGGCCCGCAATCTCGCGGCCACGCAGATGCAGATGGGCGACGAGGAGGCGGCGTTCCAGACCTACCAGCAGCTCCTGTCGCGGCCGGACCTGGACTTCATCGACTTCTACCAGATCGGGGTCGGGTTCTACCAGGGGAGCGACTACGGTCAGGCCGCCGATGCCTTCGGCCGCGCCGTCGAGTCGAACCCGATGGACCGTGACGCCCTCGAGATGCAGGCGCGCTCGCTCCAGCTCGACTCCGCGTACGCGGAGGTGCCCGCGGTCGCCGAGCGCTGGCTGGAGCTCGATCCGGCGAGCCAGAACGCCCGTCTCATCCTGGCGCAGGCGGTGAACCTGAGCGGCAATCCGCAGCGAGCCGGCCAGATCGTGTCCGAGGTGGACCAGCTCGAGATCGTCGTGGACGAGCTCCAGATGCTCCGCTACAGCGATGGCGGGGCGCGGGTCACCGGCACGGTGCTGAACAAGGCCATCAGCCCGGGCACGCCGGTGACGCTCACCTTCACGTTCTACGCGCCCACGGGCGCCCCCATGGGCACCGTGACGCACACCGTGCAGGCCGGCCAGCAGGACATGAGCGAGCTGTTCCAGGTCGAGTTCGAGTCGTCCGACCAGGTCGGGGGCTACGGCTACGAGGTGACCACGGGCTGACGCGCGGCGAGGAGCCTCGGGGAAGCGCGCGTCGTCGGTCCGGCGGAACGGCCGGATCGGCGGCGCGCGGGCCCCTCCGCCCACTGTCGTGCGGCCGCCGCCCCGTTTAGATTCCCTCCCCACGCGGGAGTAGCTCAGTTGGTAGAGCATCAGCTTCCCAAGCTGAGGGTCGCCGGTTCGAGCCCGGTCTCCCGCTCTTTCGGGTCTTTTCGGGTCCTGCAGCGCCCCGGGCGTCCGTCGCCCGGGGCGCTCGCATTTCCACCCGTTTTCCGGTGCTTTCCACGGCGCGAGGGCCTGTTCCCGGACCCGGGCCGAGGGCACCTCCGGCCCCCTGTCCGGCGGGTGCCCCGCCGACCCCGTCACGCACGCGGGGAGATCCGGCTAAACAAAACGGCGTCCCGGAGTGTCACAGATATGTGGACCCGGCGGGACGTGACCGAAACGGCGCTTCTTGCGATCCGCAAGGATTCCGGCCTACACTGAGGGCATTCCCGGGAACCCTGGAAAAGTCGAGCTAGATGAAGACCATCGCAGCCACGTCGATCGTGCTGGGCACGTCGATCCTGCTGTGGGGCAGCGCTTCCGATCGCCCCCACGACCGACCCGTCCCGAACCTCGCCGAATCGGGCGCCGCCGCGCACGTCGACGTGCCCGCCGCCCCGGACCTCGACAACGAGGATCTGAACGCGGTCGTGCAGGACGCCTGCGTGCGGTGCCACAGCGCGCGCCGCATGACGGGGAACCTCTCGCTCGAGGGCTTCGACGTCTCCACGGCGGACGAGCAGGCCGAGACCGCGGAGCGGATGATCCGCAAGCTCCGCGCGGGCATGATGCCGCCTCCGGGCGCCCGTCGCCCCGGCGGGGACACCCTCGCGGTGCTGGTCCAGACGATCGAGAACGTCGTCGACGAGGCCTGGCACGATGCGCCCCGTCCGGGCGGGCGCACCTTCCAGCGGCTGAACCAGCCGGAGTACGAGCGCGCGATCTTCGCGCTGCTCGGCCTGCGGGTCGACGCCAGCCAGTGGCTGCCGGCCGACCAGATCAGCGCCAGCTTCGACAACATCGCCGACGTGCAGGGGCTCTCGCCGATGCTGCTCGAGGCGTACCTGAACGCGGCCGCGGACATCTCGCGCATGGCGGTGGGTGATCGCCAGGCGACCGAGGTCCAGCGCAAGTACGAGAACTCGCAGTACGTCTCGCAGCACCCGTGGCAGCGCGTCGAGGGAGCCCCCTACGGCACGCGCGGCGGCATCGTCGTGGAGCACACGTTCCCGGCGGACGGCGAGTACTACTTCGAGGCCACGTTCGCCTCGGGCGACAACGCGCCCTTCGAGGACCTCGACATCTCGATCGACGGCGAGCGGGTCGCCCTGCTGGCGTTCACCTCCATCGGCCGTGGCGCCGACGGACGCGGCGCGCTGCCCCAGCGCTCCGACCCGGTGTTCGTCCGTGCCGGGCAGCACAAGATCTCGGCGGCGTTCATCCGTCGCACCGAGGGTCCGTACGAGGACCTCATGCGGCCGCACGACTGGTCGCTCGCCGGGGGCGGCGCGGGTGGCGGCGGCATCACGACGCTCCCGCACCTGCAGAGCATCACGATCGGCGGGCCGACCCGGGTGACCGGGATCTCGGAGACGGCGACCCGCGCCCGCATCTTCACCTGCCGGCCGGTGTCCGCCGACCAGGAGGCGCCCTGCGCGCGCGAGATCGTCCAGCGGCTGGCCAGCCAGGCGTATCGTCGGCCGGTCACGGAGGACGAGCTCGAGGGCCTGATGTGGTTCTACGAGGACGGCCGCGCCAACGGCGGGTTCGAGCTCGGCGTGCGCACGGCGCTCGAAGCCATCCTGTCGAGCCCGTTCTTCACGCTCCGACTCGAGCGTGCGCCGGGCGACGTGCAGCCCGGTGAGGTCTACGAGCTCAACGACATGGACCTCGCCAGCCGGCTCTCGTTCTTCCTGTGGGGAATGCCCCCGGACGAGGAGCTGCGGCGGGTCGCGGCCGCGGGCGAGCTCTCCGACGAGGAGGAGCTCGAGCGCCAGGCGCGCCGGATGCTCGCCGATCCGCGGGCGGACGCGCTCGCCACGCGCTTCGCGGCGCAGTGGCTCCGCCTGCAGGACCTCTACAAGGTCCGGCCGGATCCGAACTTCTATCCGAACTTCGACGAGAACCTCGCGGACCTGATGCACCGCGAGACCGAGACGTTCTTCAACTACCTCGTGGACGAGAACCGCGACGTGCTGGAGCTGTTCACGGCGGACTACTCGTTCATGAACCAGCGCCTGGCGGCGCACTACGGGATCTCGGGCGTGGCGGGCGACGATTTCCGCCGCGTCGACTACCCGGAGGGGATGCCGCGGAGCGGGATCCTCGGACACGGGAGTGTCCTGGTGCTCACGTCGCTCGCCAACCGCACGTCGCCCGTGCTGCGCGGCAAGTGGGTGATGGAGGTCCTGCTGGGGACTCCGCCGCCCCCGCCGCCGCCGAACGTGCCGGCGCTCGAGGAGTCGTCCGACGAGGCGGCCGAGGGCGGGCGCTCGCTCACCACGCGGGAGCGCATGGAGCAGCATCGTGCGAACCCCACGTGCAACTCGTGCCACAGCCTCATCGATCCGATCGGCCTCGCGCTCGACAACTTCGACGTGACCGGCACGTGGCGGGTCCGCGAGAACGGCACGGCGCTCGACACGCGCGGCGAGTTCTACGACGGCACGTCGATCTCGTCCCCGGCGGAGCTCGCGGGAGCGATCATGAAGCGGCCGCTCCCCCTCGTGCGCCGCGGCGTACGTCGGGTGCCGGAAGCGGCCGT
>CAZOYA010000160.1:0-8183 GCA_964583815.1 uncultured Gemmatimonadaceae bacterium | reverse complement strand
GGGGAGCGACGAGGTCGATCTCGATCCGGGCGGCGTCGGGGTGCTCACGATCACCGCCCTGCAGGGACGCGGCGCCTACCTCGGCCGCCCGATCACGCTGTCGGTGGACGGAGACGGAACGGTCGACAAGGCGGAGCTCCACGTCGACCAGACCCAGGGCCAGGCCACCGCCCGCTACACGGCGCCGGGTGGGACCGGGGAGGACATCGTGCGGGCGACGCTGATCGACGGTGGCAAGACGCTCCGCGACAGCGTGATCGTCCGCTACGAGCCCTTCGAGCCGGTCGATCTCGAGCTCGACTTCGGCAACGGCGAGCCGAACCCGACCGTCACGGGGCCGCTCCTCAAGTCCGGGGTGGATTATCTCGTCACCGTCTCGGGGACGTACAGCATCTGGACGGCCGAGTGGCAGGACGGGATCTGCCAGGGCGCGCCGGACGCGGGGGCGGGCGGACCCACCGGGTACGACGCGGAGGCGCTGTTCGCCGTGCCGGTGGGCTCTTCGCTCTGCGGACGGGACTTTCCGGACGGCCGGAGGCACAACAACCAGTTCAGGCTCAGCCTGAACGGCGACGACGTATTCGACCACTATCATCCGGGCGGCCCGCCCAACTACGCACCGGGGGCGGAGCTCGAGTTCTACGACGCGTCACGCACCTACACGTTCCGCATCACGGGGCAGGGGCACCCAGTGCAGTTCCGCATCGAGGAGAGCGGTGCCCGTCAGGACGACTACGGTCTGATCGAGATCCGCGTGGAGCGCGCTCCCCCGCTGCAGGACGGTTGAGGAGGACCGCACCGCAGGCCGGCCCGGCGCAGTCCTTGCACCCCCGGAACCGCTCGGATTCACGGTTCCGCACACAGGAGGTGCGCCATGCGCGTCGCGATCATCGGCAACGGAAACGTCGGCAGTGCGCTCGAGCGGGGGCTCGAGCGGAGCGGTCACGAGGTCCGGACCGTCGGGCACGAGCCGGACCGGGTGCAGGACGCGGCCCGCTCGGCCGAGGCGATCTTCCTGGCCGTCCCGTTCGGGGCGATCGACGACGTGATCGTCGAGCTCGGCGACGCGGCCGACGGCAAGGTGCTCGTCGACGTGACGAACGTGATCGATCAGGACTCCGGGCTCGCGATCGGCTTCGACACGAGCGGCGCGGAGGAGCTCCAGCGGAAGGCCCCGTCCTCGCGCGTGGTGAAGGCGTTCAACACGGTCTTCGCCGAGCACATGGACGACGGGCACGTGGACGGCGAGCAGCTCTCCGCCATGATCGCGGCCGACGATCCGGACGCGAAGGCCGCGGTGATGGAGCTGGCCCGCTCGATCGGCTTCGACGCCGTGGACGCCGGCCCGCTACGGAATGCGCGCCTGCTCGAGCCGATGGGCTTCCAGAACATCCAGCTCGGCTACGCGCTCGGGATGGGGACGGGGATCGGGTTCAGGCTGGTGCACTGAGGGGGCCACGCGACTGGGCCGCGAGTAGGCCACGGACGGCCATCACGCCTCCAGGACGCGAAAGGCCGGTGACGCCCGGAGGGCGCGGTCGAAGGTGAAGGTGCTCTCGCATCCGGCATTGCGCCCTTCGAAACCAAGGACGTAATCCGCGAAATCGCCTTTGCCTTCCCGATAGGCGACGAGTGCCTGCCAGAGGAGGGCCGGCTGCGCGAAACGCAATTGAGCGCTTCGAAGCACCTCCTCGAGGGCGTCGGAGACACGTGCCCGCGGCAACCGATAGGCTGTTTCGAGGACCCAGACGAACTCGCACATCACGATACCGCTGACGAACAGAGGCTCGCCGGTGCGGAGGGCGTCCTCGATGACGCGCGCGGCCAGCTCCGCCTGCTCGGGATGGTCCAGCATCAGGTACCGGACCAGAACATTCGTATCCAGTCCCTTCACGCGGAGCGATGGCGCTCGCGGATCGCGCGCTCGATGTCCTCGAGTGAGACGCCCGGACGAGCGGCGTCGTGAAGGAGGCCGCGCAGGTCGCGGAAGTCGACGAGGGCGGGCCGGAGGCTCACCCGTCCATCCTCCTCCACGACGAAGTCGATCCGGTCTCCCGGAGCCACGCCGAGGTAGTCTCGGATTTCCTTCGGGATCACGAGTTGACCTTTGGTGCTGAGGCGGGACGTAGCCACTGTTTCACCTGATATCGCGGTCTTACCTATGGTAAGATAGCCTTTCGTCCCTCCGATGCCAAGCCGAATGAGCAACCGCTCGAACGCACCGCTGCACATGTAGCCACATGTAGCTACATTCATTCATGCTCGCCGTCGGCATTCGTGAGATGAAGAACCGGCTGTCGCACTACGTGCGGCTCGTGGAGGCCGGGGAGTCGGTCCTGATCACGGACCGGGGCACGGTCGTGGCGGAGCTCCGGCCCCCGGGTGCCCGGACCGCCGAGGCGGCCGCCGATCCGCTGGCATCGAGGGTCGCCGAGCTGGTCCGGCGGGGGCGCGCGGTCGCCGGTGCCACGCACGATCCGGAGCTGTACGGGCCGAGACCCGCCGCACTGCCGGAGGGCTGTGCCGCGGAGCTGCTGGAGGCCGAGCGGGGCGGCACGTGAGCTCGGTGCTCTACGCCGAATCGAGCGCGATCCTGGCGTGGCTGCTGGGGCAGGAGCGGGGAGGCGAGGTCGCCGAGACGCTCCGCGCGGCCGAGGGCGTGATCGCCTCGGACCTCACGCTCGTCGAGTGCGAGCGCGTGCTCATCCGAGCGTGGAGCTCGGGCCTGCTGTCCGAGGCGGAGCGCGTCGACCAGAGCGCCGCGCTGGCCCATGCCGCGACCCACTGGGTCCGGCTCCGCGTGGACGAGGAGGTCGTGGAGCGTGCCCGGCGCCCCTTCCCGATCGAGCCGGTGCGCACGTTGGACGCGCTCCACCTCGCAAGCGCCCTGGTCGCCCGCTCCGTCGCGCCCGGGCTGCGCCTGCTGGCGCTCGATCAGCGGGTGCGCGAGAACGGCGTGCGGATGGGGTTCGCGACGGTGCCGTGAGCGGCCCGTGCCTCGATCCCCTCACGGGCCCCGCCCCGGTCCGATCTCGCGGTGCCTCGTGCGCCGAAGCGGATACGCCTCGCAGGTTGCAGGCCGCCGAACGCCTCGTAGATTGCCGCGTATTTTCGTGTAAGCCACGGTGGCGGATCGGCCGTTGGCAGACGGGGTCGGGCCCCTCAAAAGGAAGGTAGCGACGATGCCCTCTTCGAGGTTGCTGGCCGTATCGTGCGCTCTGGCCGTGTTCGTCGGCGCTTGTGGCGAGGATCCTGCGCCGACCGCGCCCGAGGACCCCCAAAACCCCGAAGAAGTCACCGAACCGACCGCTCCGGCCGCCCCCACGAATCTCGCGGCCGTGCCGGGTGACGCCTCGGTCGAGCTCACCTTCACCCCGGGCGCCGACGGCGGCAGCCCGATCACCAACTACGAGTACGAGCTGGATGGCGCCACGTGGGTGCCGGCGAGCCCCGCCGTGACCGGTAGTCCGCTCGTCGTCAGCGGACTGACCAACGGCGTGTCGTACTCGATTCGGATACGCGCGGTGAACGAGGTGGGCGCGGGGGCTCCATCCGGCACCGTGACCTTCACGCCCGTCGGCGTCGCGGCCGATTCGTACGTCCTCAGGGGCGGAAAGGGCGAAGCCTATGGAGTGGCCGCATTCCCCGACGGGAGCGCGATCGTGGTCGGACGTGGGAGCGGGACGTTCGGAAGCACGGTGGTCGCGGGGCCCATGTTCGTCGCGAAGGCCGCGCCGGACGGCACCTGGGCCTGGGCGCTCAGCCCCGGGGGAAGCGCGTCGGACTATGCCTACGCGGTCGTCGGGCTCCCGGACGGTGGCGCGCTCGTCGGAGGGCAGTTCGCCGGCACGGCTCAGTTCGGTAGCCACAGCATCGTAGGGGACGGGCTGCCCGATGCCTTCGTCGCCAGGGTCGACGCGAGCGGGGAGTGGCTGTGGGCGACCCGCGCAGGTGGCGATTCCTCCGAGAGCGTGTACTCGATCAGCCTGCTGCCCGACGGCGATGCCGTGGTGACGGGGTCGTTCTCCAGTGACGACGCCTCGTTCGGCGCGACCACCCTCTCGTCGCTCGGCCAGGGAGACGTGTTCGTGGCGCGGATCGATGCCGACGGTGAATGGGTCTGGGCGACCAGGGCTGGCGGCGCCAACGACGCCACCGGGCAGTCGATCAGCGCGGTCGACGACGGTGCCGTGGTCACGGGCTTCTTCACCGGGACCCAGGATTTCGGCGTGGAGTCTCTCACGGCGTCCGGTGGAAACGACGTGTTCGTCGCGAAGATCGATCTGGATGGAAGTTGGCTCTGGGCGTCCCAGGTGACCGGAGGCGCCACGGTGAGCCAGTCCGTCTCGAGCTACCCGGACGGGAGCAGTCTGGTCAGCGGCTACTTCTTCAACGATGCGTCGTTCGGTGCCACGACCTTGACGAGCGAAGGCGTCGACGACGCATTCGTGGCCCGGATCAGCTCGGAGGGGGAGTGGGTCTGGGCCGTGCGGGCAGGTGGGAACATGCAGGCTTCGGCGCAGTCCGTCACCACGATGGCCGACGGAGGGGCGATCGTCACGGGGTACTTCACGGGCGCGGGTGTGTTCGGAGGGATCGAGCTCACCGGGAGTGGGGGCAACGACATCTTCATCGCCGGGATCGACGGGTCGGGTGCGTGGCTCTGGGCGAATCGCGCGGGCGGCACGGCGTTCGACCTGAGCCGCTCCGCCAGCGTGCTGACGGACGGAAGCATCTTCTCGGCGGGCTCGTTCCGCGGCCCCGCCACCTTCGGATCCGTCGAGCTGCCGCAGAACGGGAGCGGCAACGACGTCTACGTGGCCAGGTTGGGACCGGGAGGTGTCTGGTAGGTCGGACCGCCGCTACGGTGTCCCGAACGCCTCCGCCACCAGCTCGTACGACCGGAGCCGCGCATCGGGGTCGTGCACGATCGTCATGATCATGACCTCGTCGGCGCCCACGGCGCCGGCCCGCGCCTCGATCCCCTCGCGGACCTCGTCCGGGCTCCCGTAGATCAGCAGGTCGGCCATGGGCCCGATGGGGGCGGCGTCCGGGCGCCACCCGGCCTCGCGCGCCTCGGCGGGGCTCGGCACGGGGCCGCTCTCGCCGCGGCCGATCCGCAGGAAGTGCACCTCGATGGACGAGGAGAGCTCGCGCGCCTCGGCCCGGGTCTCCGCGCAGATGACCGAGAGCGCGAGGATCACGCGCGGCTCGGGGAAGTGCTCGGACGGCGTGAACGCCGTGCGGTACGCCTCGATCGCGGGCTGGGCGGGCGTCTGGCTGAAGTGCGAGGCGAACGCGTAGCCGGCCCCGATCTGGCCGGCCATGTGGGCGCTGCCCCCGCTCGAGCCGAGCATCCAGATGGGCGGGAGGTCGATGTCCGCCGGCGCGACGCGGATCCGGCCGAACGGATGGTCGTCCGGGAACTCGCCGTACTCGAACGCGAGGAGCTCGGCCATGAGGCCCCCGACCTGGTGACCCGACACGGCGCGGAGCGCCTGGGAGGTGAGCGGATCGGTGCCCGGCGCGCGGCCGATCCCGAGATCGATGCGCCCCGGGTGGAGCGCCTCGAGCGTGCGGTAGCGCTCGACCACCTGGAGCGGCACGTGGTTCGGGAGCATCACGCCCCCGGCGCCCACGCGGATCCGCTCGGTGGCGGGCGCCACGTGCGCGATCAGCAGCTCGGGCGAGGTGGCCGCGATGCCGGCCATGCCGTGGTGCTCGGCGTACCAGATGCGCTCGTATCCGAGCCGGTCGGCGAGCTGCGCGAGGTCGCGGGCGCGGCCGAGCACGTCCGCGGCCTCCGCGCCGGAGGGCACGGGGAGCACGTCGAGGGCCGAGAGCTTCAGATGTCGTCCGTCCATTCTTCCTTCAAACCTTCGAGCCTTCTTCGGAACCTTCCTCGCGGTCCGCGGGAGGCCTTTCGTCCGCAGCACGCAGCGCGTCCATGACCACGTCGGGCAGGGCCGCCCGGTTCCAGAGCGGACCGGCGAGGCCCTCCATCAATCGAATCCCGGAGGCCCAGAAGAGCGCCTCGAAGGCGGGGCGGTCCGCGGCCTCGAGGGTGCCCCGCAGGTGGAGGCTGATGAGCCCGTGGGCCATGGACCGGAGCGCCGCGGCCACCTCCTCGGGCGGCCCCGCGACGAGCACGCCGGCCTCCATCGCCTCGCGCACGCGGTCCGTCCAGAACTGAAAGGTCGCCGCCTCGCGGCCGCGCAGACCCTCTGACAGCGGAAGCGACCCGAAGGCGCCGGGGAGCAGCGCCAGGAGCGCGAAGTCTCGCGGGTGGTCGAGCCCGAAGCGCAGGTATCCGTGCGCCGCGCGGGCGAGCCGGTCGTGGGGGCCGGAGCCCGCGAGCGCTTCCATGAGACGGGCGTCGAGCAGGTCGAAGCTGCGCTCCGCAATCTCCTCGAGCAGCGCGGTCCGGTTCGGGAAGTACCGGTAGAGCGCCGGGGCCGTCATCCCGAGATCGCGGGCGAGCGCCCGCAGCGAGAACTCGAGGAGGCCGCGGTCGAGCAGGTGGTCCCGCGCCACCTCGATCACGCGCGCCGGCATGGTCACGCGTCGAGCTCCCGCAGCGCGGCGGGATCGGCGGAGCGGAAGGCGCGGCCGAGCAGCTCGAGCTGGCGGTGCATCCTCCGGAGCGGCTCCCGCGACCGGTGCTCCATCGACCAGGTGAGCAGGGTCCGGGTCGCGATCGACAGGCCGATCCCCGCGAGGGCGGGGGCCACCGGCTCGAGCTCCGAGCCGGAGAGGAAGCCCTCCAGCCGCTCGGTCAGGAGCACGTGTGTCCCCCGCAGCAGATCCATCAGCTCGGCCGGGAAACGGGTGGCGTGCTCGAGCAGCACGATCGGGCCGCCGCCGTGCTCCACGGCGTGCTCCACGAGCGCTTCGAGGAACTCCTGGAACGCGTCCCACCCGGACGCCGCCGTCTCCCAGGAGCGGATCCATTCTTGCGTACGGTTCTCCTGTCGCGTCACCGCCGTGACGAGGATGTCCGCCTTGTTGTCGAAGTGCTTGAACAGGGTGGCTTCGGCCACGCCGACGCGCTCGGCGAGGACCGCCGTGGTCCAGGCCGCGGGGCCGAGCTCCGCAAGGATCTCGAGCGTGGCCTCGCTGATCTCGCGGCGACGCTCCTCGCGGGAGCGATACTGGCGTCGGGGCTTGCCGCCGCCGGTCCGGGGACCGGCTGCGCGCGTCTCCCGAGGGGGATTGACCGACATGGGTGTAAAGTAAATATTTACTTTCTTTCTTGGAAGGGTGACCGCAGCGGCGGGTGCTCCGGGCCGGCCGAACGGGACATAGATATGGATGCACAGGGGAAGGGGAGGCCGGCTCCGGGCGTGCGTGGCCGTGGAGCGCGGGTGCGGGCCCTCGGGCTCCGCGTGAACGGGCGCGGCGGGCGCGCGGGGATCCTCCTCGCGGCCGCCGCGCTTCTGCTCGCCGCCCGCCCCGCCGGGCTCGCGGCGTGGCAGGAGGAGCCGACGGCCGAGGCCCCGGGCGCGCCGGTCCGCCTCTCTGTGACGGAGGCCGTCGAGCGCGCGCGGGTGCACGACGAGACGGTGCGGCTCGCGGAGGCGCAGCGGGACCTCGCGGGCGCGCAGGTCGTGCAGGCGCGCGCGGACGCGCTCCCGCAGCTCTCGGCGAACGTCGGGTACAGCCGCACGCTCGCGTCGATCTTCGACGACATCTCCTTCGGCCCGCCGGACGGCGGGAACGGCGCCGACGCGGACGCGCTCCCCTTCGGGCGGCCGAACACGTGGACCGCGACGCTCTCGATCTCGCAGCCGATCTTCAGCATGCGGATCGGCGGGGCGCTCGACGTGGCGCGTCACGTCCGCGAGGTCACCGAGTACGGGCTCGAGGACGCCCGCTCGACCGTGGCCTACCGGGCGCGCTCGGCCTACTTCCAGGTGCTGCTCGCCCGCGAGCTGGTCGCGATCGCCCGCGAGAGCCACGCGCTCGCCGACGAGCAGCTCCGCGAGGTCGTGCTGCAGCGCCAGCAGGGCCTGGTCTCCGACTTCGAGGAGCTTCAGGCCCGCGTGGAGCGCGACAACCTCGAGCCGAACGTGATCGAGGCGGAGAACGCCCTCGCGCTCGCCGAGCTCGAGCTGAAACGGCTCACGGGCCTGCCGCCCGAGTCGCGCCTCGAGCTGACGACCACCCTCGCCCCCGAGCTCCTC
>CAZOYA010000159.1:5506-8232 GCA_964583815.1 uncultured Gemmatimonadaceae bacterium | reverse complement strand
ACCAGATCGGCGGAGAACAGGGGAGGCAGGGACATCCGGACTCCGCCGCAGGAAGTGTAGTCGACGATCCTGCTGGGGCCGGTCACGGTGGGGCCGAGCTGGACCGTATCGGTGGGAGACAGGTGGAAGATCCTGCGCGTCACCTCGCCGTCGCCGCGCACCCTGGTATCGGACAACAGGAGGAGGCCGGTGCGGGTCCCGGCCATGGCGACGCCGTTGAACGGGACGGTCGGACGGCTTTCATCCAGGATCTCTCCTTCGCCTGTGAACCGGACGAGCGCCCTCTTGGCGAAGTCGTGGACGAGGACCTCGCCATCCGGTCGGACCGCGATGGCGGACGGCGAGATGAACTCTCCGGGTCCTTCGCCCGCGGCACCGTACGTCCGGATGAAGCCACCGTCGGGCCCGAAGACGCTCGCCCGGAGCGCTTGCGCGTGGAGGACCGCGATCGTGCCGGTGGGGCCGACGCTCACGTAGCGCGGGTACAGCCGGTAGAAGGACTCGGGCCCCGTGGCCTGTCCTCCCAGCCGGTAGTCCAGGTGCAGCGACCAGGATGCCGCCCTGTCCGGCCCCGAGCTCAGGACGATGGACACCCCGGCCGAGTCGGTTCTCGTGACGATCACGTCGGAATCCGACGGCCCGCACGAGCCGAGCAGCCAGGCGACTCCGATGGAACCGGCGATCCTGACGCGCTTCAATGAAGTCGACCGGCCTGGAACGACACCACTCCAGTGTAGCTTCCCGCGCGAAAGCCGATTCCAGCATACCGGCTGGCCACCTCAAGCCCCTCCATACAGTCGTCCGAGATCCACGACCTCCACATCGTTCCGCACATCCGCGATCTCCACCAGCTCCGCCTCGAACGAACACCCGAAAAGGAGTAGCTTGGCCCCCGCGGCCCTCGTGCCGAGGCTCGCTCTCGTCCGCTCGAGACGGTGGAGCTGGCGTCGGCCCACGCGCTCGCCGGCCTTCGCCTCTCCGATCGCGATGACGGTGCGCTCGGAAGGTTGCGTCGCGCCATCGTCTGCGGCCACGAGCACGTCGAGCTCGTGCTCGATCCCGTCGACCGCCGCCGCAGACCTCCCGACGTGGTCCGGAGGCCCCCCCAGCGTGGCCTCGTCCGCGTAGCGGCGGACCCAGGTCCGCGCCTGCTCCTCGAAGACCGGGCCTCGTACGCGCGCGTCGAAGATCGCGGACAGCCGCCGGGTCCAGAGCTCCCGGGGATCGCGGTGCCGGAGGAGGGGGCCGTGCGGCTCGAGGACGGCGTAGTGGAACTGGAGAAACGAGTCGGCGAGCGCGTACGTGGGACGCCGACTCCTGATGGGGTCATCGTCGCGGACGACGAACCCGGCGGCGACGAGACGGTTCAACGCCGGCGCGAGGTTGGACACGGGCCGTCGCAGGCGGTTCCCGATGGATCCGGCCGTGACGGCGCCATTCGCGATCGCACCGAGGATGCTGTGGTGCAGCGCAGGGCTCGCCCCGGAGAGTGCTGGATCCTCCGCGAGGAGCGTACTCGCCTCGTGATGGAGCGTGGCCGCGGGCGAGAGAACCCGCTGCGCGATCCAGCGCGTGAAGTCGTCGAGGGACTTCGGCAGGTCGTATCCGACCATATCCGTCGAGTACCCGACCACGCCTCCCGTGACCGCGAACAGGCGCGTGGCCAGCAGCAGGTCGTCGGTGAGGCCGAGCACGGACGCGATCTGCCGGAGATCGAACGGGTGCATGACGAGCTCCATGGCCGCTCGACCGCGGAGGGGCGCCTGACCTGCGGTCAGGGAGCTCATCAGCGCGATCGCCGATCCGCAAAGGATCAGGCGCGCGCGACCCCGGACCGACCCTCGCTCCGGTCCGAGGAGGGACGACACGATGGAGTCGAGTCCCGGATCGGCCTCGAGCAGGTATCCGAACTCGTCCAGCACGACGGGTATCCCACGCTCGCCTCTCAGTCGCAGGAGCTCCACGAGCGCATCCTCCCAGCTCTCGAACGCGAGCCTTCCGACGCCGAGATGCGCGCCCAACGCCTCACCGAGCCGTGCGAGGTGGACGGCCGTCTCACCCCGGGTGGCCTCCCAGTAGAAGCCTCGCCGCTCCTCCACTAGGGCGTGGAGCAGGGTCGACTTGCCGATGCGTCGTCTTCCGTACACCAGCCCGAGAAGGGGACGCTCGCTCGGGGAATCCAGTAAGTCCTCGAGCGGCCCGCGCGCACGTATTGGATCCATAGCAATACTATTATCAGCAATACTATTGGCCGCAATAGTATGCGCAGCGCCGGCGCCCGACCCTTCAACACCTGAGCACCTGCTCATATATTGACCGCATCACCACCCGCGGCGCCCGCCGCCTCCCCGAAGCACGCGCCCATGCAATCCCTGATCGACCACGAAGCCGTCCGCCGTGCCCGCAACGCCGGCGCCTCCGAAGCGGAGCTCGAGCGCCTCGCCGAGACCTTCCAGGTGCTGGCGAGCCCCACGCGCCTGCGCCTCGTGGAAGCGCTCGCGGAGGGCGAGATGTGCGTGAACGACCTGGCCGCGCTCACGGGGGTGAGCGCCTCGGCGGTGAGCCACCACCTGCGGGTCCTGCGGGCGCTCCGCCTGGTGCGGCACCGGCGCGAGAGCCGGATGACGTACTACGCGCTCGACGACGAGCACATCGACCTCCTCTTCCGAACGGGGCTCGATCATGTCCGCGAATGACGTGCGGGACGTTTCAGCTGAAACGTCCGC
>CAZOYA010000159.1:0-5406 GCA_964583815.1 uncultured Gemmatimonadaceae bacterium | reverse complement strand
ACGGACGGGACGGTCGTGGAGGGCGCCTCGGCCGTCGACCAGTCGTCGGTCACGGGCGAGTCGATGCCGGTCGAGAAGACCGCGGGCTCGACGGTCTTCGCGGGGACCATCAACCGTGAAGGATACCTACTCGTACGGACGGACCGTCCGGCGAGCGAGAGCACGCTCGCCCGCATCATCCGCATGGTGGAGGAGGCGGAGGCCGGCTCCACGCGCACCGAGCGCTTCGTGGAGCGCTTCGCGCGCTGGTACACCCCCACGGTGACCGTCGCCGCGCTGCTCACGGTCGTGCTGCCGGTCGCGCTCCTCGGCGAGCCGTTCGGGACCTGGTTCATCCGGGGGCTCACGCTCCTGGTGATCGCCTGCCCGTGCGCGCTCGTCATCTCCACCCCGGTCGCCGTCGTGAGCGGCGTGACGGCCGCGGCCCGCCACGGGGTCCTCATCAAGGGCGGCGTGCACCTCGAGACCCTCGGGAGCGTGCGGGCGCTCGCGCTCGACAAGACGGGCACGCTCACCTTCGGCCATCCGGTCGTGGTGGAGGACCGGATCGAGCCGGGAGAGGACGCGGCGGAGCTCCATGCCGCCATCGCCGCGCTCGAGTCCCGCTCCGAGCACCCGCTCGCCCGCGCGCTGCTCGAGCACGTGGATCCGGCGGGCGGCCTCGCCCGGCCCGCGGTCGAGGCCTTCACCTCCGTGCCTGGGCGCGGCGTGGAGGGGCGCGTCGCGGGCCGCACGCTGCGCGTGGGAAGCCCCGCGTTCGCGGCCCCGGGGGCCGAAACGCCCGCCCCCTTCCTGGGCGACGGCCGCACGCCGGTCGCGGTCTCCGTCGATGGCCGGCCCGCGGCCTGGTTCGCCGTCGCGGACCGAACCCGCGGGTATGTTGCCGAGGCGGTCGCCCGCCTGCGCGAGGACGGCGTCGAGCACGTCGCCATGCTCACCGGGGATACGCCTTCGGCCGCCGGCGCGATCGGGCGCGAGATCGGTGTGGACGACGTGCGCGCGGGGCTGCTGCCCGAGCAGAAGGTCGAGGTGGTACGGGAGCTCCGGGCGCGGCACGGCCCGGTCGCCATGGTGGGGGACGGCGTGAACGACGCGCCCGCGCTCGCCACCGCCGACGTGGGGATCGTCATGGGTGCGGCCGGCTCCGACGCGGCGCTCGAGACGGCCGACATCGCCCTGATGGGCGACGACCTGACGCTCCTGCCCTACGTGCGGGGCCTCTCGCGGGAGGCGGTGCGGGTGATCCGCGCGAACATCGTGCTCGCGCTTCTCGTGAAGGGGGTGCTCGCGGTGGGCGTGCCGCTCGGCGCGGTCTCCCTGATCGCCGCCGTGGTGATCGGGGACATGGGCGTCTCGCTCGCGGTCACGGCGAACGCCCTCCGGCTCGGACGCCTGCGGCCCTAGCCCCGCGGCGGGCGCCCGCCCTGCCGCGGGGATACCGCACAAACGAAACGGGGGGCCGGCCCCCCCGGACCGAACCCCCCGCTCGTACGTCGAACGGACGACTGCGCGAAGCGCTACCGCCCGCCGACGTCGCTCACACGGGCCGGCGGAGCACCGTTGTGGTCGATGACCAGGACGGCACGCCGGTTCTGCCAGCCTTCCTGCCCGGGGCCGGTCTCGCCGGGCGCGATCAGGCGGCGGGTGTCCTCACCGTAGCTGATCGCACGGACGCGATCCTCGACGAGCTGTGTGTTGCCGATCAGGTAGCCGCGGACGGCCTCGGCGCGCCGCTGACCGAGCTGCTGGTTGTAGGCCTCGGGGCCGGACGGATCGGTGAAGCCCTCCACCGTGATCGTGGCGTCCGGGTAGTACTGCTGGGCCACCGCGCCGAAGCGGTCGAGCACCGCGTGCGCCTCGGGCTGGAGCTCGGCCTGATCGAAGCCGAAGTAGACCGGGACGTCGAAGCGGAGCTGGTCCTCGAGCCGCTGCACGGTCACCTCGAACTCCTCCTCCATCGCCTGGAGGTCGGACTCGAGCTGCGCGATGCGGTCCTCGACGGAGTCGATGCGGCCGTTGAGCTCCTGGGCGACGCGCTCGTCGCCGGACTGCATCTCCTGCCTCATCTCGTCGCGGAGGGACTGGAGACCCACGTCCATCTCGTCGGGGCTCACGGTCGAGCAGGCACCCGCTGCCAGACCGAGACCGGCCACCACGGCCAGTTGGCGGGAGATCCGATTGCTGGTCCTCATACCTTCCTTCCTTCGCTGGGGAATCGCACGAAATCGGTCGGTCGGAAATCCCCCTCCCGACGCACGGCTGTTACAGATGCAGGTAGCGTGCCGTGTTCGAACGAGGTGCTCCGCCCGACGCCCTAAGTCCAGGTCGCACAGCGAGTTGTGAGATAGCCGAAACGGGCTCTCGGGAGGGGCGTCGCGGGCCGGCATCCAACCTGGTACCCTCTGGCTCGAAGGCGCGACACCGGAGAACCGCTCCGGCGAATGCCCTCCCGGGCCTGAAACGCGCGGTATCCGTGCAGGCTGCGTGCCAGAAGTGGGACGCCGCGGGGCCGCAGGGGGCGCGGCGGAGGTTCGGCGGGGGCGGCCGCCCCTCTAGATCGTGGCGAGCTTGCGGGGCTCGACCGGCTCGAAGGGCCGCCCGGGCGTCCAGCTCGTGACGAAGCCCACCACGGCGCTGGCGGCCACGGAGTACGGCGATCCCAGGTAGAGCTGCCCGGGTCCGGAGCGGCCCGGGAAGTTGCGGTTCTGCGAGGAGATCGACACCTCGTCCGGCGAGGCCGTCACGCCCGGGCCGGCCGCGATGCAGGCGCCGCAGCCCGGCTCGATGAACTCCGCGCCCATCCGCTCGAAGAGGTCGAGATACCCCTGGGCACGGCAGTACTCGCGCACCTCGATCGAGCCGCACTGGATGTAGAGCCGCACGTCGGGATGGACGCGGAGGCCCTGGCGGTCCGCCTCGGCGAGGACGCGGGCGTACATGTCCATGTCCTCCTTCTTCCCGGCGGTGCATGATCCGGCGTAGGCGATGTCGATGCGCACGCGCTCGCCCTCGAGCTCGTCCAGGTAGACGCCGTTGCCGGGGTCGTTCGGAAGCGCGGCCATGGGACGGATCTTCGACGCGTCGATCTCGATGACCTTCACGTACTCCGCGCCCGGATCGCTGTGCATCCCCTCGAGGAGCGCCTCGGCGCGCGCCCGGTCCATCCCGCGCTCCCGCACGAGGAACTCCACACACTTCTCGTCCGGGGCGATGATGCCGGTGAACGCCCCGACCTCGGCCGCCATGTTCGTCATGGTGGCGCGCTCGTCCACACCGAGCGCCTCGACCGCCGAGCCCGCGTACTCGATGATCTGCCCGATCGCCTGCCCATCCCGCACGTACGGATGGCGCAGGATCTCGAGCATGTAGTCCTTGGCGGTCACGTTCGGGGCCGGCGTGCCCTCGATCACGACCTTGAACGACGCCGGCACCTGGACCCGCACGTCCTTCGTGATCCACGAGTTGAAGATCGCCGTGGTGCCCACGCCGAAGGCCACGGCGCCGATCGCGCCCGCGTGCGGGGTGTGCGAGTCGGTGCCGATCACGAGCATGCCGGGCTCGGCGTACTCCTCGAGGATCTTCGAGTGGCAGATCGCCTGGGAGCCCAGCCGGTGCCCCATCTGCTCGCCGTAGAGCTTCACGCCCTGCCTCTCGGCGAAGGTGCGCTGCTTCACCTCGAGCTCGTTCGCGACGTCGAGGAGCCCCTCCTCGATGCGCTCCTGGCTCATGACCTTCGACAGGAAGGTCAGGTGGTCGCGGAAGAACAGGATCGAGTCGGGATCCACGACCTTCGCGTCCTCGCCCACCTTCTCCTCGAAGAAGATCGACGCCATGGGCGTGACGTACTCGTGGCTGAAGCGGATGTCCGTGCGGAAGAAGCCCGCGTCCCCGGGCTTCACCCAGGCAACGCCGGCCTCGCCCTTCGAGGCGTCCGTCACGAGATGCCGCGCGAAGATCTTCTCGGCCACGGTCATGGGCCGGCTCGCCGGCGCCCCGGGCTCGAGCGCCGCCGTCACCGGGATCGTCACCTTGCCCTGCAGCCGCGCCACGTTGAACTCGAAGAGCCCGCCGTACTCGATGATCTGGCGGGTGATGTCGTCCGTGCCCCGCGTGAAGGCCTCGAGCGGGATCTCCTCGCCCCGGCGGATGCGGTCGATGATGCCGAAGTCGGTGGTCGTGAGGACCCCGAGGTTCTGGCAGTTCTCGTTGTAGATGCGCTCGATGCTCTCGGCGACCACGACGCGGATCCCCGCGTGCAGCTCGGCGTACGGGCTCGCCTCCCGGCTGCTTCCCTTGCCCCGCCGCTTCCCCGCCACGGAGCAGACGAACCCGCCGTCCTTCACGGCCCGCCGCTTCACGGGATAGTCGGTCGTGCCCGTGCTGCGGTTCGTGGTCCGCAGGCCGAGATACGGGAAGTCGCCGAGCGTCTCGTCGTAGAAGAAGCAGATGTAGGCGGGCGTGATCTCGTCCGTGGAGATCTGGTCACGGAGCCGCGCGCGCACCTCGTCGTCGAGCTCGAGGTCGCGTCCCCCGTAGAGCTGCGCCTCCAACTGCTCCGTGTCGTCGACGAGGTAGAGAATGCGGCCTTCGAAGCGCAGCGTGGAGGGGCGCTTCTCGATCGGACGGGCGAGGAGGTCTCGGATCATCTCGGTGCGTTCGCTGCGTGTTCCGTGGGATGCCCATCATAGGAACCCCGCACCCGAATGCGCGATCCCCCTTTGGCCCGCGCGAGGCATCCGCTTAGACTGTGCTGCGCGGCGCTACCGCCTCGCCTCGCCCCGTTCGGTCGTCCCGTCGAAGGACCTGGCGCATGTCCCCGATCCCACGCCCGCTGGCCTCCCTCCCGCTCCTTCTCGTGGCGCTCGGCGGGGCCGCGTGCGGCGGCGCGCCGGACGGCGGAGCCGGCGGGGAGGAAGGCACCTTCCAGGCCGCGCTCCTCACCTCGGGCCCCGTCAGCGATGCCGGATGGTATGCCGGCGGCTGGGAGGGCCTGATGATGCTGCGGGACTCGCTCGGCGCGAGCGTGAGCCATCAGCAGACGCGCACGCCCGCCGAGTACGACGAGGCCTTCCTCTCCTACGCGTCGTCCGGCTACGACCTGGTGTTCGCGCACGGGTTCGAGTACCAGGACGCGGCGCTGCGCGCCGGCGAGCGCTTCCCCGAAATGACGATCGTGGTGTCGGGAGGCGGGCGCGTGTCGGAGAACGTGGTCCCGCTCATCTTCCGGCTCGAGCAGGGGAGCTACCTCGCGGGGATGGTCGCGGCGGGGATGAGCGAGACCGGCACGGTGGGGATGGTCGGGGGCGTGGCGATTCCGCCCGCGGTCGGCACCTTCCGCGCGTTCGAGGCCGGCGCGAAGGCCGTCGATCCCGAGGTGCGGGTGCTCGAGACGTTCATCGGCAACTG
>CAZOYA010000158.1:0-8297 GCA_964583815.1 uncultured Gemmatimonadaceae bacterium | reverse complement strand
GAGCCCTTCTCCACCACCGGGATCCAGCGGCGGAAGCGCTGGAAGGCCTGCAGGAAGGCGTCGAGGGCGAGCGCGGAGACGAGGAAGGGCACGGCGAGCCCGAGCGAGTAGACGGACAGGAGCCCCACCCCCGCCCACATCGTCTCCTGCGTGAAGCCGTAGGTGAGGATCGCCCCGAGGATCGGGCCGATGCAGGGCGTCCAGCCGGCCCCGAACGCCATCCCCACGCCCAGCGTGCCGAGGTAGCCGGCCGGCTTGTCGTTCAGGTGCACGCGCCGCTCGCGCATGAGCGGGGCGATGCGGAGGATCCCGGTGAGGTGCAGGCCGAGCAGGATGATGATCACGCCGCCGATCCGCGCGATCCACACCTCGTACTGCCGGAAGAACTGCCCGAGGAACGACGCGGAAGCGCCGAGCAGCACGAAGATCGCGCTGAACCCGACCACGAAGAGGAGCGCGTGCATGAACGTCGCGCGCCGGTTCACGCCGGTCTGCAGGTCCTCGAGGCTCATGCCGGTCACGAACGTGAGATAGCTCGGCACGAGCGGGAGCACGCAGGGGGAGAGGAAGGAGAGGACACCCGCCGTGAAGGCGATGGTGATGCCCACGTCGACTGCGTTCACCTCGATCTCCTGAAGGGGGACCTCATTAGCCCCTCAGCGCCCGTCCTGTTCCGCCCGGAGCGGGGTCCCGGCGCCGGCCGCGCCCCCGCCCTCCGCCGCTTCCCGCTCGGCCCGCAGCGCCTCCTCCTGCGCCTCCCGCTCCTCCCGTCGCGCGCGCCGCGCCTGGATCAGCGCCCGGATGCCGGTCGTGCCGCCGAACCAGCCGAGCACCGCGGCGAGCGTCCATCCGACGGCCGTGGGGAAGATCGCCGCGAGCACGGCCAGGATCAGGATCGTGATGGAGAGCGTGCCGAGCACCGCCCGATCCTCTCGGCCGAGCGTGCGGTCGCCGGCGAGCGCGTTGCCGAGGACGAAGCGCGCCCGCACGACGGACGCCATCGTGACCCGGCGCCCGAGCTGGTGGCGCGCCCGGAGCTGCTCGAGACGCTCCGGCAGCGAGCCCTCCGGGTCGAGCGACTCGGTCGGCGGCTGCCCGCCCGTGGGCAGCAGGCTCACGGCGCGCGGCCGGCCCGGCAGCACGATCTCGACGGACGAGGCGAGGTCGGCGAGGAAGAGCCCCTCGAGCTGGGCCCCGAGCCCCGGATCGAGCACGGCCACGTCGAGCTCCCAGTTCCCCATGAGGCTCGCTCCGTTGAGGTTGCTCGACCCGATCCGGCTCCACACGCCGTCCACCACGGACGTCTTCGCGTGGATCATCGGCCCCTGCCACTCGAAGATGCGGACCCCCGCCTCGAGGAGCGGGCGGTAGCCGCCCCGCGAGATGCTGCCGACGATGGGCCAGTTGTTGTGGGCCGGCACGAGGATGCGCACGTCCACGCCGTCGCGCGCCGCCGAGGCGAGCGCCTCGGAGAGCGAGCGGGGGGCCACGAAGTAGGCGTCCGTGATCCAGATGCGCTTGCGCGCACGGGTCGCCGAGAGGTGCAGCGTGCGGTAGACGCGGGCGCGGCCCGGCTCGCCCTCGACGAGCCACACCGGGATGTCGCCGGCCGGCGCGGGCTCCCGCAGCGTGGCCGCGAGGAACATCGGGTCGGCCACGGAGGCCCAGTGACGCTCGAACACGACCCCCGCGGCGCGCGCCGCGGGTCCACGGATCTCGAGCCCCGTGTCGCGCCAGGGCGGTCGGCCCGCGCTCCCCGCCCACTCCTCGCCGATGCAGAAGCCGCCGACGAACGCCACCTCGCCGTCGACGCAGACGAGCTTCCGGTGGTCGCGCTGCACGATGCCGAACGGGTTGCCGAGCCCGATCGTCGGCCGGTGGAACGCGTGCACCCGGGCGCCCGCCTGCTCGAGCGGCTTCCAGAACGCGCGCGGGGTGGCCCAGCACCCGACCCAGTCGTAGAGCACGTAGACCGGAACGCCTTCCCGCGCCTTGTCGGCGAGCGCGTCGCGGAAGCTCCGGCCGACCTCGTCGTCCCGGACGACGTAGTTCTCGAAGTAGACGAAGCGCTGCGCCGAGCGGATGCAGTCGAGCCACATCGCGAAGGTGCTCGAGCCCTCGAACTCCAGCGTGATCCGGTTGCCCGGGATCGTCTCCGACCCCACGGTCCGCGCGATGGCGTCGTGATCGAAGGAGGCCTCGGCGCCCCCGCCCGCGAGATGCGTCCGCTCGGCCGGCACCGCTCAGGCGCTCCGCCCGCGATCCTCGTGCAGGCGGTAGGAGAGCAGCTTGTACGCGAGCTTGGCCACGAGGAAGTCCGGGGCGTGCAGCCCGGGCACGGGCGCGTGCTCCACGATGTCGGCCGCCACCACCTCGCGCTCCCGGAAGACCCGGCGGAGGAAGCGGAGCGTGCGGTACCAGTCTCCGCCGCCCGGCTCCGGCGTCCCGGTCGAGGGGACGAGCGAGGGATCGAAGTAATCGACGTCGAACGAGAGGTAGACCTTCGGCCCGAGCGCCTCGAGCGCCCGGTCCATCCAGGCGTCGTCCTCCCACATCTCGTCCGCCCACACGAGCGTCGAGCCCTCGCACTCCCGCGAGAGCCGGATCTCGGGATCGCTCACGGCGCGGATCCCCACGCCCACCACGTCCACGCGGTCGAGCACCCGCGCCATGACGGACGCGTGCGAGTGCGGGGTGCCCTCGTAGCTCTCCCGGAGATCGGCGTGCGCGTCCATCTGGAGCACGCTGAGCTCGCCGCAGCGGTCCGCCTGCGCGAGCACGGCCGGACCGGTGATCGCGTGCTCGCCCCCGAGCATGAGCAGGAACCGGTCGCCCGCCACCTCCGCGATGCGGCCGTACGCGACGCCGAGCTCCTCCATCGCCTCGGCCGCGCCCGCGCGGGTGAGGTCGAGCGCGGGGAGCGTGTGCACGCCGTACGTGGTCGCCGCCTCGGCGTCGAGCTCCTGGTCGTAGAGCTCGATGAAGCGGGACGCCTCGACGATCGCGCCGGGCCCCCGGCGCGTCCCGCCGCCGTACGAGGTCGTCGCCTCGAAGGGCACGGGCAGGATCAGCCCGCGGGCGGTCTCGAACGCGGCCGCGGGGCCGTCGAGCCCGAGGAAGGTGTGCGGGAGCTCCCAGGGGAGCCCCTCCAGTCCGACCGGCACGTCGCGACGAGGCACGTGTCCCTCCGGGACGGGCATGGAAGTCATGGAACGCGGGGTGCGGGGGGATTCGTGCCGTGCCCGCGAGCGCGGCGCCGGCTCAGACGATCTCGATCGGGCAGACGAGGCCTTCGTTGCGCAGCTCGACGCCCGCTTCCTGGCACGAGCGGCAGAGACCGTAGATCTCGAGGCGATGCCGGGCGGGCTGGAAGCCGTGCTCCGCGCGAACCCGGTTCACGATGCCGTACATCTCCGTGCTCTCGAACTCGGTCACGCGCCCGCATTCCACGCAGATCAGGTGCTCGTGCACGGGATGACGCGAGAGCCGGTGCTCGTAGCGCTTGAAGCCCTCGCCGAAATCGTGCTCCTCGACCAGCCGGCTCCGCACGAGCAGGTCCAGCGTGCGATAGATGGTCGCCTTGCCGATCCGCTCGCCCCGCGCGCGGATCTCGCGCTCGATGTCGTCCACCGACATGTGCTCGTCGGAGCCGAACACCACGTCGGCCACGACCTCCCGCTGCTGCGTCACCGGGAGGCCCTGATCGCGCAGGTAGCGGCCGAACAGCCGGGTGAAGGGATCGCGGGTGACCTTCTCGGTCAGGGTCTTCTCGCTCACGGATCCATCGCCCTCAGGAAAGCCTCGTCGTACTCCTCGAGGAGCTCCTCGAATCGCTCGGGCCGACCGCCGATCTCGACCTCGCGCGCGTCGCCGAGCTCCTCGCCGCTGCGGGCAACCACGCCCTGGATGACCGCGGGGAAGCGATCGGCCGGCGCCTCGCCCTCGCGCATGAACGACGGCGCGACGGTGACGCCCTGGCCGGTGCGCTCCGCCACGTACGGGACCGTCACCATGCTGCGACGGTCCTCGGGGCCATCCAGATATGTACTGACGGCGACCAGTCCCTGTTCCTTTCGGCCCCTGCGCACCGGCGGGAAGATCCAGAGCCGATCGATCGCCTCGGCGCCGAGCACGTCGCGGACGCGCAGCAGCGTGCGGGGCACGGCCTCGGGCACGCCGGGATCGGCGTCCGCGCGGGCGGAGGCCCGCTCGGGCATCCTCACCGCGAAGCCACCTCGGCCACGGCCGCCGCGACCGCCTCGCGCGTGGCGGCGAGCACCCGCTCGATGGCGACCTCCATCGGTCCCGGGAGCACGGCGCCCGACGCCTTCACGTGCCCGCCACCGTCGAAGCGCCGGGCGAGCTGGTTTACGTCCACCTCCCCGCTCGAGCGGAACGACACCTTCACCTCCCCGAGCGTGGTGAGCCGGAAGAGCAGCCCGACGCGCGTGCCCTCGAGCGAGCGCGGCACGTCCACGAGGCCCTCGAGGTCCTCGCTCGTGGCGCCGAGCTCCTGGAAGACGTCGTGCGGCACCACCATCCACGAGATCCCCCACTCGGGGTCGTGCTCGAGCGTGTCGAGCGCGTGCCGGAGCATCCGGTACTTCCGCATCGGCGCGGAGCCGTAGATGCGGTCGTGCGTCGTCTCGGGATTCACCCCGCGCTCGATGAGGTCGGCGGCGATCCGGTGGCAGTCGGGCGTCGCGTTCGTGAAGCGGAAGCTCCCGGTATCGGTCAGGATCGACACGTAGATCCCGCGCAGCACCCAGTCGTTCCAGGGCCCGTTGGCCGCGCTCACGATGTCGTAGACGAGCTCGCCCGTGGCGCACGCGGCCGGATCCCGTAGCGAGAGGCCCGCGATCGACTGCTCGCCCGGGGGATGGTGGTCGATGACGATCGTGGGCACGTCGCGGATCATGTCACGAACCCGCCCGATACGCGGGATCTCGCCCGTGTCCAGCACGACCGCGAGATCGGCCCGGTCGCAGAGGTCGCGCGCGCGCCGGGTGCCGGCCGGCACGATCCAGTCCTCGGACTCGACCAGGAAGAGGAACGGGTCCGGAAACGGCGTGGGGTTGATGATCCACACCTCGGTCCCGTTGGCGCGGAGCCAGGAGGCGACGGCCGCCTCGCAGCCCGCTCCGTCCCCGTCCGCGTTCAGGTGGGTCGTGAGCACCGCTCGACGGGAGGCCAGAAGAGCGTCCCTCGCCTGCTTGACCGCGGCCACCCTGGCCGGCGGCGTCCGGTAGCTCACTCCGACTCCTGACCCTGAAGGTGACGAGCGCGGTCCCCGACCGGCTCTCCGGGAAGATATCCAGAGCCGGAGGGACGCCGCCATGGGGGGCGGGGCCGCGACGGGGGGCGGGAGCCGCCCCGCCTCAGTCGGACCGCGCCCCCGGCAGCTTCTTGCGCACCTTCGCCCACGTCGAGGCGAGGTGCACGAGGCGCGACGCCTCCCGGCCCCCGCAGCGTGCGCGCGCGAGCGCCCGGCGAAGCGCGTCGGGGCGGTTCTCGTGCGGGGGCAGATCGACGAAGGCGTTGCCGAGCTCGCGCACCGTATGCGCATCGGAGCCCGCGCTCCGGAGCTTGCCGTGCCGCTCCGCGAGCGCCGCCGCGCGCTCGTTCTGGGCCTGGTCGTGGAGACGCGCGTTGAAGACCTCCACCACGTCGCAGAGCGGCGCCAGCACGTCCGCCAGGCGGCCGCCCCCGCCCTTCCCGCCCGCGTACGGGTGCGGCAGGTAGGGGATCCCGCCCTGCGCGCGGATCCACGCGATCGTCTTCTCGGCCGGCGTGCCCTTCGGGATCTCCTCGTGCAGGTAGAGCCCGATCACGTCGAGGCCCTCCGCGGTCCGCACCTCCTCGCCCGGCACGATGTGCTCGGGGTGCGCCTCGGCCATCCGGAGCGCGACGCCGAGCCGGTCGTGGTCGGTGATCGCGATGCGCCCGTACCCGAGCGCGCGCGCCCGGCGGAGCACGGCCTCCGGGTCCGAGAGGCAGTCCCACGAGCCCCGGGTGTGCAGGTGCAGGTCCATGCGGAGCACCCGGCCCGCCCGGCCGCGGAGCTCCTCGAGCACCCGGGCGGCGCGGGTCTCGAGCTCCTCGAGCGATCCGTCGTTCTCGATCACCACGTCGGCGCGGGCGCGCTTCTCGGCGGCGGGCATCTGCGCGGCCATCATGCGCCGCGCCTCGTCCTCGTCGAGGCCGCGGGTCTCCACGATGCGGCGGAGGCGCACGTCCTCCGGCGCCTCGACCGTGACGACCACGTCGAAGTCGCCCTCCATGCCGGTCTCGAAGAGGAGCGGGATCTCCGCCACCGCGAGGGGCGTCCCCGCGCGCTCGAGCCCCGCGAGCCACTCGTCGCGGAGCGCGTGCACCCGCGGGTGGACGATCGCCTCGAGGCGTGCCCGCGCCTCGTCGTCGCGGAAGACCCCGCGCGCGCATGGCCGCGCGGTCCAGGGAGCCGTCCGGCGCGATCACGCCGTCGCCGAAGGCGGCCCGGACCTCCGCGAGGCCCGCGCTCCCCGGCTCGACGGCCCGCCGCGCGAGGTCGTCCGCGCTCACCACGGGGACCCCCGCGCGCGCCCAGGCCGCCGCGACCGTGGACTTGCCGGCCGCGATGCTGCCGGTCAGCCCGACCCGCAGGGTCAACCCGCGGCCCCGTGGCGTCGGCCGTTCCGGCGCGCGCGCATCGCCAGCCAGAGCGCGAGGCCGGCGGCCGCGAAGAGGATCGCGCCGCCGAGACCCACCTGCTGCGCCACGACCTGCCAGCTCTCGCCCGCCGCCCAGCCGATCCCCACGTAGAGCGCGAGCCAACCGGCGAGCCCCGGCAGCTCGTAGAGCAGAAACGTGCGGTAGGACAGCGGGCTCATCCCGGCCGCCATCGGCATGAGCGTGCGCGCGAAGGCGATCAGGCGCCCGCCGGTGACCGAGTACAGCGGGTGCCGGCCGAAGAAGCGGGCGAGCCGCTCGTGGCGGGCGCGCGCCGCGCGGGTGAGCCGGCCCCGCCCCTCGAGCGCGCGCAGCCCCCACCTCCGCCCGATCCAGAAGCCGGCGGTGTCCCCGAGCGCGCCCCCCGCGGCCGCCGCCGCGAGCATGGGCGCCGCGGCCACCGAGCCCTCGAGCGCGAGCGCGGTGGCGAAGGAGGTCGCCATCCCGGAGGGCACGATGAGCCCGGTCACGAAGGAGGTCTCGAGCGCGGCCATCGCGAAGAGCACCCACGGCCCGTAGACCGGCAGGAGCTGGAGGAGCCAGGCGCCGAAGGGATCCATGCGGTCAGCGTCGTCCGGCGTGCGCGCGCGGCGGACGCGACCGCGCGACCTCAGCCCCGCGGGGTGACGACCTGGAGGTCGTCCTCCGTGTCCACCTCGCGATCGGGTCCCGGCGAGACGATCCCCACCGAGTCGGCCCACACCACGAGGCGGTACGTCGAGCCCCAGCCGTCCCGCTCGGCCCCGTCCCCGCCGTAGCGCTGCGCCAGCCACTCGACCCACGCGCTGTCCGCGTCGGGCAGGCGTCCGGTGAGCCGCTCGTGGGCCACGACGTTGCGGCCGATCCGGCGCATCTCCTCACGTGCGTCCCACCGGTTCACGGGTTCCATGAGGGAGGCGCCGGCGCCCTCGAGGACCGAGCGCGACTCCGGGACGTAGTACCATGCTAGCAGACATAACACGCCGACGAGGACGAGCCTAGCCACGGAGCGCCCTCCGGGTGGAGCGCCGCATGTCGCGCCGCATCCGGGACGTCCACAGGAGATAGCGCTCGAGCTCGTCCGGGGGCGGGGCGGCGTCGGGATCCCCGTAGGCCGTGTCCATGCGCCACCGCAGGTAGGACCGCGGAGGGATCGGCAGGAAGGGCGGCCGGCGGTACCATCCACGGGCGCGGAAGGCCCATGCGGCGCCCAACAGGGCCGGGACGGTGCGGGGTCGCCGGAGCGCGAGCCGGGCCAGTCGCAGGTAGGCGTTCACAGGTGGGGAGGGGGTCGGACGGAGCGCAGCAGGCTACGATAATCATCTGTTTACGAGGTCCGCAATGACCAACCGCCTCGCCTCGGAGTCGAGCCCCTATCTGCGGCAGCACGCGGACAATCCGGTGGACTGGTATCCGTGGGGCGAGGAGGCGTTCGCCCGCGCGCGCGAGACCGACCGGCCCGTCCTGCTGTCGATCGGCTACTCCTCGTGCCACTGGTGCCACGTCATGGAGCGCGAGTCGTTCGAGGACCCGGACACCGCCACGCTCATGAACGAGCTGTTCGTGAGCGTGAAGGTGGACCGCGAGGAGCGGCCCGACCTCGACCAGGT
>CAZOYA010000157.1:0-8355 GCA_964583815.1 uncultured Gemmatimonadaceae bacterium | reverse complement strand
CGCCAGGCGGGAGAGCAGCCAGCGGTCGAGCAGCGGCCGCTCCCCCGGCAGCGGATCCGCGTCGCTCGGCCGCCACGACTCCGCGTGCGCATACAGCGCGAAGAACTTGTACGTGTTGAGCAGCGTGTCGAAGAACTTGTGCGCCGCCTCCGCCACGCCCGCCGGATCGTAGCGCTTGGGCACCCACGGGCTCGACGTCGTGATGAGATACCAGCGCACCGCGTCCGCGCCGTTCGCCTCGATCGCGTCCCACGGATTCACGACGTTGCCGCGCGACTTGGACATCTTCTGACCCTCGGCGTCGAGGATCAGGTCGTTCACGATCACGTTGCGGTACGCCGGACCGCGCCCGAGCAGCGTCGAGATCGCCATCAGCGAGTAGAACCACCCCCGCGTCTGGTCGAGCCCCTCACAGATGAAGTCGGCCGGGAAGTGGCGCTCGAACTCCTCCTCGTTCTCGAAGGGCCAGTGCCACTGCGCGTACGGCATCGCGCCCGAGTCGAACCAGACGTCGATCACCTCCGGCGTGCGCCGCATCGTACCCGCGCACTCCGGGCACGACCACGACGGCTCGTCGATCCACGGACGGTGGGGATCGAAGTCCTCGGGCAGCCCGCCCGCGGCATCGCGCAGCTCGGCGAACGAGCCGATCCACTGCACGTGCTGCTCGTTACGGTCGCACACCCACACGGGGAGCGGCGTGCCCCAGTAGCGGTCCCGCGAGAGCGCCCAGTCGACGTTGCCGCGGAGCCACTCGCCGAAGCGGTTCTCGCCCACCTCGGGCGGGTGCCAGGACACCTGCGCGTTGTTCTCGAGGAGCTGGTCGCGCATCCGGGAGGTCGCGGCGAACCACGAGTGCCGCGCCACGTACAGGAGCGGCGAGTCGCAGCGCCAGCAGTGCGGGTAGCTGTGCACCATCCGCCCGATGTCGAAGAGGAGACCGCGCCGCCGGAGCTCCTCCACGAGGGCCTCGTCCGCGTCCTTCACGAACCGGCCTCCCACGAGGGGGATCTCCTCGCGGAAGCGGCCGGCATCGTCGATCGGGTTCAGGAGCGGCAGGCCGTGGCGCTGGCCGGCCGCGTAATCGTCGGCGCCGAACGCGGGCGCCATGTGGACCACGCCCGTGCCGTCCTCGGCGCTCACGAAGTCCTCGACCACCACGCTCCACCCGTTCTGCGGATCCGCGGGAGCCGGCACGAGGTCGAGGGGCCGCCGGTAGCGGAGCCCCGCCAACTCGCGGCCCGGCCGCCGCGCGACGATGTCGGCGCCCTCGCCGAAGAGCGCCTCCACCCGGGCTTCGGCGACGATGTAGCGCCGGCCGTCCCGGGCGACCTCGGCATAGATCAGGTCCGGATGGACCGCGAGCCCCGTGTTCGAGGGCACCGTCCAGGGCGTCGTCGTCCACGCGAGGAACGCCCGGCCCTCGGGATCGGGCGTACCGTCCCCGTCGACCACCTCCGCCACGAAGGTGAGCGACGGATCCTCGACGTCCCGGTAGCCCTGCGCCACCTCGTGCGACGACAGCGCGGTCCCGCAGCGCGGGCAATACGGCACGCTCTTGTGGCCGCGGTACAGGAGCCCGTCGTCCGCGAAGCGCTTCAGGATCCACCACACCGACTCGATGTAGTCGGGGTGGAAGGTCACGTACGGCCGCCAGTACTCGAGCCAGTACGCGATCCGCTCGCTGAGGCGCTCCCACTCCTCCTTGTACGTGAAGACGGACTCCCGGCACGCCTCGTTGAAGCGGGCGATCCCGAGCCGCTCGATGTCCGGCTTGCCGCTGATCCCGAGCTTCTTCTCCGCCTCGATCTCCACCGGCAGCCCGTGCGTGTCCCACCCCGCGATGCGTGTGACGCTGTGGCCGAGCATCGCCCGGTGACGGCACACCAGATCCTTGATCGTGCGGCTGATGATGTGATGGAGGCCCGGCCGTCCGTTGGCCGTCGGGGGCCCCTCGTAGAACACGAACGGCTCGCCGTCGGCGTTCGCGTCCAGCGTCCGCCGGAAGAGATCCTCTTCGGACCAGGTACGGAGCATCGTCTCCTCGATCTCGAGGAGCGACTCGGGCAATGGGGGATAGCGCATCGTGGTTCCGTGGCGGACCGGCCCGCGTCGCCGGCCGGCGGCGCGAGGCGATCTGCTAGTCCAGGTCCTCCTCCGGCTCGTCCGGATGGAGGTAGAGCAGGAGGCCGTCACCCTGTCGGGGCGCGTCGTCGTCGGGCCCGCCGGGCCCCGCGGCCGCGGCGTCGAAGGGCCCGGAGGGCGCTCCCTCGTGCCCCCCTTCGGCCCGGCGCCGCTCGAGCTCGTGCACGTCCGCGTCCAGCGGGAGGCCTTGGGCGGGCTCCTCCCAGGCCGTAGACGCGGTCGGCTCCTCGGCCGCCGCGCCCGTCGTCCGGCCTCCGTAGGCGGGCAGGTCCTCGGGCGGGGCCGCCGCGGGTGCCTCGTTCCGGGCAGGTCGCTCGTCCTCGAACGCCCCGAAGTCCAGGTCGAACGACCGCTCCTCGAGCGGCGGGCGGCGCTCCTCGACCTCCACGACGTCCAGCTCCCGCTCGAGGAGCTGCCGGAAGGACTGCAGGAAGCGCAGTCGGCGCCGCTCGAGCACGCCGAGGGTGGCGAGCGCGTGGTCGGCCTGGCGCTCGGAGTTGCGGAGCCGCGTGCGCACCTCGGCCTCGGCCTCCGCGAGGAGGCGACGAGCCTCCGTCTGCGCCTCCTTGATGATCCGGTCGGCTTCCACCCGCGCCTGCTCGCGGATCTCGGTCCGGAGCTCCTGCGCGGTCACGAGCGCGTCCCGGACGGCCTCCTCGCGCTGGGTCTGCGCCTCGGTCTGCTGCTGCAGGGCGTGCACGCGCTCGCGGAACTGGAGGTTCTCCCGCACGAGCGCCTCCAGGCGCTCGGCGACGAGGTCGAGGAAGGAGTCCACCTCCTGCGGCTCGTAGCCGCGAAGGCCGCGCCGGAAGTCGCCGCGCTTCTTGCGGACGTCGAGTGGAGTGAGGTCGATCATGTCGTCTGCCTCTCACCGAAGAGTGCGGTCCCGATGCGGACCATCGTGCTGCCCTCGCGCACGGCGGCCTCCAGGTCGTTGGTCATGCCCATCGACAGCTCCCCGCCCACGCGCTCCGTCACCGCGCGGACGCGCTCGAGCACCGATCGGAGGCCGGCGAAGGCCGAGCGGAGCACCGCCTCGTCCTCCACGAACGGGGCCATCGTCATGAGACCCTCCACGCGGAGTCCGGAAAGCTCGGCGATGCGGTGAATCTGCTCGACCACGTCCTCGCCTTCCAGACCGCTCTTGCTCGACTCGCCGGAGGTGTTCACCTGCACGAGCACGGGCACCGGCGTCCCGCGCTCCTCGCCGAGCCGCGCCAGCCTCTCCGCGAGGCGCTCGGAGTCCACCGAGTGGATCAGGTCCCCGACCTCCACCGCCCGCCGGGCCTTCCGGCTCTGCAGGTGGCCGATGAGGTGCCAGCGCACCGCCGACGCGTGCGCGCCCAGGGCGGTCCGCTTCTCCTCCGCCTCCTCCACCCGGTTCTCGCCCAGGTCGTGCAGCCCCGCCGCGAGCGCGGCCTCCAGCGCCGCGAGAGGATGGCCCTTCGTGACCCCGATCAGCCGCACCGCGTCGGGAGGTCGGCCGGCCGCGGCGGCTGCTTCACGGATCCGCGCACGTACCGCCGGCAGGTTCTCCGAGAGGAGCGCCTGGTAGCGCTCCGGGGTCGAGATGGACGACATGGCGGGACGGGGAGAACGAAAAGGGACCCCGCCGGAGCTCCGGCGGGGTCCCCAGGGATCCGGTCAGGCTCCGAGGTTAGCGAACCTGGAACGTAATCGGGAACGAAACCCAGACCGGCACCCGCTTGTCGCGGTTCAGCGCCGGGGAGAACCGGTACACCGACGCCACGGCGAGCGCCGCGTCGTCGAGCGCCTGGTGCCCGGAGCTCTGGTCGATCCGGTAGTCCTGCACGCGTCCGTTCTCGTCGATGAAGAAGTACACCCGGACCGTGCCGCCGATGCCGGCGTCACGCAGGAGCGGCGGATACTCCCGCTCCATGGCCCGGATCACCTCGCTCCGGTTCTGGATCTCCGGCGCGACGGTGAACGGCGTGAACGTCGGGGCTGCGGAGATGTCCGTCGCCTGCTCCGTCGGAGGCGGCGGCAGCTCCTCGACCGGGTTCTCCTCGAACGTGGTCGGCGCGATCGTGATGTCCTCCTCGATCGCGGCCTCGGCGATCACCGGCGTGGCCGGCCGCGCGATGGCCTGAGGCGGCGGCGGAATCTCGATCTCCGGCGGGAGCTCGATGGCCTCCAGCTCCTCCGATTCGAACGAGATGTCCTCCACGGCCATCTCGGGCCAGAACGCGAAGGCCCCGAAGTGCAACAGGGTCGCGGCGACCATCGAACCCCAGAACCAGGAACTGAACTGGCCCTTGAGGCGATCGTTCGCCGTCTCGACGACCTCCAAGGAGGGGACAGCTTCGGCAGCGCTCATCGTCTCTCCCTCTGCATGCTCGTCTCCAACTGTGCGGCGAACACGACGCGGACCACACCGGCCTCCACCAGCTCCTTCTGGAGCTGGTCCATGAACCGGTACGGCACGTCACGATCTCCACGGACGGAAATCACGAGGGCCCGCTCCGACGCGGCGTAGAGCGGCGCCACGATGTTCGAGACCTCGGCCATCCCGACGGGCTGGTCGTTGATGTAGACCGTCCCGTTCCGCTCCATCCAGATGTTCAGGATGTTCTTCTGCTTCTCGTCGATCTTCTGGGCGGCCTCCGCCTGAGGCCACTGGATCGGCCGATCCCGCCCCTGCTGGAAGACGGTGGTGACCATGAAGAAGATCAGCAGCAGGAACGCGATGTCGGCAAGCGACGAGGTCGGGATCTCCGACGCCGCCTGCGACTTGCGATTGAGTCCTCCCTTGATCGCCATCTTCTACAGCTCCTCGAGGATCTGGAGCGAGATCCGCTCCGCGTTCGCCGCGTGAAGGGCGTCCAGGACATCCACCATGTAGTCGTACCGTGCGTCGGGGTGCGTCTTCACGGCGGCGATGAGATTCGGGTTCTGCGCGACCTCCTGCCGCCACAGCCCCTCGATCTCGTTCGGGCGCATCTGCTGGACCTGCTGGCTCTCGCCCCGGCGCACTTCCACGATCCCGGTGGGCTGGACGATGAGGTGCAGGATGTTCCGCTGGCTGACCTGCGCCTCGGCCCCCGGCTCGGGGAGCACGATCGCGAGCCCCTTGTCCTTCGGGAAGGTGGTCGTCACCAGGAAGAAGATGAGCAGCAGGAACGCGATGTCCGCCAGCGACGACGTGGGGATCTCGTCGCTGACCTTCTTCTTTTTCTTGTTGAGAATTGCCATGTCCGGGTCGTCCTCGGGTGCTCTCTACGAAGGTACTGGTGAGGTCTGCGCAGGTTCCCTCAGCTCCGGCCCGGCGTGTCGCCCTGGGCACTCGGCTTTTCCGGCTCGGCCGCCGGACGGTCCGTCGTGGTGCGGTGCCGGTCTCCGGCCACCCCCTCGGGCGCGGACACCGCGGGACGCCGGGACGCAGCCCCGGCTCCGACGGTGGCCGGCTGACGCGTCACCGTCCGGATCTTGCCTTCCTTCTCGAGGTCCCAGGCCAGGTTGAGGATGTTCTGGGTACCCCGCTCCATGTCGACGATCAGCGTGTCGATCCGGCTCACGAAGAAATTGTACGCGATGTTGACCGGCACCGCGATGACCAGACCGGCCGCGGTCGTGATCAGCGCCACCTTGATGCCGCCCGCCACCAGCGTGGGGTCGACGTCCCCGGCCGCCTCGATCGCGCCGAACGCCAGGATCATGCCGGCCACGGTCCCCAGAAAGCCCATGAGGGGCGCCACGTTCGCGACCGTCGCGAGCACGACCAGGCCACGCTCGAGGAAGGCCAGCTCGATCGTTCCCGTGGTCGAGATGGCCGACTCGAGCTCTCCCTTCGCGAGCGTGCGGTTCTGGATGCGGCGGAGGCCGGCCGTCAGAATCGCGGCGGCCGGGCCCGGCGTCGCCTGGGCGATGCCCAGGGCCTCGTTCAGGTCGCCGGCGCGAGCGGCCTCCTCCACCTCACGGATGACCCGCCCCGTTCCGCGATGGGCGACCCAGAGCGTCCAGGTCTTGGCGATGATGACGCCGAGCGCGATCAGCGAGCACAGGACGAGCGGATACATCATGAATCCGCCGTCCGCGAAGAGGGTCATTAGCCGGTACTGGGAGCCCACGTGGCCTTCGCTCCTGAATGGGACGGGCGCCCGACCTGGGTCGAGGCGACAGGGAACGGATTCGGGGCAATCTACGGGTGGTCTCGTCCGAGTGTCAACGCGACGACCTGACCGCGTCGAAAGCCGCCCCCCGGCCCGGTCCGGCGAGCCTCTCCGCCATCCCGAGCTCGGCGGGAAGGCCCTCGCCGGTGAGGATCGCGCGGAGGCGCTCGGAGGTGATCCCGCGCTCGAGGTGGCCGCCGATGGCCACCGAGACCTGCGAGGTCTCCTCGCTCACCACGATGACGATCGCGTCCGTCTCCTCGCTGAGGCCGAGCGCCGCCCGGTGACGGGTGCCGAGCGAGCGGTCGCGGACGGTGGTCTGCGTGAGCGGAAGGATCGCCCCGGCAGCCCGTATCTGGTCCCCGGAGATGAGGACGGCGCCGTCGTGCAGCGGGGAGTACGGCGTGAAGATCGTGGCGAGCATCTCCGAGGAGACGTGCGCCTGCACGCGGCTTCCCGTCTCCGCGTACTCGTCGAGCCCGACGTCCCGCTCCACCGCGATGATCGCGCCGTGCTTGGCGCGCGAGAGACGCTCCGTCGCCGCCACGATCTCGTCGACGACCCGGCTGCCCTCGATCTTGTGGAAGAAACGGAGCATCCGGCTCTGCCCGAGCCGGGCGAGCGCCGCCCGCAGCTCGGGCTGGAAGACGACCAGCGCGGCGATGGCGCCGTACTGGAAGACCGTCTCGAGGAGCGTGCGGATGAGGATCAGGTCCAGGATGCGGGCCACGCCGTATGCTCCGGCGAGCAGCACCACGCCCAGCATGATCTGCATCGCGCGGGTGCGCTGCAGGACCAGGAGGACGCGATAGAGCAGCACCGCGACGAGGAGGATCTCGACGAGGTCGGTCCACCCCGGCCGCAGGAGCCGTAGCTGCTCCCAGGCGCTACCCAACGTCGGCGTGGCGCGGCATCAGGGGATCCCGTCGCCCTCCCGAGGCTCGTTGAAGCCGGGTGCCGGTCCGGGCAGCGGACCCTCCCCGCCGGGGAGGCCGAAGGGCCGCGGGCTGCGCTCGCGCACCGGCTGCACCGCCCGCTTCGATCCCGGCTCCTCGAGGGCCGGCTTCGGGAGCGGAGGGAGCGGCTCGCCGCGCTCGAGCATCTCGATCTCCTCGCGGTTGAGCGTCTCCCGCTCGAGCAGCGCCTGCGCGATCGCCTCGAGGAGATCGCGGTTCGCCGCGAGGACCTCGTGCGCCTTGTTGTGGGCCTCGTCGATGATCCGCTTCACCTCCTGGTCCACGATGCGCTGCGTGTGCTCGGAGACCGAGCGCCGCTGCACGATCTCGCGGCCCAGGAAGACCTCCTGCTCGCTGTCGGCGACGGCGACGAGCCCGATGACGTCGCTCATGCCGAAGGTCGTGACCATCCGCCGGGCCATGGACGTGGCCCGCTCGATGTCGTTGCCGGCACCGGTGGTGACGTCCTGCTCCCCGAAGACGATCTCCTCGGCGACACGCCCCCCGAACAGCATCGCGAGCTGCCCTTCCATCCATTCCTTGGTATAGGAGTGGCGGTCCTCCTCGGGCAGGCTGGCGGTGATGCCGAGCGCCCGTCCGCGCGGCACGATCGTCACCTTGTGAACCGGATCGAGCCCCGGGATCTTGAGCCCGAGCACGGCGTGGCCGGCCTCGTGGTACGCGGTGAGCTTCCGCTCCCGTTCCGTGAGCACGAGGCTCCGGCGCTCGGTGCCGAGCATGACCTTGTCCTTGGCCAGCTCGAAGTCGTGCATCGTGACCTTGTCCGCCCCGCGCCGGGCGGCGAGGAGCGCCGCCTCGTTGCAGATGTTGGCGAGGTCGGCCCCGCTCATGCCCGGCGTGCCGCGCGCGATGAGCGAGAGATCCACGTCGTCGGCGAGCGGCAGCTTCTTGGCGTGCACCCGCAGGATGCCCTCGCGCCCCTTCACGTCCGGCGCGTCCACCACGACCTGCCGGTCGAAGCGGCCGGGCCGCAGCAGCGCCGGGTCGAGCACGTCCGGGCGGTTCGTGGCCGCGAGCAGGATCACGCCCTCGTTGGACTCGAAGCCGTCCATCTCGACGAGCAGCTGGTTCAGCGTCTGCTCGCGCTCGTCGTTGCCGCCGCC
>CAZOYA010000156.1:0-8489 GCA_964583815.1 uncultured Gemmatimonadaceae bacterium | reverse complement strand
CCCACACCAACCCCACGCCGCACCGCCCACACCCGCCCCCATCCTCCACCCCGTGGAACCCCGCGCGCCCGGCCGCGGGTACATGGGGCGGGAGTCGTCGCGCGTCCCCCCCGCCATCGGCATCCTCGGCGCCCGCACGTGCGGGCGGACCCGGCACCCGGATCCGAAATCGACAGGATCGACAATGGTACGAGCCCGACCGAAGACCGGCCGTGAGGCGGGAGCGTTCGAGCAGCTGGTCCGGAGGCTCTGGCGCCCCCGACCCTTCGCCCTCGCGGCCGCCTTCCTGGTGGCGCTCGTCGTGGGTGGCGCGTGGGGGAGCTGGAAGAACCTCTGCGCGGGCGACGCCTGCCCCTCGATCGCCCAGATCCAGACGTTCGAGCACGAGCAGACGAGCAAGCTGTTCGCGAGCGACGGACGGCAGATCGGCGAGCTCGGCTTCGAGCGCCGCACCCCGGTCTCGATCCAGGCGCTGCCGGAATACGTCCCGCAGGCGGTGGTCGCCGTGGAGGACCGGCGCTTCTACCGCCACGGCGGCTTCGACCCCCGCGGCTTCGCACGCGCCGTGGTCGGCGTGATCACCTTCGACTACGCGGGCGGAGGCAGCACGATCACGCAGCAGCTCGCGCGCAACATGTTCGACCAGATCGGCTTCGAGCGCGAGGGGCTGCGGGCCTACCTGCGGAAGCTGAAGGAGCTGCAGGTCGCGTTCGATCTCGAGCGGTCCTACACGAAGGACCAGATCCTCGAGGCCTATCTCAACGAGATCTACATGGGGCGCGGCTACGGCTTCCAGAACGCCGCGCGCAACTACCTCGGCAAGAGCGTCACGGACATCAACGTCGCCGAGGCCGCGCTGCTCGCCGCGATCCTGAACCGGCCGGGCGTCTACGACCCGTTCCGCTTCCCCGAGCGTGCCAAGGCGCGCCGTGATCTCGTGCTGCGCCTGATGGCCGACCAGGGCTATCTCACCGCCGATGAGGCCGAGCGGTGGCAACGGTGGCCCATGCCCGAGCAGGAGCCGACCGGCAACCTGGCGACGATCGCGCCCTACTTCGAGGAGTGGGTTCGCCAGATCCTGGACTCGCGCTTCGGAGACGCGATCTACCGCGAAGGGTTCCGGGTCTACACCACGCTCGACCTCGACATGCAGCGGGCCGCGCGCCAGGCGATGGAGGAGGGCTGGGCCGCGATCGAGCAGGACTCGGTCAACTTCAAGCACCCCCGGTACGCCGAGTTCGACACGATCAAGACGACCTTCCCCGGGTCGACCCCATACCTGCAGGGCGCGTTCATCGCGCTCGATCCGGTCACGGGACACGTCCGGGCGCTCGTCGGGGGTCGGGACTTCGAGCACTCGCGCTTCGACCGGGCGCGGCTCGCGCAGCGGCAGGCCGGCTCGTCGTTCAAACCGTTCGTCTACACGGCGGCGATCACGAGCGGGATCCCCGCCTCGCACGTCATCGTGGACGCGCCCGTGGTCTATCCGCAGGTGCAGGGCGAGGACTGGCGGCCCTCGAACTTCACGAACGATTTCCGGGGACCGATGACGATCCGGGAGGGGCTCTACACCTCCACGAACATGATCGCGATCAAGCTCGGTTGGGAGGAGGTCGGCATCGAGACGGTGGCGCAGACGGCGCGCCGGATGGGGATCCAGACCGACATCCCCCGCCTCCCCTCCACGACGATCGGCGCGGGCTCCGTGATCCCGCTCCAGATGACTGAGGCGTACTCGACCTTCCCGAACATGGGAACGAAGGTGCGGCCGTTCCCGATCCTGCGGGTCGAGGATCCGAACGGAAACGTGCTCTGGGAGCCCCAGCCCGAGCGGACCGCCGTGCTCGACAGCCTGAGCGCGCGCATCATGGTCTCGATGCTCGAGGACGTGGTGCGGATGGGCACCGCGTACACCGCCGTGCGGGTGCGGGGCGGGCTCCCGCACGAGGTCCCGGCGGCCGGAAAGACCGGCACGACGAACGACGGCACGAACGCCTGGTTCGTCGGCTTCACGCCGAACCTCGTGGCGACCGTGTGGCTCGGGATGGACACGCCCGTGCCGATCTTCGATCCCCGCACCGCGGTGCGCGAGGCGACCGGCGGCGGGCTCGCGGCCCCGATCTGGGGCTCGTTCATGCGACGGGTCTACATGGGGTCCGAGGGCGACGAGGAATCGGGCATCGAGGGGATGGAGCCCGCGCTCGAGATCCCCGAAGGGTGGGTCGAGCCCTCCGGCCTGAACGCGGTGCTCGTGGACCGGCGCACCGGCCAGCTCGCGTCGCGCTGGTGCCCGGAGGAGGACCAGTACCTCGAGTACTACGTGCCCGGGACGGAGCCGACGGAGTTCTGCGACCGCTCGACGCGGCGCTTCCGCATCCCGCGGATCCCGGGCGGGGTGTCGAGCGGGCTGTCCCGCGGCGGAGACGGCGGAGGGCGCTGACGCCCAGGCCGGCGGGCGGGGCCGTCGCCGGGGACGGTCCCGCCCGCTCGCCGGCCGGCCGAACCGGCGGCCTGCGGGCGGCAAGCGCCCATCGCCCCCCGCCCGGCCGGCCGCCCCTACCCGATCCGCCGCACCACCAGCGGGAGCGGAGGAGGAGCGGGCCCGTCCCCGAGGACCACGGCGGCCTCGAGGGCCCGCGCGCCGGCCGCGGCGCCCTTCTCGCCCCGGGCATGCACGCGCCCGAGCAGCGCCCCCTCCTCCACCTCGTCGCCGGGGCGCGCGAGGATCTCGAACCCGACCCGGGGGTCGATGCGGTCCTCCACCCGGAGACGCCCTCCGCCGAGCCCGATCACCGCCTCGCCGAGCGCCCTGGGCCGCACCACCTGCACGGTCCCCGAACGGGCCGCGCGCACCTCCCGGCGCACCGGTGCCGTCTCGAGCGACTCCGGCCGGTCGATCACGCCGGGATCGCCGTCCTGCGCCTCGACGAGCCGGCGGAAGCGCTCGAGCGCCCGGCCGGAGTCGAGCGCGTCCGCCGCCCCGGCCCGGGCCTCCTCCGACGTCGCGGCCACCCCGGCGAGCACGACCATCTCCGCCACGAGCGCGAGCACGACCTCGCGGAGGTCGTCCGGCCCCTCCCCGCGCATCGCTCGGATCGCCTCGGCGGTCTCGAGCCCGTTCCCCACCGCCACGCCGAGCGGCCGGTCCATGGCGGTGAGCAGGGCCACGGTCGGAAGCCCGCGGTCCCGCCCGATCCCCACCATCGTGCGGGCGAGCTCCTCCGCGCGCTCCTCCTCGGGGATGAACGCGCCCTCGCCCACCTTCACGTCCAGGACGAGCGCGTCCAGCGTCTCCGCGAGCTTCTTGCTCATGATGCTCGCCGCGATGAGCGGGATCGCGGCCACGGTCCCCGTGACGTCCCGGAGCGCGTAGAGACGCCGGTCGAGCGGCGCGATGTCCTCCGTCTGGCCGGTCATCGCGCACCCCACCTCGGCCAGCACCCGGGAGAGACGGTCGAGCTCCAGGTCGACGCGGAAGCCGGGGATCGCCTCCAGCTTGTCGAGCGTGCCCGTCGTGTGTCCGAGGCCGCGGCCGGACATCATGGGCACGTCGAGCCCGAGCTCGGCGGCGAGCGGAGCGAGCACGAGCGAGACCTTGTCTCCGATCCCGCCCGTGGAATGCTTGTCGACGCGCGGGCGTCCCGTGCCGACCGGCTCGAGGCGACCGCCCGAGCGCAACATCACGTCGACGAGGACGCCCGTCTCCTCGGGCGCGAGCCCCCGGAAATGGACGGCCATCAGGAAGGCCGCCATCTGGTAGTCCGGGACGGACCCGTCCAGGTATCCGCCCAGGAACGCACGGAGATCGGCCTCCTCGAGGGTGCGCCCGTCGCGCTTCGCCTCGATGAGGCGCGCGGGGATCATCCGGTCGTGGAGCGCGGCTACGAGCGCGACCGGCTCACCTTCTCGCGCGCGCCGAGCAGCGCCTCCTCCACGCGGTCCCGCACCTCCTCGGCCAGGTCCTCCCACCGGTCCTGGGCGTTGTCGCGGAGGTCCGTCGCGGTGCGCTGGAGACGGCGGCGGGTGCGCCGCCCGCGCTCGGGCGCCATGAGCAGCGCGACGCTCGCGCCGATGACCGCGCCGAGGAGGAGACCCGAGATGAACGTGGTGGTGGAGTCGTCGTGGCTGGACATGGCTTTTTTTCGCGTCGGTTCCGTGGTGAACTGGTTGTATATTACGGGCCGGACGCCCCCGAGACGAGGAGATCCAGGGTTGCTGGACGAGAGACACCCGGAGCCGCAGGAGCTGGTGGTGCCCGCCTCCGCGTTCGTCGTGCTCCGCCGCGAGCTGACGAAGGAGGTCGGCATGCTGCCCGCGGTCCACGCGCTGCACAACGCCGGCTACGCCGCCGGACGGGACGCCGCCGCGGCCCTCGGGGGCCCCGCGCTGCGCGACCGGGAGGCGTCCGCCTTCTGGAGCGCGATCGCCGCCTACTTCGAACGCCGTGGATGGGGCCGTCCGGTCCACGAATCCCCGCATCCGGGCGTCGGGCTGCTCGTGGCGGATCGCTGGGCCGAGTCCTCGAGCGACGAGGACGACCCGGAGGGGAGCTGCTCCTTCTCCACGGGCTTCCTGTCGGGGCTCCTCTCGTCGGTCGCCGACGGTCCCGTGGCGGTGCTCGAGGTGAGCTGCCGCACGCGCGGCGACGACGCGTGCCGCTTCGCGTTCGGGGCCGCCGACGTCATCCACGACCTGTACGGGCACCTCGTCGAGGGCGCGGAGCTGCCTCGTGCGCTCGCGGAGCTCTGAGCTGCGCGACGGGGCCGTGCGCGCGATGGGCATCGACTTCGGACGGCGGCGCATCGGGCTGGCCGTGAGCGATCCCACGCGGACGATCGCCACACCCCTCGAGACGGTGGTGCGGCGCGCCGGGAAGCGGCCGCCCCTCGCCCGGATCGAGCGGACGGCGCGCGAGTGGGAGGTGGATCACCTCGTGGTGGGACTCCCCCTCGACCTGTCCGGAGAGGAGGGCGAGTGGTGCGCCGAGGTGCGGGAGATGGCGGGCCGGTTGGCCCGGAGCATGCAGGTCGGGGTGTCGTTCGTGGACGAGCGGTTCACGTCGGTGATGGCCGAGCGGGCCCTGCGCGACGCGGGGCTGCCGCGCGGCCGGCGGAGGGAGAAGGAGCGCGTGGACGCCGGAGCCGCGCAGCTCATCCTGCAGCGATGGCTGGACGCCGAGCGGAGGACCGGATGAGGACCGGAAGATCGCGTGCCCGTCGCGGGCTCCTCGCGCTCGCCGCCGCGGCGCTGCTCGCGGCCTGCGGCGGAGAGCGGGAGTACGTGGACGTCCGCGTCCCCGCGGGAGCGACGCTGGCGCAGGTCACCGACTCCCTCGTCGAGCGCGACGTGCTCGGCTCCGGCTTCCTCTTCGAGACCTGGGCGAAGATCCGCGGGCACGACCGCCGGATCCGCTCCGGGACCTACCGGCTCGCGGTCGGGAGCTCCTGGGGCGAGGTGCTCGGGGCGCTCACGCGCGGCCAGGTGATCACGACCACCCTCACGATCCCGGAAGGCTTCCGGCTGGCCCAGATGGCACCCCGGATCGCCACGGTCACGGGGACGCCGGCGGACAGCGTGCTGGCCTACCTCGAGCGTCCCGGACTCGCGGAGGAGCTCGGGCTTCCCGGCCCGGGGCTCGAGGGATACCTGTTCCCGGACACCTACCGGTTCGCCCACGGGACCCGCGTCGGGACCGTGGTGCAGGCGATGGTCGACCGGTACCGGGCCGTCTGGACCGCGGAGCGCACGGCGCGGCGCGAGGCGCTCGGCCTGGGCGAGCGCGAGCTCATGACGCTCGCCTCCCTCGTGCAGGCGGAGGCGCGTCGGGCCCAGGAGATGCCTCTGATCTCGGGCGTCTACCACCGGCGGCTCGACCTCGGCTGGCTCCTCCAGGCCGATCCGACGGTGCTGTACGCGCTCGGGGGCCCGAGGGCCCGTCTGCTCTACGCGGCGATCGATTCCGTCGCCGACCACCCGTACAACACGTACCGGCAGGCCGGGCTTCCCCCGGGACCGATCGGCGCGCCCGGTGAGGCGGCGATCGACGCCGCGCTCGCGCCCCAGGGCGACTACCTCTACTTCGTCGCGCGCCCCGACGGCTCGCACGTGTTCACCCGCTCGCTCGCGGACCACAACCGCGCGAAGGCCGCCGCGCAGCGGGAGCGCGAGGCCCTGGACACGAGCGGCTGAGCGGCTCCCGCGTGGCCCGAGAGCCCGAGCACGGGTCCCCCGCCCCGCGCGACGCATCGCCCGGCGGGCTCGCCGACCGCCTCCGCCTGATCGTCGTCACGGACGCCGCCGCGGCCGCCCCCGGGACCGTGGAGGACGTGGTGGCAGCGGCGCTCCGGGCGGGCGCCCCGGCGATCCAGCTCCGGGACAAGCGCGCGACCGCAGCCGAGCTGCTCCGCACCGCGCAGGCGCTCCGCGGCCCGACGCGCGCGGCGGGCGCCCTCCTCTTCGTGAACGACCGACTCGACGTGGCGCTCGCCGCGGAGGCGGACGGCGTGCACCTCGGCGACGACGACCTGCCGGTGGCCGTCGCCCGGCGGGTGGCGCCTCCGGGATTCCTGATCGGCCGCTCCGCGGACGAGGCGGCGCTCGCGCGCCGCGCGGCGGACGAAGGCGCGGACTACATCGGGTGCGGGACGGTGTACCCCACCTCGACGAAGCCGGACGCCGGGGCGGTGATCGGCCTCGAGGGGCTCGAGCGGGTCGCGGGGGCCGTGCCGGTGCCCGTCGTCGCGATCGGGGGGATCACCCCCGCGCGGGCCGCCGAGATCGCCGCGCGCACCTCGGCGACCGGCGTCGCGGTGGTCGGCGCGGTCATGGGGGCACCGGATCCGGAGGAAGCGGTGCGGGCGCTGCTCGCGCCGTGGGAAGGGAGGCGGGCGGGTACGTCCCGCTCCTGACCCGTCCCCCGCGGCTCGCGGCCTGCTACATCCCCCCGGCGTCCAGGAACGCCGCCACCTCGTCGGAGCTCACGTGGAAGCTCCCGAGCTCCGCGCCGCCCTCGGGTCCGTGCCAGTCCGAGCCGCCGGTCGCGAACAGCCCCGTGCGCCGGCAGAGCTCCTCGAGGTGGAGCACCTGGTCCCTCCGCGACCGGGGCCGGTAGACCTCCAGCCCGCGCAGCCCGCGCGCGCGGAGCGCCGGCAGGAGCTCGTCCAGGAGGTCGCCCGGGGGGTGCGCCCACACGGGGAGCCCGCCCGCCTCGCGCACGAGCTCCACGGCCTCGCCCGGCGTGAGCAGGTGGGTCGGCACGAAGGCCGGTCCGCCGTCGCCGATCAGGGTGTCGAAGGCCTCCGGGACGGTCGCCACGTGGCCCGCCTCCACCAGCGCGCGCGCGAGGTGCGGCCGTCCGAGCGCCACCCCGCGCTCGCCCGCCGCGCGCGCGACCGCGTCCCAGGCGACGGGCGCGCCGATCTCCTCGAGGCGCGCGAGCATCTCGCGCATCCGCTCGGTGCGCCGCCCGCGCGCGTGCTCCTCGTGCCGGCGGAGCGCCGGCGCCTCGCGGTCCACCCAGTAGCCGAGCACGTGGATGTCGCGGCCCCGGTGCGTCGAGCTGATCTCGATCGCGGGGATCACCTGCACGTGCAGCGCCCGGCCGAGCGGCTCGGCCGAGGCGAAAGCCGCGGTGGTGTCGTGGTCCGCGATCGCGAGCACGTCCAGGTGCCCCGCCGCGGCGGCGCGCACGACCGCCTCGGGATCCCACGCGCCGTCCGACGCCGTCGTGTGCACGTGCAGATCGAGCCTCACGCGCTACCTCCCCGCCGGGCCGTAACGGGGGCCGGGCGCGCCGCCGTGGGCGCCGCCCGACCGCCCGGATTCAGGCCTCCGGCTCGACCCGGGCACCCGGCGGGACCTCGGCCGGGGGCTCCGTGCCCGCGTACTCCGTCAGCAACGTCACCGCGTTGCGCTCGACCTTGAGCACCCCGCCCGCGACGTAGTAGGTGTCGCTCCCGCCGCCGGGCCGCTCCACGCGCAGCGGCCCCACGCCGAGGAGCGCGAGCAGCGGGGCGTGGCCGGGCAGGAGGCCCAGCCGGCCGTCCCAGCCCGGCACCTCGAGCGCGCTCGCCGGCCCCTCGAACACGATCCGGCTCGGCGAGACCACGCGCACGTCCAGCGTCGTCACCCGTCAGACCCCCGCCTGGAGCTTCTCGGCCGCCGCGATGACGTCCTCGATGCCGCCCTGCATGTAGAAGGCCTGCTCGGGCAGGTGGTCGAACTCGCCCGCCGCCACGCGCTCGAAGGACTCGATCGTCTCGTCGAGCTTCACGTACTTGCCCGGCAGCCCCGTGAACTGCTCGGCCACGAAGAAGGGCTGCGAGAGGAAGCGCTGGATCCGCCGCGCCCTGCCCACGACCACCTTGTCCTCCTCGGAGAGCTCGTCCATCCCGAGGATCGCGATGATGTCCTGCAGGTCCTTGTAGCGCTGCAGGATCGACTGCACGGACGTGGCCACGCGGTAGTGCCGCTCGCCCACGAACTGCGGG
>CAZOYA010000155.1:0-8781 GCA_964583815.1 uncultured Gemmatimonadaceae bacterium | reverse complement strand
CCGGCTGCCCGACGCGATCGTCTACCCGACCGGCGGGGGCACGGGGCTCATCGGCATGTGGAAGGCCTGCGACGAGATGGAGGCGCTCGGCTGGATCGGTCCCGAGCGGCCGAAGATGTTCACCGTCCAGGCGGCGGGCTGCGCCCCGATGGTGCGCGCCTGGGAGGCGGGCGCGGAGCACGCGGAGACGTGGCAGGGCGCGCGGACGTACGCCTCCGGCCTGCGGGTGCCCGGGGCCGTGGGCGACTTCCTGATCCTGCGCGCGCTCCGCGAGTCGGGCGGCGGCGCGGTGGCCGTGCCCGATGCCGCCATGGAGGAGTGGGTGCGACACGTCGGGGCGGACACGGGGATCTTCGCGGCCCCGGAGGGCGGGGCCACGGCGGCCGCGACCGCCGCCCTGCTCGAGCGGGAGATGATCTCGCCGGACGACGAGGTGCTCCTCTTCAACACCGGGAGTGGGCTCAAGTACGTCGGGATGCGTCCGGAAGCGAGCTGAGGTCGTGTCCGCCGCCGTAGCCGCCCTGATCTGGGCGCTCATGGGCGCCCTCGTCGTCGCCGCGGGCCTTCGCCTGCGGCGGCGACTGAGGGGCGTGCGGGACGAGGGCCCGCGGGTGGACGACGAGGGGCTGCGTCAGATCCTCGAGACCGGCCGGTTCACCTCGCCCGAGGATCCGCCGCTCGACCTCGGGGAGATCGCGGAGGCCGAGGAGCGCTTCTGGTCCGAGCCCTGGGACGAGCCCGAGCCCTGAGCGGGCGGTGGCCCGCCCGGCAGCCCGCGGTGGAGTAGCCATGGCGCTCCCAACGGGGGCCATCAGGCTTCGACCACGGGCTGCTAGGGCCTCCAGCGGTAGTGGATGCCGGGCAGGGGCACGAGCCGCCGGTTGAGCGGACGCTCGTCCGCGGGGTCCGGTCTCCGGATGGCGAGCGCCCGGTTCAGCGCGATGTCGAGCCCGAGGTAGTGCTCGTGCGTGAAGTTCCAATCCACCCCGACGGGAAGGCGCGCCACGAGCGCCGCCCCCGTCCGCTCCGCGTCCGCCGAAGCGGCGAGGATCGTCCAGAATCCCAGGCCCACGTAGGCCCGGGCCGCGCGGCTCCCGAGATAGCGCTTGAGGACGGGCGACACGCCGAGGTCGCGGAAGGAGAAGGTGCCGATGGTCACGTCGAGGCTCCACGCGTCGCGGAAGTACTCGATGGTGAGGCCGCCCGTGGCGATCCCGCCCAGCGTGAGGCCGATGCGCCATCCCTCGCCGGCGTCGGGCGCCGGTGCCTGGGCGCGGAGCGGCGTGGCCGCGCCCGCGAGGAGGACCGCCAGCGCGAGCGCCAACGCGGCGGCGCGAGAAGCGCGCGCGCTCCCGGCGCGACCGCGGGAGGCGTCTCGGGACGTGGCGCGTGGCGGGCCGGGCACCCTCATCGGGCCCAGCCGAGCGTGAGGCCCGCCCGGAACGTGCGTCCCGGACCGGGCTCGTAGTATCGCCCGCCGAACGCGTTCACCGCGACGGAGCTCGCGTAGCGCCGGTCGAGGAGGTTCGACACGGCCACGTAGGGCGACAGCAGCAGGCCGCCGGTGCTCCACCGGTCGAGGCCCACGCGCACGTCGGCCAGGAAGAAGGCGGGCGCCGCGGCCGTGCCGGCGTCGTCGACCGGCACCTCGTCCTGGTAGAGCGCCCGGGTCTCGAGGAACGCCGCGCCCCGCGTCCAGCTCGCCAGCGCGTCGATCCGCCAGGGCGCGAGGCCCGGGACGCGCCGTCCCGAGTGGTCGGCGTCCTCCGTCACGTACGCGTCGAAGCGCGCGTCCACGCGCGTGTAGGCGACGCGCGCGGAGAGCCCCGGCGCGGGCCGTCCATCGACCGCCACCTCCCACCCCTGGTGGTGCGAGGCGCCGGCGTTGCGGAAGTACTGGCGGCCCGGGTCGGAGGGGACCTCGAACGGGATCATCTCGCCCTCGAGCTCCGTCCGGAAGAGCGTCCCCTCGGCCGTCCAGGCCGCGCCGAGCCGTGCGCGCACCCCGGCCTCGAGCGCCGTGCCGGTCTGCGGATCGAGCTCCGGATTGAAGCCGCCGGACCCGGTGGGACGGTTCGCCAGCTCGGTGGTCGTGGGCGACTCGAAGGTGCGGGCGACCGAGCCGAACAGCTCGAGATCCCGTGCCGGGGCCACGACCAGCCCCGCCGAGGGGCTGACCGCGCTCATGGTGCGGGACCCCGAGTCGTCGGGGTCGCCCGCGGCGACGAACCGGTCCTCCGCGGTGAAGCGGATCCGGTCCCAGCGCATCCCTCCCAGCACCGAGACGCCCGCCGGCAGATCGAGTCGCGCCTGGGCGAACAGGCCGGTTCCGAGGACCGTCTCGAACTGCGAGAGCGTGGTCGCACCCCGCCGGCCCGCGTCGTTCTCCCAGTTCAGGCGGTCGTCGCGCTGCAGCTCCAGCTCGGCGCCCGCCCCGATCCCGAGCGTGCCGACCGGGAGCTCGGCCCGCCACGCGTGCAGCCCGCGCAGCCCCGCGGCGTTCCGGTCGAGGCCGACGATCGTGCCGGGGATCGGGTTCTCGAGCTCACGGCGCACGAACCACGTCGAGAGCTCCGTCGACCGCGCGTCGTCGTCCGTCGCCCACGTGACGCCCGCCTGGCCCTGGCGCACCGTCTTGCTCGTCCGCATCAGCACGTTCCCGGACCAGGCCGAGCGATCGCCGCTGCGGAAGAGGTCGGCCGGCAGCGAGCCCGGGTTGTCCGCGGCGAGGTCGACGCCGTTCAGCACGAAGCGGAGCGTGCCCGGGCCCGCCGGCAGGGTCAGCAGCCCGTTGGCCGTCGTGCGGCTTCCGCCGCCGTACACGCGGCCGTCGTCGGCCACGGGATCGCGCCGGAACCCGTCGTACTCCAGGCGGTGCACCCCCACCCGGTAGCCCGCGGCGCCCGCGCGGCCGGTCGCGGAGCCCTCGACGGTGAGCAGGCCGTGGCTGCCGGCGTGCGTGCCGACCGAGACGTCGGCCGGTCCGGCCCCGGGATCGAGCGTGCGGAAGTGCAGCACGCCCCCGGCGGCGTTGCCGTAGAGCGTGGCGTTCGGTCCACGCAGGACCTCCACCCGTCCCAGGCTCGACAGGTCGAGGTGGTCGAGCGTCGACTGGCCGTCGGGCAGGGTCGCGGGAATCCCGTCCACGAGCACCCGAACCCCGCGGATCCCGAACTGGGCCCGCGGCCCGAAGCCGCGCACCGAGAGCCGCTCGCCCACCGCCAGGTTGAAGCGGTTCTGGATCTGCACCCCGGGCACCGCCCGGAGGCTCTCCTCCAGGAAGGCGCCGGATGAGCCGCGACGGAGCTCGGCGCCCGTCGTGACGGACACGGCGTGAGGCGTGTGCGTGCCGATCGTGCTCCGGAGCACGCGGACCAGGACGGGCTCGATCTCGACGGCCGAGTCCGGCGTCTCCTGGCCCGCCAGCGGGGGCGCCGCTGCCACGAGCGCCAACAGGGAAGGGAGGAGCACGCGCGTGGACGAGCGTCGACGGACCATCCGGCCTTCTCCTTCGGGGGCTGGTGAGGTCGTGCGGAGGCGGCGAGGCCGCCGCGGCCGCGCGCGGCGGCTCGGTTGCGGACCACGTGGAAGATACCGCAGGTGGGGGTGCACGTCTGCCGGAGGGAGTCGTCGGGGGCGCGACGGGAGCGTACCATGAGGTGCCACGTTCGCGCCGGATCGGGATCGGCCGCGTGGACGATCGGGCGCTCCGTTCCGGGCGCGCCCCTGCACGCGGCGCCCGGCGCCCCGGCCCGGGGCGCGCGCTACGAGGGAAGGAACCCCGTCATGACAGCGACACCACGGCAGGCGCGAAGGGCGGTGATCGGCGCCTACATCGGCACCTCCCTCGAGTGGTACGATTTCTTCCTGTTCGGTACGACGGCCTCGATCGTGTTCGCGCCGCTGTTCTTCCCCGGCGAAGATCCGGCGCTCCGGACGATCCAGTCGTTCCTGACCTTCGGCGTCGGCTTCATCGGCAGGCCGCTCGGCGCGCTGGTCTTCGGACACTTCGGCGACAGGATCGGGCGCCGGGGGATCCTCGTCGCGACGATCGTCCTGATGGGTCTCTCGTCCACCCTGATCGGGGCGCTGCCGACGTACGAGACCGCCGGGATCGTGGCGCCCGCGCTCCTGGCGCTCCTCCGCTTCACGCAGGGCATCGCCACCGGCGGGGAGTGGGGCGGGGCCATCCTGATGGCCGTGGAATCGGCGCCCGAGGAGAAGCGTGGCCTGTACGGTGCCATCGTCCAGCTGGGCTCGTCCACGGGGACGCTGCTCTCGAGCCTCGTCGTCGCGGGCGTCGTCTCCGCCACCGGGGACCGGTTCCTCGAGTGGGGCTGGCGGATCCCCTACCTGATCTCGATGGCGCTCGTGGTCGTGGGCGTCTGGATCCGGCGGTCCGTCGGCGAGACGCCGGACTTCGAGGCCGCCCAGGCCGCCCGGGCCGAGGTGCATCGGCCCGCGCCGGCCGCCGAGCTGCTCAGGAGCATCCCGGACCGCATGATCGTCGGGATCTGCACCTACCTGTTCGGCAACGCGGGCTTCTTCCTGCTGACCACGTTCATGATCAGCTACGTGACGGATACGCTGGAGCTGGATGCGACGGTGATCCTCACGGCGATCTCGTGGGGCGCGCTGGCCGAGGCGGTCGCCATCACGACGGCCGGCAAGCTCTCCGACCGGATCACGCCCGCGAAGATGCTCGTGATCGGCTACGCGATCGCGGTGCTCGTGTCGTTCCCCATCTTCTGGCTCGTGGACACGCGCAGTCCCTTCCTGATCACGGTCGCGATGCTCCTCGGGATCGGCCTGGCCTCGGTCCCCTACGCGACCCTGGGCACGACGCTCACCCAGCTCTTCCCGGTCCACCTGCGCTATTCCGCCATCGCGCTGTCGGCGAACATCGCCGGCATCGTGGCCGGGTTCGTGCCTGCGCTCGCGGCCTGGATCCTCACGATGACGGGCGGCAGCTCGCTGGGGCCGGCGCTGCTGCTGTTCGGGATCGCGTGCATCTCCCTCGTCGGGTCGGTCATCGCCCGGCGCATGATCACGGCCGACAGGGCCGCCGGCCTCGTCGGCGGCGAGCCCGTCCGGACGGTGGGTTGATCCCGGAAAGCCCCCGGTCGGGCGTCGTGCCGCGCGCGCCGCTCGACCGAAGACCCGAATGAGCGGGCGGGTCGACGGGGTGCCTGCGCCCGCCGACCCTCGCTACCTTGGCGGGATGGATCTTCCCCGGACCCCCGAGCTGCCGCCCGAGGTCGCGCGCCGCCGCCGCGCCTCCGCCTTCGCCGCCCTCGGGAGCGACGTCATGGTGCTGCCGGCCGCGCCCCTCCGGTTCGCTTCGCGCGACACGGACTACGCGTACCGGCCCGACAGCGAGCTCTTCTACCTGACCGGGGCCGCGGAGCCCGGGATCGTGGCGGTCCTCGTGGGCGGCGAGAGCCCGGAATGGACGCTCTTCGTCCCGCCGCACGACCCGCACGTCGCCCTCTGGTCGGGCGAGCGCCTCGATCCCGACGCGGCGACCGAGCGCTTCGCCCCCGACGCCTGCCACCCCTCCGACGAGCTCGAGGAGCGGCTTCCGGAGCTGCTCTCCCGCGGTCGACGGATTCACTACCGCCTCGGCACGGACGAGCGGGTGGAGCGGCTCGTGCGCCGCTCGCTCGCCGACCATCGCACCCGCGGCCAGCGGACCGGCGGAGGGCCCCGGGCCGTCGTGGATCCGGGCGGGATCCTCGACGAGCTGCGGCTCCGGAAGGACGCGCACGAGATCGAGCTCATCCGTGCCGCCGTGGCGGTGACGCTGGAAGGCCACCGCGCCGGCGCCGCCGCGGCACGGCCGGGTGCCGGCGAGTGGGAGGTGGAGGCGGCGGTGGAGGGCACGTTCCGGGGCGCCGGCGCGCGGGGCGCGGCCTTCGGCACGATCGTGGGCTCCGGTCCGAACGCCTGCGTGCTGCACTACCGGGACAACCGGCACCGCATCCCCGAGGACGGGCTCGTGCTCGTGGACGCCGGTGCGGACGTGGCGCTCTACGCGGGGGACGTCACCCGGACGTGGCCCGCGAGCGGTCGCTTCACGGCGGAGCAGCGCGCGGTCTACGACCTCGTGGACGCCGCCCGGGCCGCCGGCGTCGCGCGCGCCGGGCCGGGCGTCCGCATCTCGGAGGTGCACGACGCCGCGGTCGCGGTGCTCGTGGACGGCCTCCGGGATCTCGGGGTGCTGCGGGGATCGCGCGACGAGCTGCTCGAGAGCGGAGCGTATCGCACGTACTATCCGCACCAGACGTCGCACTGGCTGGGTCTCGACGTCCACGATCCGGGGGACTACGCGTGCGCGGGCGAGCCGCGCCGGCTCGAGCCCGGCACGGTCCTCACCGTGGAGCCCGGGCTCTACTTCCGGCCCGGCGGTGACGAGGCGGCCGCCCGCTTCGAGGGCATCGGCATCCGCGTCGAGGACGACGTGATCGTGACGGAGAGCGGTCGGGAGAACCTGAGCGAGGCGCTGCCCACGGCCGCGGAGGCGGTCGAGGCGCTCGTGCGGGAGCGCCGGTGAGCGCACCCTCCTCGCCACGCGTGCGGGCGCTCCTGCTCGAAGCGCTCCGGCGCCCCGAGCCCTTCGTGGCGATCGAGCTCCGACCCCCGAGGGCCGACCTCGGTCCGGCGGCGGGGATGTCGGAGTGGATCGACGTGCACCACACGCTCGGCCGGCTCTCCCGCGCGGGGCGCTTCGTCTTCCTCACCGACAACGCCGTGGGATCGGAGGAGGAGGAGAGCCTCGCGCACGTGGGCGCGAACGTCGGCGAGAGCGTGGACCTCCGGCACATCGTGCCGATCCTCACCTGCAAGCACGCGCTCGAGTACTGCCGGATGTTCGCCTCGCGGGCGGCGTCCGACGGCTTCGAGACGCTCACGGTCCTGGGGGGCGACCGCTCGGTCGGACAGCCGCGCTGCGTGCCGCACGGCCGGGACCTCCGCGCGATCATCCGGGAGCGCCATCCCGAGCTCGCGCTCGGCGGGTGGGTGAACCCGCACCGGGATCCGGGCCGCCAGCTCGACTTCCTCGCCGCGCCCGATGCGCACAACGAGTACGCGCTCGCGCAGATCGTCTCGCACCATTCCCTCGACCGGGTCGAGTCGTTCCTCGAGGAGGCCCGGCGGCGCGAGGTGGAGATCCCGGTGGTGTTCGGCGTCTTCTTCTACCGGAGCGCGAACCCGCGGACGCTCCGCGTGCTCTCCGACTTCTTCCCGGTGCCGGCCGAGGAGCTCACCCGCGAGTTCGAGGCCGGGACCGGCGCGGAGGAGGTCTGCGCCCGCACGATCCGGCGCCTCCGCGAGATCGGCGCGGGGCGGGTGTACGTGAGCAACCTCCCGTCGCGCGGCGCGGAGCGGGTGCTCGGGCGGATCCTGGAGCGGGTGTAGGGGCGGGGCACCCGCTTTCCGCGGAGACCATCGGCCGCAGCGCTCCAGCGCTACGCCGTCTCCCGCAGCCCCGACTCCCGCAGCACCCGCACCGCCACGTCCACGCGCCCGCGCGGGGCGCTCACGTGGAAGCCCTGGACTAGCGGGCGGAGCGCCTCGATCGTCTCGACGGCGATCCGCACGCCCTCCTCGAGCGCGGCCTCGGGGCCGCGCTCGCTCGCCCGGCGCATCCGCTCGAGCACCTGCTCGGGCACGCGCACCCCCGGGACCTCGTTCGCCAGGAGCTCGGCGCTCCGGAGCCCCTGCAGCGGCCAGATGCCCGCCACGATCGGGATGCGCTCCGGGATCCGGTCGAGGAAGCGCGCGAACGCCGCGGCGTCGAAGACCGGCTGCGAGACCGCGAAGTCCGCGCCGGCCTCCACCTTGTACCCGTAGCGGCCGAGCTCGCGCTCGAGATCGACCGCGCCCGGGTTCACCGCCACGCCCTGCACGAACTCGGTGGGCGCGCCGATCGGGCTGCCGCTCGGGTCGACGCCGCGGTTCAGCCCCTGCACGACGTTCGTGAGCCCGATCGAATCGATGTCGAGGACGACCGTCGCGTCGGGGTAGGGCCCCATCGTCGGGGGATCGCCGGTCACCACGAGGAGGTTGTGGAGGCCGGTCGCCGCCGCGCCCAGGAGATCGGAGATCATCCCGAGCATGTTCCGGTCGCGACAGGTGTAGTGCAGGACCGTCTCCACGCCCACCTCGCGCTCGACGATCGCGGCGGCGGAGAGCGCCCCCATGCGGCTGCCGGCGCGCGGGCTGTCCGGGATCGTGACCGCGTCCACGCCCGCCACCTTGAGCGCGCGGGCCGGTCCGAGCAGCTCCGCTCTCGCCCATCCGTGCGGAGGCTGGAGCTCCACGGACACCACGGGCACGCCCCGGGCGAGCTTCCGCCCCCAGGCGGAGCGCGCCTCGAGCGGCACGGGGGCGGGGCGCTCCGCGACCGCGTCGGAGGTGGCCGGCGATGCCGTCGCCTCGCGGGCGAGCCGTGGCGTGGGTGCCTCCGTCGAGGCCGGAGCGGCCGTCGCCGTCGCGTGCGCCCGGCCGGGGGAGGCGTCGGCGTCGCCGGCCGTCGCGGTCGCGCCCGCCCGACGCGTCGGGTCGCCGCCGGCCGTCGCGGCCCCGGCGGCGGCGGTCGCAATGTTCGCGGCCGCTCGTCCCCCGCCGGCACGCACCGGCTCGCGTGCCGCCTCCCCGCGCCCCAGCGCCCGCGCGATCCACGCGACGTGCTCGGGCGTGGTGCCGCAGCACCCCCCGACGAACCGCACGCCCGCGTCCACCATGCGGAGGGCGTACTGCGCCATGTACTCGGGGCTC
>CAZOYA010000154.1:0-8887 GCA_964583815.1 uncultured Gemmatimonadaceae bacterium | reverse complement strand
CCGCACCTCGCGGACGAGCCGGAGGTAGGGGAGGTGGAAGTCCTTCTTCGCGCGCCGATAGCCGACGACTTCCTCGTGCCCGTAGTTGATCGAGTAGCTGACCGTGTCGATGGGGATGCCGAGGGCGCGGAGCTCGTCCTTGTCGCGCTCGAACATCCGGCGCACGGTCTGCTTCCGGCGCTCGTCCCCCTCGAGTCCCGGCCGGTAGGCCGGCACGGCGTCCCAGAGCTCCTCGACGGACAGCGGGAAATGGTGGCGCGCGAGGTGCGCCACGACGTCGAGCCAGCGCTGGAGCTTGGTCGGCTGCGAGCTCATCGGGGCGTCGGAAGCGAGGATGGGCGACTCGGATCGCAACATAACTGGGACGGGCGACGCTCCCGCGAAAGGCTTTTCCGCCGCCGCCGGGCTCCGGGCGAGCGCCACGCGTCGGCTTCCGGCCCGCGGCTTGCGTGTGTCCGCGTGTATGGAACTCACGAGCACGCCCGAGCGCGACCGTCCGCCCGATCCGCGAACGTCCGCGGGGGGACCGTGCGCGCACGGGCCCCACGCCGCCTCCGCGCGGGGCGCACCCGCGCCCGCCGGCCTTCGCGCCTGAGGAGGGGGCGTGGCCGGACGTCGTCTGCTCGCGGTGCTCGCGCATCCCGACGACGAATCCTTCGCGATCGGAGGCACGATCGCGCGCTACGCCTCCGGCGGGGTGTCGGTCCACCTCGTGACCGCGACCTCGGGCCAGAGCGGACGCTGGTTCCACGGAGAGGACCGACCCGACGACGACGAGGTGGGCCGCGTGCGGGAGAAGGAGCTCCGGGACGCGGCCGACGTCCTCGGCATCCGCGAGGTTCATCTCCTGGGATACCGGGACGGCGCGCTCGACCGGCTGGAGCCGCGGGAGGCGGTCGCGAAGATCGCCGACCACATCCGTCGGATCCGGCCGCAGGTGGTCGTGACCTTCGACCCGTTCGGCGTCTACGGACACCCGGACCACGTCGCGATCTGCCGGCTCACGAACGCGGCGGTGGTCGAAGCCGCCGGCGCGCCGATGCCGCACCGCATCGAGCGGCTCTTCTACGCCGTGATGGACCGCGCGCGCCGGGATGCGCTCGGCGCAGCCTTCCCGCACCTCGCCGAGCGGCTCGAGGCGAAGGGGCGCGACATCGTGCTCTGGCCCGAGTGGGGCGTGACCACCCGGGTCGACGCCCGTACGCACGCCGAGCGGGTCCGCCGCGCGATCTCGTGTCACCGCACGCAGGTCGCGCTCTACGGAGACCTCGACCGCATCCCGGACGAGCGGCACCGGGAGCTCTGGGGCGTGCAGCCGTTCTGGCTCGCGGCGAACCTGGGACGGGCCCGCATCGGCCGTCCGGGCTCGCGCGGGATCGAAGAGGACCTGTTCGCGGGGATCGGCTGACCCGCCCCCCTCAGCGGGTTCCGTTCCCCTCCTGTTGCGTCGCCGCGATGTGGGCTTCCTGGAGCGCGGTCCGCCGGTCCTTGCCCTTCTCCGCGGCGCGGTTCCAGGCGCGCTTGAACGCCGCCCGGCCGCCGCGGGAGTATTGCCGGACCTCCTCGTCGGGAAGGTCGTCGATGTCGTCGTAGGGGCGGGCTCGTCCCATACCTGTCCTCCGGATGGTGTTCGCGAAGAGACCTGCCGCTCAGGCGGGCCCGAGCCCGGCCTCGAGTCGGCGGCGTCGCTCCCGCAGGGCCCCGCGATGGAGCGTCCAGTACACGAATCCCGTGAGCGCCCCGCCGAGGTGCGCGCCGTGCCCGATGGGCAACCGGCTGTCTCCTCCGATCTGCGCGACGAGGCCCCAGACGTCGAGAGCCACGAAGGCCAGCGCCGCCGCGATCGCGGGGAGCGGGATGATGAAGAAGAGGAGCACGCGGGCCTTCGGGAACGAGAAGGCGAAGAGCATGAGGATCGCCGCGAGCGCGCCCGACGCGCCGAGCGCCGGGGTCTCGGGCTCGCCGATCAGGAACCGGGACGTGGCCACGTGCGCGAGCGAGGCCATCACGCCCGCGACCAGGTAGAGCACGAGGAAGCGCCGGGGGCCCAGGAGGTGCTCGAGCGGCGCGCCGAAGCTCGTCAGCACGATCATGTTGACGAGCAGGTGGATCGTGAGGTTGTGCGAGAAGACCGACGTGAGCAGCACCCAGACGCGCCCTTCGGCCACGTGCGGCCAGCTCACGAGGAAGTTCTCGACCATGAACGCCGGACCGGTGAGACCCGGCATCCACCAGAGGAGGAAGACGGCGACGTTCAGGAAGAGGATCGTCTTGACGACGACGCTCGACGGTGGGCGCCGCGCCGCAGGGGGCGGCGGGCTCCACGGCCCCCGTTCGAAGCCGGCGGCGCGGAAGCCGCGATCCAGGTCGGGTTGATCCATCGGCTCCTTCGGAGAGCTGCCGGGGTGACGGCCGGCCGCGGTCGCGGTCGATCCTCGGGCATGCAAGTTCGGCACCGGGCGGCCGCGGCGCACGGGCCGGCCTCCGGACGCCGCTCCGGGCATGCGCCTTGCGTCGCTCGACCGCGTCGAGCGCGGCCCGCGTCCTCGCACCCCGGTGCCGGGCGGCGGAGGCCTCGCACGCGAGCCCCCCGAGCCCCCGATCGCCATGAGCACCGACACCCTGAAGGTCGCAGACCTGATGCAGCGGGACGCGATCACCCTCGACGTCGACATGAGCCTGCGCGAGGCGGTGGAGGTGCTGCGCGGCGCCGGGATCGGTGGCGCGCCGGTGCTCCAGGGGCGCCGGCTCGTGGGCGTGCTCTCGGGAACGGACGTGCTGGAGTTCGTGGCGACCAGCCCGGGCGTGCCGCCGGAACGGCCGGACATGCTGCCCGAGTTCGGGGAGATGGAGGACCAGATCCCGGAGGAGGAGGAACCGGAGCACTCCGACGTGGTCTCCGACTACTTCTTCCAGCGCTGGGAGAATTCCGAGGCCGACGTGTGGAGCCGCATCGCCGGGACGGACACGCCCGAGTGGGACCAGCTCGAGCAGCACACGGTCGAGGAGATCATGTCGCCGGAGGTGGTGACGGTCCCGTCGGCCGCCTCCGTCGCGGACGCGGCGCGGAAGATGGTCCGGCACGAGATCCACCGTCTGCTCGTGGTGGACGGCGAGGATCTGACGGGCGTCCTCAGCGCTTTCGACCTGGTGCGTCTCGTGGCCGAGCGAGGAATCTGATGGTGGAACGGACGACCGGGCGGCGCCGCCGCACCCGCACCGCTCCGAGGGGCAGCGACCGGATGCCGGGCGAGGTGACGCGTCCGCCTCCGCGCCACGATCCGCCGGAGCTCGAGGAGGTCCGCGTCGTCGAGGGGCGCAGGATCCGGCTCTCGCACCCCGACAAGGTCTTCTACCCGGACGAGGGGATCACCAAGCGCGACGTCGCCGACTACTACGAGCGGGTCGCCGACTTCATGCTCCCGTACGTGCGCGGCCGGCTCGTCTCGATGCATCGATGGCCCGAGGGGATCGACGGGAAGAGCTTCTACCAGAAGCAGGCGCCCGACTACTTCCCGGAGTGGATCCGGACGGAGCGGGTCGAGAAGGAGGGAGGCGTGAACCAGCAGGTCGTGATCGACGACCGCGCCACCCTCGTCTACCTGGCCAGCCAGGCGTGCCTCACGCCGCACGTGTGGCTGAGCCGCGTGGACGACGTCCGCCGCCCGGACCTGCTCGTCTTCGACTTCGATCCTCCGGACTACGGGAAGGAGACGTTCACCGAGGTCCGGTGGGCCGCCCGGCGGGTGCGGGAGGTGCTCGAGCTCGTGGGGCTCGGGTGCCGCGTCATGACGTCGGGCTCGCGCGGCCTCCACGTGCACGCCTCGATCACCCCCTCGGCGGACTTCGCCGAGGCGAAGCGGTTCGCGCGCGACGTGGCCGAGCTGCTGGCGTGGCGTCACCCGGGCCGCCTCACGACGGAGATCCGGAAGAACAAGCGGGCGGGAAGGGTCTTCATCGATTACCTGCGCAACGACTACGCGCAGACCTCCGTCGCGCCCTACGCGCTGCGCGCGCGGCCGGGGGCGCCGGTGGCGATGCCGATCGACTGGCGCGAGCTCGGTGCGTCGAGGATGAGCCCGACCCGCTACACGTTGCGCAACACGTTCCGCCGTCTCGCGCGCAAGCGCGATCCGTGGATGGAGGGAGCGAGCGGGGACATGGACGCGCGCGACCTGCGTGGCGCCCGCAACGGCTCGCGCCCGCCGGGCCCGCAGGAGCCCCGCGCGCCGACCCTCGAGGAGATCCGGCCGAGGCTCGACGAGCTGCTCGAGCACCGCTGACGCGCACGGGACGGCACCAGCGACGTGGCCATCGCCGTGCCCAGGACGTGGAGGGATCGAGATGAGCGACCGTGACGATAGAGACGGGTGGCCCGCGGACGGCACCCACGGGGGCGGGCCGCGTCCGGCGCGTCCCCGCGGCGGTGCCGTGGTGGTGGGCCTCGCGCTGGGGGTGGCGCTGCTCGCGCCGCGCGCATGCACGGATCCGGAGGAGGGATACGGGCGCACCGCCCAGGTGGGCGGTCTCCCGCTCCCGGAGCTCCAGCAGGAGGAGCAGGAGGTGTTCGGCCGCTTCCAGCAGGTGGCCGCGGTGGCGAGAGCGGCGGTGGTGCGTATCGAGAGCATGAGCGCCCCCGCCGCCACGGCCCAGGTGCCCGAGGACATCCCGCCCTTCTTCGAGGACTTCTTCGGCCCCCTGCCGGACGGGGAGGGTGGGGGCATGCCGAGCCTCGCGGGCGGCAGCGGCTTCATCGTCTCGCCCGACGGGCACATCGTCACGAACGCGCACGTCGTGCAGGGCGGCGACGTCACGGTCTGGCTCGACGACCGGCGCTCCTTCCCGGCGGAGCTCGTCGGCCTCGACCGGACCACGGACGTCGCCCTACTCGACATCGATGCGGAGGGGCTTCCCACGCTGCCGTTCGCGCCCCGGGAGGACCTGGCCGTCGGCGACTGGGTCCTGGCGATCGGCAGCCCGGGCGTCGGGGGCGGGCAGCTCGAGCAGACCGTCACGGCCGGCATCGTGAGCGCGCTCGGACGGCCGCTCCAGCTCCTCAGCCAGGGCCTCCTCGAGGACCCGCAGCTCCAGGAGTTCGCCGGATACGCGATAGAGGACTTCATCCAGACGGACGCGGTGATCAACCCCGGCAACTCCGGGGGACCGCTCGTCGACATGCGCGGACGGGTCGTCGGCATCAACACGGCGATCGCGAGCCCGACGGGCTACTACCTCGGATACGGCTTCGCCGTCCCCGCGGACCTCGTGTCGGCCGTCGTGGACGACCTCCTCGAGTTCGGCGAGGTGCGACGGGCGCAGCTCGGCGTGAACGTCACCACCGTGACCCCGGAGGACGCGGAGTACTTCTCCCTCCCCGAGGTGAGCGGGGTGCTCGTGCAGGACGCGGCCGAGGGCGGGCCCGCCGCAGAGGCGGGCCTGCGGCAGGGCGACGTGATCGTGTCCCTGGACGGGCAGCCGATCGAGCGGAGCGCGGCGCTCCAGCGCGCGGTCGCGGAGCGCAGCCCGGGCGACCGGATCGAGCTCGGGATCGTGCGTGACGGCGAGCGGATGACCGTCGCGGTGACGCTCGGCGAGACCGACCTGCCCGAGCAGGTGCCCGACGCGGAGCCACCGTCGACCGAGCCCGCGGGACGACTCGGCCTCGCGCTCGGCGAGCTGACGTCAGGCGCGCGCACGGAGCTCGGCTACCCCGCGTCGCTGGACGGCGCGCTCGTCGTCGACGTGGTGCCGCTCAGCCCCGCGCACCGCAGGGGGATCGTGCCGGGCTCGGTGATCGTCGAGGTGGAGGGCGAGCCGGTCGAGTCCACCGACGAGGCGGTGGACCTGCTGGGTCGCGCCGAGCCGGGCGAGGTCACCGCGATGGTCGTGGCCGCCCCGGGTGGCACCGAGCGGCTCGTGACGCTCCGCGTGCCGGGCTGAGGGAGCGCGGGCGGGCCGGGCGCCGGGCCCGGTCCGCTCATCCCGCGCCGCATCGCGACCGCACGAAGCGCCGCAGCCTGCGCGCATCCTCGATCGCGTGCCCGCCCAGGTCGTTGTTGAAGTACACGTACACGTCACGGCCGCCCTCGAGGATTCCCGCGATCCGGTCCGCGTCGGCGGACAGGCGCTGCTGCGTGTAGGATCCGCCGTAGTCGACCCCGTGGTAGCGGATGTACGTCCAGTCCGTGGTCGTGAGCCACGGGTGATCCCGGATCCGGTCGTGCAGGCAGAGCGCCGCGCCGGCCGCCCGGAGCACGTCGAAGACCGGCTCGATCAGCCAGCGCTCGTCGCGGACCTCGACGGTCCAGCGGAGGTCGCCGGGGGTCCGGTCGAGAAATGCGCGCAGGCGCCCGGGATCCGCCTTCCAGCGCGGCGGGAGCTGGACGAGCACGGGCCCGAGAGTGCCCTCGAGGAGCCGCGCGCGCTCCACGAAGTTGTCCACCGAGTTCTCGGGCTCCTTCAGCCGCTTCCGGTGCGTCCCGTAGCGGCTGAACTTCACCGCGTACAGGAAGCCGTCCGGCGCCTGCTCCCGCCACGCCTCGAAGATCCCGGCGGAGGGGAGCCGGTAGAAGGTGTTGTTGATCTCGACGGTGTCGAACGCCTCGGCGTAGCGCTCGAACCAGGCGCGCTTCGGGAGGTCGTCGGGATAGAAGCCCCCGCGCCAGTGGTCGTACTGCCACCCCGAGGTGCCGATCCGGAAGGTGCCCGGGCAGGGAGACGTGGCGCGGGACTCGGGCATCGCGGGATCCTTTCGCGGGCCGCCCGTCGGACGTTGGGGCGCGGCCGGCCGACGGCGCCCGGGCGCTCGACGCCGGTGGAGCGGCTTACCCGGCCGGGCCCTCCACCGGGTGCCAGATCCATGCCGTCGAGGCCGCGTGGCCCGCTCCGTGCACAGGACGCGCCACGGATCCCTGCCCCTCGCAGCCCCGGAGGACGCGATGCGCTGGCGACACACCCGACAGAGCCGGAACGTGCAGGACCGCCGCGGGCGTCGGCTTGCGGGAGGGGCGGGTCTCGGCGGTGCGGGCCTCGTCGTGGTGCTCGTCGTGCTCCTGCTCGGGGGCGACCCGGGCCAGTTGCTGCAGCTCTTCGGCAGCCCCGGGACGGCGCCCGCGACCGAGGAGGCCGCCGCTCCGCCGACGGACGAGACGGGCCGGTTCCTGTCGTCCGTGCTCGGGATGACGGAGGACGTCTGGACGGAGCTCTTCCGGGCCGCGGGCGGGACGTACCAGGCCCCGACCATGGTGCTGTTCACCCAGTCGGTCCGCTCGGCATGCGGGCTCGGGAGCGCGGCGACGGGCCCCTTCTACTGCCCTCCGGACCAGCGCCTCTACCTCGACACCAGCTTCTTCGAGGAGCTCGCGTCGATGGGCGGGCCGGGCGACTTCGCGCAGGCGTACGTGATCGGACACGAGGTGGGGCATCACGTGCAGAACCTGACGGGCACGCTCGGCCGGGCCCGTGACCTCCAGCAGGGCGCGCCCGAGGCCGAGGCGAACCGGGTCCAGGTGCTCGTCGAGCTCCAGGCCGACTGCTACGCCGGGGTCTGGGCGCACCACGCGAACCGCCGCCAGCAGGTGCTCGAGCCGGGTGACGTGCAGGAGGGGCTCGCGGCGGCGGCCGCCATCGGAGACGACCGGCTCATGCGGCGCGCGGGCCGCGAGGTGACCCCCGACGCGTTCACGCACGGGACCTCGGAGCAGCGGCAGCGCTGGCTCCGGATCGGGCTCGAGTCGGGCGACGTGGGGCGCTGCGACACGTTCGCGGAGGGGTGAGGGAGCGGGCCCGGCCGCGCGGTCCGCGCCCCGCCCGTTCTCCGGGCGCCCGTGCTCCCCGGCGCGAACGAGTCCGACCGGTCAGGTCCCCTCGAGCGCCGCGCGGAAGAGCGCGTCCAGGCGGTCGAGGCGGGCTTCCTCGTCCCGAAGCTCGAGCAGCTCCTGGTGCCACATCGGGTCCACCGCCACGGTCTGCGCGAGGAGGAACGACACCTCCCCGTCGGGCTCGAAGTGCGGAATCCGCTCCGGCCGGGGCGCGAGCGAGGCGACCACCTGCCGAAAGAGCGCGAGGGAGCGCTCGCGCCGGTCGACCAGCGCGACGGGGTCCTCCGGCCGCAGGTCCTCGTAGGTCGTGACGAGCGCCTCGAAGTAGCGCGTGTCCGACTCGATGCCGTCCACGATGCGGAACCGCTCCCGCCCCGCCACGGCGATCAGAGACCGTCCATCCGGGAGCGCCTGATGCTCCCGGATCTCCGCGACGCACCCGATGCGGCCCTCCTCGGAGAGGAACGGGCCCTGCCGGTCCCAGTCGTGGTGGATCAGGCCGAAGCGCCCGTCGGCCGCCAGGCGGTCCCGCACGAGGTCCCGGTAGCGCTGCTCGAAGATGTGCAGCGGCATCGCCGTGCCCGGCAGGAGCACGACCGGAAGCGGAAAGAGGGGGAGTCGGTAGGGTGCCTCGATCATGGACGCGTCGGGTTGTCCCGGAGCCGTGCCGGAGCGGCGTCGCCCTGGCCCGGTACTTGATGACCGGTACTCGATGAAAGGTAGCCCCCGCGCGCGGCCGCGATCCTCGCCGCCGCTCCCGCCAGCCGAAGAGGGCCAGGAATGGACAGACGTGCGACGATCCCGCTCCGCACCGGGGCCTCCATGCCGGCGCTCGGGCTCGGCACGTGGGAGCTCACGCACGAGACCGCGGCCACGGTTTGCTACGCGGTCGAGCAGGGCTATCGCATGATCGATACCGCCGTGGACTACGGGAGCCAGTCCGGCATCGGCGACGCCCTTCGCGACGTCGACGTGCCCCGCGCGGAGATCTTCCTCGTCGCCAAGGTCGAGGAGGACGACGACGGCTACGACGCGATCCGCCGCTATCTCGACGAGATGCGCCAGGA
>CAZOYA010000153.1:0-8916 GCA_964583815.1 uncultured Gemmatimonadaceae bacterium | reverse complement strand
GCGAGGAGGGGAGACGATGGCCGATGGTCATGGGTTGATCGAGCTGGAGGGCCTGAGCAAGGTCTTCTACACGGAGGAGGTGGAGACGCACGCGCTGTCGAACATCAACCTGTCGATCGAGACGGGTGAGTTCGTGTCGATCGCGGGTCCGTCGGGGTGCGGCAAGACGACGCTGCTGTCGATCCTGGGGCTTCTGGACAGCCCGACGGGGGGCAAGTACCTGCTGGACGACACGCCGGTGGAGAACCTGACGGCTTCTCAGCGGGCGAAGATCCGGAACCAGGCGATCGGGTTCATCTTCCAGGCGTTCAACCTGATCGGGGACCTGACGGTCTACGAGAACGTGGAGCTGCCGCTGACGTACCGCGGGATGCCGGGCTCGGAGCGGAAGGAGCGGGTGCAGGCGGCGCTGGAGCGGGTGGGGATGGCGCACCGGATGAGCCACTATCCGAGCCAGCTGTCGGGCGGTCAGCAGCAGCGGGTGGCGGTGGCGCGTGCGATCGTGGGCAAGCCGCTGATCCTGCTGGCGGACGAGCCGACGGGGAACCTGGACTCGAAGAACGGCAACGCGGTGATGGAGCTGCTGGGCGAGCTGCACGCGGACGGGGCGACGATCTGCATGGTGACGCACGATCCGCGCTACGCCCACGTGGCCGACCGCGCCATCCACCTCTTCGACGGCCAGATCGTCAGCGAGGACGACGCGCGGCGCGCGCAGGAGCTCGAGCAGGCCGGTTTCGACATGCACCGTCCGGCCGAGCCGACCGGAGCCTGAGGGAAGGAAGCGGCGGGGAGCGAGCCGGCGCGGAGGAGGACGGGACGAGGGGAGGTGGCCGCGCCGGCCGCCCCGGCCGTGAGGCCGATCACGCGCGCCCCGGCGCGCGCGCCAGGACGGGCCCTCCTACCATCCGCCGCCCGAGTGCGTAGTTTCGCGTCGGGGCGCGCGAGGAGCGCGACGTCGCGGGCCGCCTCGATCCGAGGACGGCGCGGCGACGGGACCATCGTGAACGGTGAGGGGAGGCCAGTCCGTGATCAGGCTGAGGAACGTCGAGAAGTCCTATCGCACGGGGGCGGGTGAGACCTTCGTGCTGCGTCGCATCGCGACGGACGTGGAGAAGGGCGAGTTCGTCACGATCATGGGACCTTCCGGAGCCGGGAAGTCGACGCTCCTGTCCATCCTGGGCATGCTCGACGGGGACTGGCGGGGGGAGTACCACCTCTTCGGCGAGCCGGTCCACGCGATGAAGCCCCGCCAGCGCATCGAGCTGAACAAGCGCTACATCGGCTTCGTCTTCCAGCAGTACCATCTCCTGGACGACCTCACGGTCTACGAGAACCTGGAGATCCCGCTCTCGTACCGGAACGTGAAGCGACGCGACCGGGAGGCCATCGTCGCGGACACGCTCGACCGCTTCCAGATCGTCGGGAAGAAGGATCTCTTCCCGAGCCAGCTCTCCGGCGGCCAGCAGCAGCTCGTCGCCGTGGCGCGCGCGATCATCGCGGAGCCGGCGATGATCCTGGCGGACGAGCCGACGGGAAGCCTCCACTCCAGTCAGGGACGGATGATCATGGACCTCCTGAAGGACCTGAACCGGGAGGGCACGACGATCATCCAGGTGACGCACAACGAGGAGTACGCCCGTTACGGCGACCGGATCATCGAGCTCCGGGACGGGTGGATCGTGGACCAGTCGTGACCCGCACGCCCCGGATCCTCGTCGCCGACGATCAGGCGGACGTCCTCGAGGCGCTCCGCATCCTCCTGAAGGCCGAGGGGTTCGAGGCCGCCACCGCGACCTCTCCGGGCGCCGTGATCGAGATGGTCGAGCACGAGGACTTCGACCTCGTGCTCATCGACCTCAACTACACGCGCGACACGACGTCCGGCCGCGAGGGGCTCGACCTCCTCTCCCGCCTGCGTGACCTCGATCCGACCGTGCCGGTGGTGGTCATGACCGCCTGGGGGAGCGTGGAAGGCGCCGTCGAGGCCATGCGGCGCGGGGCCCGCGACTACGTCGAGAAGCCGTGGGACAACGAGCGGCTCCTCGCCACGATCCGCACGCACGTGGAGCTCGGACGCGCGCTGCGGCGGAGCCAGCTCCTCGAGGGCGAGAACGTCCGGCTGAAGGGGGAGGGCGTTCCCGAGCTCATCGCGACGTCGAAGGCGATGCGGCCGGTGCTCGAGATCATCGACCGCGTCGGGCCCTCCGACGCCAACGTGCTGATCGTCGGGGAGCACGGCACGGGCAAGGAGGTCGTCGCCCGCTGGCTGCACGCCGTCTCGCACCGTGCGAAGAAGCCGCTCGTGGCGGTGAACGCGGGGGGCTTCAGCGAGGGCGTGTTCGAGAGCGAGCTGTTCGGGCACGTCCGCGGCGCCTTCACCGACGCCAAGGGGGACCGGGTCGGGTGCTTCGAGCTCGCGGACGGCGGCACGCTCTTCCTGGACGAGATCGCCAACGTGCGGCCCCAGCAGCAGGCGAAGCTCCTGCGCGTGCTCGAGACGGGCGAGATCCAGCGGGTCGGCTCGTCGAAGATCCGCAAGGTCGACGTGCGCGTGCTGTCCGCGACGAACGCCAACCTCGCGGAGGCCGTGGCGCGCGGGGAGTTCCGCGAGGACCTGCTCTACCGGCTCAACACGGTGGAGATCCGCCTCCCGCCGCTCCGCGACCGGCGCGAGGACATCCTGCCCCTGGCGCGCCACTTCCTCGCGAAGCAGGCCGCGCGGTACGGTCGCTCCATCGAGGACTTCACCCAGTCCGCCCGGGACGCGCTCATGGCCCACACGTGGCCGGGGAACGTGCGGGAGCTCCAGCACTCGGTGGAGCGGTCCGTGCTCATGGCGCGCGGGTCCCGCATCGAGGCGTCGGATCTCGGGCTCCGGCAGCGCGAGGACGGATCGGCGCCGATGGACGAGCTCACGCTCGACGAGGCCGAGCGGCTGCTCATCGAGAAGGCGCTGGAGCGCCACCAGGGGAACGTGAGCCGCGCGGCCGAGGCGCTCGGCCTCAGCCGCAGCGCGATGTACCGGAGGCTCCAGCGCCACGACATCGAAGCGGGCTGATTCCCTGATGGACGTCCGCTGGCGGAGCCTGGGACACGACACCCGGGTCGTCCTCGTGGCGCTCCTCGCGGGGCTCCCGGGCGTGGCGCTCGCGCTCGGGCTCCTCTGGACGGGCCCCTGGAGCGACCGGACGCAGTGGGCGCTGACGATCTTCCTCCTCGCCACGTGGGGCGCGCTCACCATGGCGCTCCGCAGCCAGGTCGTCCGTCCGCTCGGGACGCTCGCGAACATGCTGGCGGCGCTCCGGGAGGGCGACTACTCGATCCGCGCGCGGGTCCTGGACGCGCACGATCCGCTCTCGCTCGTCTTCCTCGAGATGAACGCGCTGGAGGATACGCTGCGCCACCAGCGACTCGGGGCGGTCGAGGCCACGGAGACGCTGCGCAAGGTGCTCGAGGAGATCGACGTCGCGGTGTTCGCGTTCGACCCCGAGGGGACCCTCCGGATCGTGAACCGCGCCGGGGAGCGGCTCCTGGGGCAGCCCGCGGAGCGGCTCATCGGCAAGTCCGCGACGGACCTGCGCCTGGCGGACACGATGAGCGGGATCGCGCCGCGCACGCTCGAGGTCGCCTTCCCGGGCGGGAGCGGGCGCTGGGAGCTGCGGAGGAGCGTGGTGCGGCAGGAGGGGTCGCGGCTCCAGCTCGTCGCGCTCTCCGATCTCAGCCGCGCCCTGCGGGAGGAGGAGCGGCAGGCGTGGAAGCGGATCATCCGGGTGCTCTCGCACGAGATCAACAACTCCCTCACGCCGATCAAGTCGATCTCCGGCAGCCTCCGGAGCATGTTGGGGCGCAGCGACCTTCCGGCGGATCTCGCCGAGGACGTGGAGCACGGGCTCGGCATCATCTCGGCGCGGGCCGAGTCGCTCGGCCGCTTCATGGCCTCCTACGCGCGCCTCGCTCGGCTGCCGAAGCCGGAGCTCGCGCCGGTGGAGGTCGCGGCGCTGGTGCGGGGCGTGGCGCACCTGGAGACCCGGCTCCGGGTGGACGTGGTGCCGGGCCCCCCGCTCACGATCCGTGCCGATCCCGACCAGCTCGAGCAGGCGCTCATCAACGTCGTGCGCAACGCCGTCGACGCGACGCTCGACCGGGACGAGGGCGGGCGGGTCACGATGCGCTGGCTGAGCCGCAACGGACGGCTGCACGTGCTCGTCGAGGACGAGGGGCCGGGGATCGCCGACACGGGCAACCTCTTCGTCCCGTTCTACACGACCAAGCCCGGCGGCTCGGGGATCGGGCTCGTGCTGTCCCGGCAGATCGTCGAAGCGCACGGGGGCACGCTCCAGCTCGAATCGCGCGGCGTGCTGGGGGGCGCGCGGGCGCGGCTCGTGCTCCCGCTGGATCCCACCGTCTGAGCCGGACCTCCGGCCGCCTTCCCGGGCGCCCGCACCGGCGCGGGCGTCGCCCCTTCCCGGGCGCGGTCCGCCGCGGGTCTCCATCGCGCAACCCTCCGCGCGAACCTCGTGTCCGACGGATACGAACGGGAACGGGCCGACCACACGGGTGCGCCATTCGGTGAGCGACGTTGAGTGGGTGGAGCGGGCGCGGCGGGGGGACGAGGGTGCCTTCCGGAGGCTCTACGAGCGCCACGTGGATCGGATCTACCGCCTCATGTACCGCATGGCGGGGGAGGAGCAGCTCGCTATGGACTTCACCCAGGAGGCGTTCGTCCGGGCCTACCGGAAGCTCGACCAGTTCCGGGGCGAGTCCGCCTTCTCGACCTGGCTGCACCGCCTCGCCGTGTCGGTGGCGCTCAACGAGCTCCGCCGCGCCGACCGGCACCGGAGCCGCGAGCGCGCCCTGGACGTGGTCGAGGAGGTCGTGCCCGCCCCGGGCGGGCCCGCGCTCGACCCCGGCGTGCGCGAGCGGCTCGAGGAGGCCGTGGACGGCCTGCCCGACATCTACCGGGTGGTCTTCCTGATGCACGACCTGGAGGGATACGGCCACGCCGAGATCGCCCAGACGCTCGGGGTGGCGGTCGGCACGTCGAAGGCGCGCCTGTTCCGGGCGCGCGCGCGCCTCCGGGAGCTGCTGGGCGACGAGATGAGGGAATACGCATGAGCACGCGGGATCGCGACCCCGATCACGACCAGGAACCGGAGCTCCCCCGCGCCTGGGTGGAGCGGATGCGCCGGGAGGTCCACCCTCCGGGCGCGACGCCGCGGGAGCGGATGTGGGCGGCGGTCGAGCAGGCGATCCGGGACGGGACCGGAGAAGCCGCACAGGTCGTCGAGCTCCGGACCCGCCGGCGGGCCCGTCGGTGGCCCGCCTGGGCGGCCGCCGCGGCGGCCGTGCTCGCGGTCGGGATCGGGATCGGGCGCTGGAGCGCGACGTCCGGGCCCGCCGGGGCGACGGCATCCGGGGATGCCCCGGTCGCGGCCGCGCCGTCCGCACCTGCGGGGGGGGCCGCGGCGGACACACCCGCGCCGCTCCAGCTCGCTTCGCGCCTGCACTTCGAACGCGCGGAGCCGCTGCTCGCGTCCGTGCGGGCGGACGCGCGGGCCGGCCGGGTCGACGCCAGCCTCACGCCCTGGGCGCGTCAGCTCCTCACCCGGACGCGCCTCCTCCTCGACGCGCGGGCCGGCACGCGGGACGAGATCCAGCTCCTGCTCGCCGATCTCGAGCTCGTGCTCGCGCAGATCGTGCGGGTGGACGCCGGCGGCGCGCGGGACGCGGACCGCGCCCGCGAGGAGCTCCGGCTCACCGCGAGGAGCCTCGACGAGGGCTCGCTCCTGGCGCGCGTGCGGGCGCAGGCGCCCGGGCAGCGCGGGGCGCGATGAGGCGGCGGAGGACGGGCGGATCCGGCCACGGCACGAACGGACCGATCACGAAGGTGACGACGGGGAACGACCAGGGAGGAAGGGGACATGAGCGGGCTTGAGCGGGTGCGCCGGGCGGGTCCCGGGACGATCATCGGGGCGCTGGCCATGCTGGCGCTGGCGGGCGGGGGCGGGCCCGTCGCGGCCCAGGCGACCCCGGCCGATCCGGCGGCCGCGGACGACTACCGCGCGGCGCGCGAGCTCCTGGCCGCCGGGCGCTTCGGGCCGGCCGCCGAGGCGTTCGCGGAGGTGCGGAGCGATCATCCGGACTCGGAGTACGCGGCGGACGCCTACTACTGGGAAGCCTTCGCCCTCGCCCGGCGCGGCGAGCGCGACGATCTCAGGCGGGCCGTCGAGCTCCTCGAGCAGCAGGGCCGGGCGCACCCCAACGCCGCCACGCGGGCGGACGCGGAGGCTCTCCGCGTGCGGATCGAGGGCGCGCTGGCCCGTCGGGGCGACGCGCGCGCGGCCGCCGAGGTGGCCCGCCAGGCGCAGGTGCCGTGCGGTCCGGGGCACGAGACCCGACTCGCCGCGCTGTCGGCCCTCATGTCGATGAACGCCGAGCAGGCGCTGCCGATCCTCCGCGAGGTGCTCCGGCAGCGGGACGAATGCAGCGCGGAGCTCCGCGCGCAGGCCGTCTTCCTCGTCGCCCAGAAGCTCACGGACGAATCGGTGGACATCCTGCTCGACCTGGCGCACCGGAACCCGGATCCCGATCCCGAGGTGCGCGCGCAGGCCGTGTTCTGGCTCCACCAGGTGCGGCGTCCCGAGGCGCTCGACGCGCTCGAGTCGATCCTTCTCGAGAGCGAGGACCGCGAGCTCCAGGAGCAGGCCATCTTCGGCCTCTCGCAGTGGGGCGACGAGCCGCGGGCGCTCGAGGTGCTCCGCGCGTACGCGCGCCGGCCGGACGCTCCCGAGGGCCTGCGCGCCGACGCGATCTTCTGGCTGGGGCAGTCGGGCGGCCAGGACGCCATCGACGCGCTGATCGAGCTCTATCCGGGCATGGAGAGCCCGGAGATGCGGGAGAACACCCTGTTCGCGATCGCGCAGGGCGGCGGACCCCGGGCGCGCGCCTGGCTGCTCGAGCGCGTGCGCGATCCCGCCGAGTCCATGGAGATGCGCAAGAACGCGCTCTTCTGGGCCTCGCAGACGGGCGGCGTGCCCGCGTCGGACCTGCAGGCCCTCTTCGACGCCACCGACGACCCGGAGCTCCGGGACCAGGTGGTGTTCGTGGCGGGGCAGCGGGGGAACGCCGAGGACGTCGACCTCCTCATGCACATCGCCCGGAACGCGGAGGATCCGGAGCTCCGGGAGAACGCGATCTTCTGGCTGGGCCAGACCGACGATCCCCGCGTGGCCGACTTCCTCGTCGAGCTCCTGCGCGGGCCATGAGCCGCCGGCCGGGGCGCGGGGTGGGGGCGGGACCGTGGATGGCGACGGCCGGCCTGCTCCTCCTCGGGTCCATGACGGGCGACGCGCGGGCCCAGACGCTCGAGCGGGCACTCGCGGAGACGCGCGACGGCGTGGTCGGCTTCACCCTGCCGCTCCGGCCGGACGTGCTCGTGTGCCGGCGGGGGCTGCAGTTCGTGGACGACCCGGAGGACGTGTCGACGCGCGCCCGGTACGGCGAGGGGTGCGCGGGTGGCGCGGCGCGTGTGGAGGTGGAGCTCCGCGACGGGCGCGTCCGCAGGACCCGCCTGCTGGCGCGGGACGAGCGGACGACGCCGGCCGACCTGGAGCTCGGCCGTCTCTCCGCCGGGAAGGCGGTCGCGGCGCTGCTCCGGGTCGCGCGCACGGAGTCCGGGCGGGCCGCGGAATCGGCCGTGGCGCTCGCGGCCGTGACGGACTCGGTCGAGGTCTGGCCCGAGCTCCTCGAGATCGCGCGGGACCGCGCGCGGCCGGAGGAGGTCCGGAAGACCGCGCTCTTCCACGTGGGGCGCGACGCGGCGGCGAGCACCGTGGGCGGGCTCGACGAGGCCGCCCGGGACCCGACCGAGACCCACGGCGTGCGCGAAGCGGCCGTGTTCGCGCTCGCGCAGCGTCCCCCCGAGGAAGGCGTGCCCATCCTCATGGACCTCGCCGAGACGGCGCCCGACGCGGACACGCGCAGGAGCGCGTTCTTCTGGCTCGCCCAGTCGGACGACCCCCGCGTGCCGGGGTTCTTCGCGCGGATCCTCGCCGGGCCCGCCTGACGCGTCGACGCGTCGGTGGGGCCCCGGCCGGGGCCTTTCCGGCTCCGGAGCGGGCCCGCCCGCGGGGGGCACGTACCGCGTGACATCGTTGCGCCCCGGAGGTTACCTTCGGATGGCCTCGACCGAGGCGTCGGCTCGGTGACGCGTTCCCGGGGGCGAGACACCGTTGTTGCAACGGCCCATCAAAGTACTGCTGGTCGAGTCCGACCGGGGATACCTGGAGGAGCTGGAGGCCGCCGTCGGGGACGCGGAGGGAACGAGCGTGTCCCTGGAGTGGGCCGGGGAGCTGAGCCAGGCGCTCGCGCGTCTGACGAAGGGGGGGCTCGACGCGATCCTCCTCTCGCTCGACCTTCCGGACTGCCGGGGCATGGTGACCTTCGATCGGGCCTACGCGTTCAGTCCCGACGTGCCGATCGTGGTGCTCGCGGACGATGCCGACGAGGAGACCGCCACGACGGCGGTCGCCGCGGGGGCCCAGGACTACCTCGTGAAGTCGGAGCTCACGCCGCCGCTCCTGGTGCGGGCGATCCGGCACGCGATCGAGCGGCACCGGCTCTTCTCGGCGCTCCGGAGCCTCTCGCTCATCGACGATCTCACGGGCCTCTACAATCGCCGCGGCTTCTCCGACCTCGGCGAGCAGTACCTCAAGCTGGCGCGGCGCTCCGGGCGCGGCGTGACGATGGTGTATCTGGATCTGGACCGTTTCAAGACGATCAACGACTCGCTCGGCCACCACGTGGGGGACCGGGCGCTTCTCAAGGTGGCCGACATCCTGAAGGCCACCTTCCGACGCTCCGACATCATCGCGCGCCTCGGCGGCGACGAGTTCGGCGTGCTCGCCCTCGAGG
>CAZOYA010000152.1:0-8939 GCA_964583815.1 uncultured Gemmatimonadaceae bacterium | reverse complement strand
AGCGCGTGAACATGGTCACGCCCGAGCCCTTCCGGCGCTTCCCGGACGCGGCGGCGCTCGCGAGCGCGCCGCAGGAGGAGGTGGAGGAGATCGTGCGCTCGACGGGCTTCTTCCGGAACAAGGCCCGGAACGTCATCGGGTTCGCGCGCGGGCTGATGGCGGAGCACGGCGGCGAGATCCCGCGCGAGCTCCGGACGCTCGCGACGCTTCCCGGCGTCGGCCGCAAGACCGCGAACGTGATCCTCGGCAACGCCTTCGGCATCGACGAGGGGGTGGTCGTGGACACGCACGTGAAGCGCGTCGGCGGGCGACTCGCGTTCACCAGGGAGAGCGCGCCCGAGAAGGTCGAGCGCGATCTCATGGCGCTCTTCCCGAGGGAACGCTGGACGATGCTCGCGCACCTGCTCATCTGGCACGGGCGGCGGGTGTGCGAGGCGCGGCGACCGCGCTGCGAGGCTTGCGTCGTGTCGCACCTGTGCCCCTCTTCGCGCGTCTGAAGCGGGCACGCCGCCCCCATCACGATCATCGTCACGATCATCACGGAGAGTTCGATGCCGGACCGGGCCGACGCCGTCGCGCTGCTCGAGGAGTGGGTCGAGAACGAAGGGCTCCGCAAGCACATGTACTCCGTCGAGGCGGCCGTGCGGCACTACGCGCGCCTGCGCGGGGCGGACGAGGAGACCTGGGGGCTCGCGGGCCTGCTCCACGACCTCGACTGGGAGCGCCACCCCGAGGAGCATCCCCTGAAGGCGGTGGAGCTCCTGCGCGAGCGCGGATATCCGGAGGAAATCCTGCACGCGATCCTCGCGCACCGCTCGGACTTCACCGGCGTGGAGCCCGAGACGGAGCTCGACCGCGTGCTCGTGGCGTGCGACGAGCTTTCGGGCCTGGTCTTCGCCACCTGCCTCGTGCGCCCCTCGGGGATCGACGACCTGAAGCCCAAGTCCGTCGTGAAGAAGCTCAAGGACCGCACCTTCGCGGCGGGGGTGAGCCGGGAGGAGGTGGACCGGGGCGTGGAGCTCATCGGCCTCGAGCGGAACGAGCACATCCAGAACGTGATCGACGCGCTGCGCTCCGTGGGCGGTACGCTGGGAATCCGCGGGGAGGATCTCGCGCGCTGAGCCCTGGCGTGCGGGCCCGGTAGCCCGTTCGGGGCACGGCCCCGCGGCGACCCTCGGCGCGGGGCGCCGGTTCGCCGGGCCCGGTGGACCGGATGTTGCGGCGGTCCGGGCCGGAGGGACGATGATCGGGGACCGCCCGCAGCTCCGGATCGGTGACCACGGCCTGATCGGCGACTGCCGCTCGGCCGCGCTCGTCGCGCGGGACGGGACCATCGATTGGCTCTGCTGGCCCCGGTTCGACAGCGCGGCCCTGTTCGCGTCGATCCTCGACCCGGCCGCGGGGCGCTGGCGCATCAGGCCGAGGGGGGCGTACGAGGTCGAGCGCGCGTATCTCGGGCGGACGGCGGTCCTCGAGACCCGCTTCCGCACCGAGGGGGGCACCGTCGTGCTCCACGACTTCATGCCCGTCACCGACGAGCGCCGGAAATCGTCCGAGCCCTGGCCCGAGCACCAGATCCTCCGGCGCCTGGAATGCGTCGAGGGGAGCGTCACGATCTCGTCGGAGCTCGCGCCGCGACCGCGATTCGGGGAGCCCGTCCGCCGCGCGCGGGACGCGGGCGCGGCGGGGCTCTGGCTGGATCTCGGCGCGGAGGTCCTGGGCTACCGGAGCGATCTCGGGGCGCGCTGGCAGGACGGCTCCGCCCGTGCCCGGGTGCGCCTCGAGGCGGGAGACGTCCGGTGGAGCTCGCTCGTGTACGCCGCCGGGGCTCCCGGATACGTCGCGTCCCTCGGGGCGGTCGCGGAGCGGCGGCTGCGCGAGACGACGGAGTGGTGGGAAGCGTGGTCGCGCGGCCTGGCGTACGAGGGCCCGTACCGGGAGCTCGTCGCGCGGAGCGCGGTTACGCTGAAGCTCCTGACCTACGCGCCCTCGGGCGCCGTGATCGCGGCGCCCACGACGTCTCTGCCCGAGCGCATCGGCGGGCCCCGCAACTGGGACTACCGGTACTGCTGGCTCCGGGACGCGGCCATGACGATCCGCGCCTTCCACGACGTCGGCTGCCACGAGGAGGGGGAGGCGTTCGCCTCCTGGATCCTGCACGCGACGCGGCTCACCTGGCCGGAGGTGCGGGTGCTCTACGACGTCTACGGCAACCCGCCGCCCGAGGAGCGGGAGCTGGAGCACTTCTCCGGCTTCCGGGGATCCGCCCCGGTGCGGGTCGGGAACGGGGCGCGCGAGCAGCTCCAGCTCGACGTGTACGGCGAGGTCGTGGCGGCCGTGGCCGAGCACCTGCGTCGCGGAGGCACGCCGGACCGCTCGACGCGCCGGTTCCTGCGGGGGATCGCCGACACGGTCGTGCGCCGGTGGCGCGAGCCGGACCAGGGGATCTGGGAGATCCGCGCAGAGCCCCGGCGGCACACGCATTCCAGGCTCCGATGCTGGTCCGCGCTCCGGGAGCTGCTCGCGCTCGACCGCGCGCTGGGCCTGGGGCTCGCGCGCGACCGGGTGGCAGGCGAGCTCGAGGCCATCCGGCGGGCGGTGGAAGGGGAGGCCTGGGATCCGCGCGGCCGGAGCTGGGTCTCCTCGGTCGGGAGCGCGGATCCCGACGCCAGCCTCCTGCTCGCGGCCGAGCAGGGGTTCGTGGACGAGACGAACCGGGAGCGCTTCGCGTCGACGGTCCGGGCCATCGAGGCACGGCTCACGAGAGGCGCGCTCGTCTTCCGCTACCTCGGCGACGACGGCCTTCCCGGGTCGGAGGGTGCCTTCGGGATCTGCTGCTTCTGGCGCGTCCTCGCGCTCGTCGCGCTCCGCGAGAAGCGGGCGGCCCGGGACGCCTTCGAGGAGCTGGTCGGCTTCGCGAACGATCTCGGCCTCTACGGAGAGGAGATCGATCCGGACAGCGGCGAGGCCCTCGGGAACTTCCCGCAGGCGTTCACGCACGTCGGGCTCATCCGGGCGGCCGTCGCGCTCGAGCGGGACGGGGCCGGGGAGCAGGTCGGGGCGGAGGCACGGAGGACCCTCGCGCGGGGCGCGGGACCGTGAGCCTCGGCGGCGCGTTCCTCTGGGGATTCGTGGGCACGGTTCTCCTCACGACGCTGATGTCCGGCGCGCAGGGGCTGGGCCTCACGCGGATGAGCATCCCGTTCCTGCTGGGCACGATCGTCACGCCGTCGCGGGACCGGGCGATGGCCGTCGGGACCGGCATCCATCTCGTGAACGGATGGCTGTTCGCGTTCCTCTACGTCGCCGGGTTCGAGGCGCTGGACACGGCCACGTGGTGGCTGGGCGCCGCGGGCGGGCTGCTGCACGCCTCGTTCGTGCTGACGGTGGTGATGCCGCTCCTCCCGGCGTTCCATCCGCGGATGGTCAGCGAGTACTTCGGGCCGACCGCCAATCGCCAGGTCCAGCCCCCGGGCTTCCTCGCGCTCCACTACGGGCGGGCCACCCCGCTCGTCACCCTGGTCGCGCACCTGGCGTACGGCGCGGTGCTGGGCGGGTTCTATCCCTGATCGCGCGGCTCGACCTGGATGTTGTACTCCACCATCTCCACGACCAGGCCGTCCCGCACGACGTACTTCTGCGTCCACACGTTGCGGAAGGAGGCCCCGGTGGCGCGGACGGTTCCGGCTTCGCCGCCGAAGACGACGACGGTGTCCCCCTGCACGACGAAGTCGTCCGCGTCGAAGGACTCCATCTCGAGCCGCTCGAGGATCCTGGCGAAGAACCTGCGGACCGTCTCGTGCCCGCCGAACTCCGCCGCGGCGAGGCGGGGATTCGCTCCGTAGTAGGTCCACCGAGATTCCGGGTGGACGGTCGCGAGGAGCGCGTCGAGGTCGCCGGCGTGGAAGGCCGAGAAGAGGCGCCGCACGGTGGCGGTGGGATCGTGGCTCGCGGGGGCGTGGGGGCTCATGGTCCGTGGGGTGGGAGGGCGACATCGGTCCGACGTGCGCGTACCCGGAGAAGGCCCGACGGGTCTGCTTCTTGCTCTTTCCATGGGCAGTTCGGGAGCGCGACGCGCGCGTCGCCCTCCCCTCGGTCCACCCTCGCCACAGGAGGCGACGTATGGAGGCCCGTGCCAAGATCCTGGGACATCCCGTCCACCAGATGCTGATCGTGCTCCCGCTGGGACTGCTCATGGGCGCCGTCATCTTCGATGTGATCCACCTCGCGACCGACGACACGGAGTGGTCGGCGGTCGCGTACCGGCTCATCCCGGCCGGCATCCTGACGGGCCTGCTCGCCGCCGTCTTCGGCGTGATGGATTGGTCGAGGATCCCCGCGCGGACCCGGGCCAAGCGGGTGGGGACGGTGCACGGCGTCGGGAACGTCGTCGTGGTGGCGCTCTTCGCGCTGAGCTGGTACCTGCGGGACGCCCCCGAAGTGGCGCCCGGCACGCTCCCGCTCCTGCTCTCCTTCGCGGGGGGCGGTCTCGCCCTCTTCACGGGATGGCTGGGCGGAGAGCTGGTCGACCGGCTCTCGGTCGGCGTCGACGACGGGGCCAACGTGAACGCGCCGAGCTCCCTGTCCGGAAGGCCCGCGAGCGAGCACGTCGGCGCACGCGCGTGAGCCGGATGCGCCTGCCGTCCGCGCCGCGGTGGACGGCAGGCGCGCCGGGGCCGGGGAGGGCGCGGTGAGCCCCTCGGAGCCTCCCGGGCAGGAACCGCGCCTTTCGCGCGCGTGTAGGAGCGCCGGTCCGCATCGCGGCGCTCCAACGCCCTCTCCTGTCGCCGGGACGTCGATGGCTCCAGCGCTACAGTCCGGCGGGATTCCCCGCCTGTGCCGTCGCCGCGCGTGGCCCGCTCCGACGCTCGCCTCCCTCGCGCTCTGGGCCGCGGCGCTCGCACCCCGGCCCGCGGTGGGGCAGGACGTCGAGCTGCTCGGAATCCGGTACGGCACCCGACCGCCCCCGGCCTACTACCGGGAGTTGGAGCGGAGCGAGGACGCCTACCGGTTCTCCCGCGGGCGCGCGGCGCGGGCCCGGGCCATCGCGCGTGCCGGCGCCCGGACGGGCGCGCCCCCGTCGCCCGAGCTGACGCCGCTCCGCGGACTCGGGCAGAGGGACGGCCCGGTGGTCGGAACCTTCGCCGTCCCGGTGGTGCTGGGGCTGTTCGAGGATTCGCCGGACGAGCCCTTCGATCGCGAGGACCTCGAGGACGCCTACTTCGGCTCCGGCGACGGTACCGTCACCGCGTTCTACGACGAGGTCTCCGGGGGCCGCGTGACGCTCGAGGGACACGTCTTCGGGTGGGAAAGGGTCGACGACCTGACCCAAGCGGAGGTCACCGGAGGGAATTCCGCGCTTGGACGCTCCGTGCTCGGTGCAGACGAAGGTATCGGCAACTTCGTGCGTAGGCTCGTCGAGAAGATCATCGCGGAGAATCCGTCTATCGACTGGGCTGCGTTCGACAACGATGGTCCGGACGGCAAGCCCAATTCCGGGGATGACGACGGCTTCGTGGACGCGCTCGCAGTGATCCATCCCACCCCAGGCGCCGAGTGCTCGGGACGGGGGGATCGTGTGTGGTCCCACAAGTGGAGCCTTGTCGAGGCGCTCGGCGGCAGTGCCTCCAATCCCTCCGACGTGGAGGAGCTCACCGTCGAGACGCCCACCCCGAGCGCCTCCGGTGGCCGGATCCGGGTGGATGACTACTTCGTGCAGGCGGGGCTCGTCTGCGAGTTCGAGTCATCGGGAACCGATCTCAATGAAATCGGCATCTTCGCCCATGAGGCAGGCCACGCGTTCGGCCTCCCCGACCTGTATGACACCCGTCCCGCGGGCATCGCGCATGCAGGGGCAGGGAACTGGGATCTGATGGCGACCGGCGCCTGGGGATGCGACGGAGGATCGGATGAGCGTCGAGATGTTCCCTGCCACATGGGCGCGTGGAGCAAGGAGATGCTCGGCTGGGTCGACGTCGTCGAGCTCGATCCGGGGCTCGACCACGACACGCTCGCGCTGGCCCCGGTCGTGACGGACGGGACGGTCTTCCGCGTGGACGCCCAGGACGGGTCCGGCGAGTACTTCCTGCTCGAGGTCCGCACGCGCACCGGCTTCGACGGGCAGCTCCCCAACGAGGGGCTCCTCGTCTGGCAGGTGGATCCGGCGCTCGTGCTCGCCCGCTGGCCCGCCAACCGGGTCAACTCGAGCGACATGCCCGGGGTGCGCCTCCGGCAGGCGGACGGGCGGGACGACCTCGGACGCCCCGGCGGCGGGCGCGGCGACGCGGGCGACCCGTTCCCGCTGGTGGAGAGCGGGACGGGCCGCGCGTTCCACGCCGGCTCGACGCCCGCGGCGGACTCCTACCTCGGCACGGCCACGGGGCTCACCCTCCTCGACATCCGGAAGGACGGCGACGGGGCGAGCTTCCACGCCCTCACCCGCTTCACCGAGCTGACGCTGGAGGCGCTCGGCGCGGCGCCGTCGGCGCCCCTCTTCCGGACGGACGGAGGGGGCTTGCAGCCCTCGGGAGCGACGCTCTCCGTGGCCCCGTTCGAGACCGTCCGCATCGAGGCCGCCGCCGGCGAGCTGCTCGGCCCCGGGGTGCGTCGCCCGTTCGTTCGCTGGGAGCACGACGGCTCCCGCGTCCGCATCCGGGACGTCGTGGCGCCTCTCGAGGACCTCGTGCTCAGGGCGGCCTACGAGGGCCGGCAGGTCGAGCTCGCGGTCTCCCTCTCCGGGAGCGACGACGGGATCGTGCCGGGCACGCTGCACAGCACGCCGGCGAGTCCCGATCTCTGGTACGCGGAGGGCGACACGGTCTCGATCGAGGCGCGCGCGCGGAACGGCTTCGCGTTCGCCGGGTGGAGCGGGGCGCTCGAGGGGCTACAGAACCCGGCGGAGCTCGTCATGTCCGATCCCGTCACCGCCGGCGCGTCGTTCTCCGTCGTCTACGCGGTGGCGCCGGTGGACGAGGAGATTCCCGCGGCGACGCCGCAGGAGCTCGCGCTGAACGTCCTCCACGGGAGCACCCCGGTCACCTGGTCCCTCGTCGGCGGCGCGCTGCCGGAGGGGATGCGGCTGCGGTCGTCCGGACGGATCACGGGAGAAGCGATCGAGATGGGTACCTTCGAGGCGAGCGTGGAGGCTCGCGACGCCATCGGGCTCCGCGCGACCGGCACGGTCCGGATCGTGGTCGGGCCGCCGGACATCGAGCCGGCCCGCGCGGCCGCTCCGTTCCTCCTTGCCAGGGAGGGCCTGAGCGAGGCCGAGAAGCGGTTCCTCGACCGGGCCGGGAACGCCGACGGCCGCTACGATCTGGGGGACCTCCGGGCGTGGATCCGGACGCTCGAGGGCGCGGGAGGCGGATCGTGACCCGCCGCTCGCCCGGACGTGCCCGCGCCCGCCTCCGCGTCGCCCGCGCGCACGCGCTCCTCCTCGCCTCGGCGCTGGTGACGCTCGGCCTGGCCGCTTGCGAGTCCGGCCCCCGCGGCCCGGGCGCCTTCGAAGCGTCCCTGGACGCGGAGGAGGCGCTGGGCGCCGTCACCCTCGAGGTCGTCGGACGGGGCATCCTCGGTTTCGAGGGGACCGGCGGCACGGAGGCGTGGGGGGCGGTCGTGTCGGCCGCGGAGGGCCGGCATCGCCTCGTGCTCGTGAACCCCACGAGCGGGGAGCTCTCGTTCCGCATCCTCGTGGAGGACGTGGGCAGCGAGCTCCCCGCGATCACCGTGGTGGACGCGGCCGGCACGGACGATCTCCAGCGGCTCGCGGGCGGCATCGACGTGCACCTGCAGCGCTGAGCCGCCCCGCGGCGCCCCCCTGCGATCGGCGCCCGGATCGGCTTGCCGCCCCCGAATCCTTCCGCGAGCTTAGCGGGTTGCCGAAGACAGGAAACACTCCGCGCGACCCGAGCCCGCGGCCCTGGCGCCCCCTGATCCCGCCGGCCGGACAGGGTACGACCACGCGTCGCCGGGCGCGCGGGCACCGCGGCCGAGGGCCGCGGTCGAGCGAGGAGAGACGCCGCATCACCCGCGAAACCCCCATGCCCCGGCTCGCCCGGGCCGGCGCCGGCCGATCCGCACCCGACGCGCGGCGGCGGCCCCCGTCCCGGACGCTCCCCGCCGCAGCGATCCCCAACGCGTCCCCCAGCCCGAACACGCTCCCGTGCCCCGACGCGACGACCTAGAGACGATCCTCATCCTGGGGTCCGGGCCGATCATCATCGGCCAGGCCTGCGAGTTCGACTACTCGGGCACCCAGGCGGTGCGCGCCCTGAAGGAGGAGGGCTACCGCGTCGTGCTGGTCAACTCGAATCCGGCGACCATCATGACGGACCCGGATCTCGCCGACCGCACGTACATCGAGCCGATCACGCCCGAGTGGGTCGAGCGCGTGATCGAGCGCGAGCGCCCCGACGCGCTTCTCCCGACGATGGGAGGGCAGACCGCCCTGAACGTGGCGATGGACCTGCACGCGTCGGGCGCGCTCGAGCGCTGGGGCGTGGAGCTCATCGGCGCCAACGCGCGCTCCATCGAGATGGCGGAGGATCGCGAGGCCTTCGCCGAGGCGATGGCCCGGATCGGCCTCGCCGTCCCCCACGGCGGGTTCGCGCGCACGGTCGAGGAGGCGATGGAGATCGTCGAGCAGACCGGCTACCCGGCCATCGTGCGCCCGTCCTACACGCTGGGCGGCACCGGCGGTGGCATCGCCTACAACCGCGAGGAGTTCGAGGCGCAGGTGCGGAAGGGGCTCGACGCCTCGCCCATCACGGAGGTCCTCGTGGACCGCTCCGTGATCGGCTGGAAGGAGTACGAGCTCGAGGTCGTGCGCGACGGGGCGGACAACGTCATCATCGTCTGCTCGATCGAGAACTTCGACCCGATGGGCGTGCACACGGGGGACTCGATCACGGTCGCGCCCGCGCAGACGCTCTCGGACGTCG
>CAZOYA010000151.1:0-9067 GCA_964583815.1 uncultured Gemmatimonadaceae bacterium | reverse complement strand
TCCCAGTCCTCCACCCGCACCTCGGCGAGCGGGGCGAGCGGCATCAGGCCTGCGTTGTTCACGAGGACGTCGATGCGTCCCCAGGCCTCGCGCGCCGCGCGGGCGACCGCTTCCACCTCCGCGCGGACGGTGACGTCCGCGGGACGCACGAGCGCACGGCCCCCCGCGGCCTCGATGCGGCCGGCCAGGTCGTCGAGCCGGTCCTCCCGCCGCGCCGTGAGCACGACGGAGCCGCCCGCCTCCCCGATGGCGAGCGCCACCGCCTCCCCGATCCCGGAGGACGCGCCGGTGACGATCGCGACCCGGTCGCGCAGAGTTTCCCGTTCCGCCATCGTCCTCGTGCCTCCCGCTCGTGAACCGTGCTCAGCTCGTTCCGGCGAGCCCCGCCTGCGCCACCAGGATGAGCAGCGCGCGCTGCACGCCCAGGTGGCCCTCCCGGTTGATGAACCACTCGCCCGGCGAGTGCGCCTCGCCGCCGACCCCGCCCCCGCCGATCGTGATCGACGGGATTCCCATGGAGATCGGGATGTTCGAGTCGGTCGAGCTTCGGCCGAGCCCCGGCTCCGCGCCCACGTGCCTCGTGGCCGCGATCGCGCGCTGCACGAAGGGATCGTCGACCGCGATCTCTCCCGAGGGCCGGTTGCCGATCATGTCGAGCTCGAGCGTGAGCGGCTCGCCCTCGCGCCGGGTGGCGTTCGCCTCGTCGAGCGCCCGGTGCATCGCGCGCTGGAACACCTCGTCGATGCGCCGGAGGCTCTCGGGGCTCTCCGAGCGCATGTCGACCTCCATCCAGCCCTCGAACGGGATCGAGTTCACGGAGGTGCCGCCCCCGATGCGTCCCACGTTGTAGCTCGTGCGGGGACCGGAGCGGGTCACGGCGTCCGCGGCCACGTCGAAGTGCGCGATCGCCCGCCCGAGCGCGTGCTGGGGGTTGGCCAGCCCGAACGCGCCCCAGGAATGGCCGCCCGGACCCCGCATCGTGACCCGGTAGCGGTGCGAGCCGAGCGCCTGGTGCGTGATGCCGGCGTGGCCCGTGCCGTCGATCGAGATGAAGGCGTCGATGCGCGGCCCGCCTTCGCGGAAGAGGTGCTTCACGCCGCGCAGGTCGCCGAGACCTTCCTCGCCCACGGTCCCCACGAAGAGGATGTCGGCCGAGGTCCGCACGTCGGCCTGGTTCATCGCCCGGAGGATCGCGAGCAGGGTCGCGAGGCCGCGGGTGTCGTCGGCGATGCCCGGCGCGTAGAGGGTGTCGCCCCGCTCGCGGATCGACACGTCCGTGCCCTCCGGGAACACCGTGTCGAGGTGCCCGGTGATCGCGATCACCTCGCCGCCGCCCGTGCCGCGTCGCAGGCCGAGCACGTTCCCTTCCTCGTCGATCCAGGTGGAGTCGACGCCCGCTTCCACGAGCATGTCCCGGAACGCGAGCCCGCGCTCCGTCTCCATGAAGGGCGGGGCGGGGATCTGCGTGAGCGTGCGGAGGTCGCGCATCGTGGCCGCGTCCTGCTCCTCGATGATCCGGAGCGCCTCGGCCACGGCCGGGTGCTCGGCGAGCCGCGCGATCTCCGCCGCGTAATCGGATGCCTGCTGCGCCGTGGCGCCGCGCGCGCCGGCGCTCATCGCCGCGAGGACCGCGACCGCGTACGTGGCGGTCCGTGGGGAACGGATCATCCGTGACGCTCCTCTCCGGGGGAAGGGGAATCCCGCGCCGACCCGCGCGGGCCGGAACCGCGTGCGGTGCAGGGTAGCCGTCCCCGCCGCCTCCCACAACGCCGCGGTCCCGGCCCCTGGCACGGGCGTTGCTGACCCGGATCGGAGAGTAGACGCAGCGGATCCATCGAAACGGAGCCGTCATCCCGTTGACCCCGTGATCGACGCAGCCCGGCGCGTGCCCGCCTCTCCCACCCGTTGGGACGCCGTCGTGATCGGCAGCGGGTTCGGGGGCAGCATGGCTGCCCGCGAGCTGGTCGCGGCCGGCCTGCGCGTGCTGCTGCTCGAGCGCGGGGACTGGGTGGCGAAAGGTCCCCACGACGAGGCCTGGTGCGTGCCCTGGAGGGACCGACCGGGCTACTCGACGGCCGACCCGTACCGCGTCCGGGATCCCTGGCCGCGACGTCTGGGCACCTTCGAGGGAGTCGGAGGCATGTCCGTCTTCTACGGCGGGGTCGCGCTCAGGATGCGCGCCGAGGACTTCCAGGGCTCTCCGGTCACGGGCGGGGTTCGCTGGCCGATCGGGTACGGTGACCTGGAGCCGTGGTACGGGGTCGCGGAGGGCCTCCTCGGCGTGAGCGGCGACGAGGAGCCGGACCGCACCGCCCCCCCGCGGAGCCGCCCGCTCCCGCGTCCCTCGGAGCGGTGGGTCGCGACCTCCGCGGCGGTGGCCGGCGCCGCGCGGCGGCTCCGGCTCCGCCCCTTCCAGCTCCCCATGGCGCGGCGTCCCGGCGGGAACGGCTCGTCCGCCTGCGCGACGAGCGGCGCCTGCGACGGCTTCGCCTGCGCGAGCAAGAACGACCTGGCCGCCGCGGTCCTTCCCGACCTCGTGCGGGCCGGTCTCGCGCTCCGCACGAACGCGGTCGTGTGCGTGCTGGAGCGGAACGGCCGGCGCGTCACGGCCGCATGCGGGGTCGACCGGCTGTCGGGCCGTCCCTTCCGCGTCGAGGCCGAGCGTTTCGTGCTCGCCGCGGGCGCGCTCGCGAGCCCCCACCTCCTGCTCGCGTCCGGCCTGCAGGAGCTCTCCCCCGCCGGCGACGCCGTCGGCCGGTACCTCATGCGGCACTGCAACGCGATCGTGCTCGGAGGCGCGCCCACCTCCCTCGGGGAGGTCGGGGACATGCGCAAGCAGGTCGGGCTCCACGACCTCTACTTCGGGGACGGTCGGCAGACCGAGGTCCCCGGGAAGCTGGGCGCGATCCAGCAGCTCCGGGCGGTGCACATCGCGCTCTCCATGACCCCCCTGCCGGCCTCCGTGAAGCGCGCCATGTACCCGGCGCTCCAGCGCCTTCTGGGCTTCATCGTGATCGCGGAAGACCAGCCGTTGCCGGGCAACCGGCTCACGCTCCATCCGGCACGGCGGGACTGCCACGGACGGCCGGCCGCGTGCGTCGAGCACCGCTACTCGCGGCGCGACCGCCTCGCGCGCAGGGTGCTCGCCCGCTGCGCGGCGGAGGTCCTCCGCGAGATGGGGGTCGCCTTCACGCTCACCCTGCCGGTGCGCACCTACTCGCACGCGCTCGGGACGGTCCGCATGGGCGACGACCCGGAGCGCTTCCCGGTCGCGAGGGACGGCCGCTTCCGGGGGCTGTCGAACCTGTGGCTCACGGACGGGAGCGTGTTCCCGACGTCCGGCGGCGTGAACCCGAGCCTCACGATCGCCGCCAACGCGCTCCGCATCGCGCACGGGATCGTGGAGGAGCCGCCGCGCGCGCGCCCGTTCCCGCGCGGCGCCGCCCGTCCCGCGCGGGGACGACGCGCCGGGGTGTCCGGGACGTGACGGCGACGGCGGCGGGCCCGGGCTCCACGGCGGCTCGGGGCGGGGTGGTCCTCCTCGGCTGCGGCGAGGCCGCGGCGATGCACTCGCGCACCCTCGCGCGCTTCGAGCCGGACTGGCCGCGCTACTACGCGAGCCGCGACGCCGCGAAGGCCGAGGCTTTCTGCGCGCGCCACGGCGGCGCCGGCTGGCTGCCCGACTACGAGACGGCGCTCCGGGACGAGCGCGTGCGCACGGTGCTGGTGCTGACGCCGCCGCCCTCGCACCTGCCGTGGACGCTGGCGGCGCTCGAGGCCGGCAAGGACGTCGTCGTGGAGAAGCCGGCCTTCCTGACGCCCGCCGAGTTCGACCGGGTGGAGGCGGCGTCGGAGGCGGCGGGACGGCGCGTGCTCGTCGCCGAGAACTACGCGTACAAGCCGCTCGCGGAGGATCTCCGCTGGCTCTTCCGGGAGGAGCCGCTGGGTCGGCTCCTCTTCCTCCAGGTCAACGCGCTGAAGCGGCAGCCGGTCGAGGGCTGGCGCGGCGAGCCCGACCGGGCGGGGGGTGGAGCGCTCCTCGAAGGCGGGATCCACTGGGTGAGCCTGCTCACGAGCGTGGGCGCGGCCGTGACCTCCCTGCGCGCGATCACGCCCGACGGCCGCGCGGGCGAGCGCAGCGTCCAGCTCCTGCTCGGCTGGGAGGGCGGGGCGATCGGCTCGCTGGCGTACTCCTGGGAGGTCGCCTCGCCGCTCCGGGGCGTGCGGGTCTCGCGCGCCTACGGCACCGACGGCTCGGCCGTCTTCGAGTCGAACGGGCTCTTCTTCGCCACGCTCGGCGCGCCGTGGCGCGTACGTTTCGGGGCCGCGGACCTGCTCGGGTACCGCGCGATGTTCCGCGACCTGCGGGAGGCGCTCTCGAGCGGCCGGGCGCCGCGGTACACGCTCGCGCACGCGCGGCGGGACGTCGAGCTCGTCCTCCGCGCCTATCGGGACGCCGCGCGGAGGGGCATCGACGGGCCGCGTCCGGACCTCGCCGCACCGCACGAACGGGAGGCACCGAGATGAGCGAATGGGTCACCGTCGTCCTCGTCGGCGTCCTCGCCGGCACCCACACCGCCACCTGGGGGATGTACAAGGACGCGCCCCACGAGGGCTTCCGCCGCTACCCCCGCAGCATCCTCGTGAGCGCGCTCGTGGCGCCCGTCGCCTACGCCGCCATCGGCCTCGAGGCAGCGAGGATCGCGGACATGGTGATCCTGTGGGGTGTCACGTACGTGGTCGAGCGCTGCATCACGGAGTTCTACAAGGTCTACTGGCGGACGGAAGACCAGTCCAAGTACTTCATCCCCATGCAGTTCCACGTGTTCGGGCGCGTGATCCACAGCCGGGCCCAGCGGCTGCTCGTGGGGATTCCGCATGCGGCGCTGATCGTCGGGCTCCTGTTCGCGATCGACTGGATCCAGGACACGTACGACCTGCCGGCGTGGCTCATGGCCGTGACGGTCGGCAGCATCGGGGGCTGGCTCTCCGCGTTCGGCGGCGCGTGGAAGGACGCGCCGATCGAGGGGTTCGAGTGGCCCAAGTTCTTCCGGAGCCCGGTCGTGGCGGCGCTCTACGCGCTCCTGCTCACGCGGTTCACCCGCGACTTCGTGGTGATCGCACTCGCCGCCGAGGGCTTCACGGTCGCCACGCTCGAGACCTACAAGACGTTCTTCTTCCCCTCGAGGCCGCGCGGGAAGTTCGCCGGCAAGGCGGTGCACTTCCCGCGGATGCTGCACGTGCGGCAGCGGTTCCTCCCGCTCTACATCCTCATCTGGCTGACGGTCATCGGGGGGATCATCAACGCCTTCCTGAGGGGGGAGGCGATCTGAGGGACGGCTCCCTCCTGCGATCAGCGACCGCGCGGCATCGAGTCGTCCACCATGTTCTCGATCGTCTCGGTGCCCCGGACCATCTCCCGGAAGTTGCCGCGGTAGGACTGCCACAGGAGCACGCCCCCTCCGAGCACCAGCACGGCCGCCGCCCCGCGCAGGAGCCGTCGGTGCCACGCGGGAGACAGCTTCCGGCCCCCCCGCGCGGCCGTCGCCGCCAGGATCAGGTGGGTCCCCACGAGGAAGAGCTGGAACGTGCCCACGAAGAGCAGCGCCGGAACCCATCCCCGGTCCCATGCGCCGAGGAGGATGGGCGCGCCCACGAGCAGCCAGAAGACCCACGGCGCGGGCGAGAGCACGGAGAGGAGCGCCCCCTCACCCGTGCGGCGGACGGCGTCCCGCCGCTCCTCCGGCTCGGGCTCCTGCCGGGAGGCCTCCCGTGACGCGCGCCAGGTCCGCCACGCGAGCCAGAGCACGAGCAGGCCGCCGAGGACGCCCATCCAGCGCAGCGCCTCCTCGGGGAGCTGCGCCAGGAGCAGCGCCGCGATCAGCATGACCGCGGTCTCGGTCAGGAACGGCACGAGCAGCGCGATCCCGAGCGTCGCCCGGAATCCGCGCTGGAGCGCCGTGGTCGCCACCAGGGCGGAGAAGGGCCCCGGCACGAGGCCGGAGAAGAGTCCGAGGACGGACCCGAGGACGATGTACCGGAGCATGCCGTGGGGGCGCGTGCGAAAGGAGCGGATGCATGGTCCCGTTCATGCAGGTTTCGCGCCCCGTGACGCGGGCCGCAGCCGCTCCCCACCCGCGGGAGGGTCGGGGGCGCTCCGGGAGGCGGTGCGGGGTCGGGGTGGTGGCGACCCCCCGCGGTTGATTTTCCGGCCTTGTTTCTCGAAGGTACAGCGCTTCTCCGCCCCCTCCGATCCCGGAGGTCCTCCTCGACCGGAGCATTCCCGCCTTGAAGCGTTCATCGTCCGCGCTTCCGCTTCCCACGTTCCTGGGGCGGTGGCTGAGCAGCTTCGGACGCGCATCGGAGCTCACGGCCGAGCACGCGGGAGCGCTCGGCGTGCTCACCTGGGGCGTCGCCTCGGCGATCGCGCGCGGGAAGGTGCGCTTCCGCGACGTGCTGGACCAGACCTACATCATGGGCATCCAGAGCCTGCCCATCGTGTTCGTCACGGCCTCGCTCGCGGGCATCGTCACGAGCCAGCAGGGCGGCTACCAGATCGCGTCCACGTCGCCCCCCTACCTGCTCGGCACGCTCGTGGTGCAGAGCGTCGTGCTCGAGCTCGGGCCGCTGCTCACGGCGATCGTGCTCGTGGGACGGATCGGCGCGCGCATCACCGCCGAGCTGGGCACGATGGTCGTCTCGGAGCAGATCGACGCGTTCTCCTCGCTCGGCCGCGACCCGGTGGCGATTCTCGGGGCCCCGCGGGTGCTCGCCGGGCTCATCACGATGCCGCTGCTCGTGGGCTTCGCCGACGTCATCGGCATCGCGGCCGGGATGGTCGCCGCCAACCTCACGGTCGGTGTCGGCAGCGAGACGTTCCTCTACGGCGCCCGGCTCTTCTGGCACAGCTGGGACCTGTTCTACGGGTTCGCCAAGTCCGTGGTCTTCGGCTTCATCATCCCGCTCGTGTCGGTGCACATGGGTCTCCGCACGAAGGGGGGCGCCGCGGGCGTCGGACTCACCACCACGCAGGCCGTGATGTTCATGATCCTGGCGCTGCTCATCATCGACGCGATGTTCCCGCCGCTCCTGCTGGACTGAGCCCCTCGTGATCCGCTACCGCAACATCCACAAGGCCTTCGACACGCTTTCGGTGCTGCGCGGCGTCACGCTGCACGTGGAGCCCGGCGAGATGTTCGCGATCTTCGGCCCGAGCGGGACCGGCAAGAGCGTGCTGCTGAAGACGACGCTGGCGCTCATCCGGCCCGACCGCGGAGACGTCGAGGTGGACGGGATCTCCGTGTTCTTCGGTCCCAAGGGGAGCCTCGAGGAGATCCGGCGGCGCGTGGGATACGTGTTCCAGAACGCGGCGCTCTTCGACTCGCAGAACGTGTTCGAGAACGTCGCGATGGGGATCCCCGAGCGGGAGCTCGCGCGCACGCCGAAGGCAGACGTCGCCCGCCGCGTGTGGGCGGCGGTGGAGACGGTGAACCTCGAGCCGCGGGAGGTCCTCGAGAAGATCCCGGCGGAGCTGTCGGGCGGCATGCGCAAGCGCGTGGGGATCGCGCGGGCGATCGTCGGACGGCCGAAGGTGCTCCTGTGGGACGAGCCGACGACCGGGCTCGATCCGGTGAACTCGGCGGCGGTGGAGCGGCTCATCACGCGGCTGTCCGGCGAGCTCGAGGTGACGTCGCTCGTGGTGACGCACGACATCGAGGGCGGCCTCGCGATCTGCGACCGCGTGTCGATGCTCGACGGCGGGATCGTGCGCTTCTGCGGTACCCCGGAGGAATTCAGGGCCTGCCCGGATCCCCGGGTGCGGGCATTCGTGGACCGGGCGGCGGCGGAGGCCGCCCTCGACAACGGTGGACCGGTATGACCGAGCAGACTCCCGCGGGCCGGAACCGGCTGAGCGACGAAGAGCTCCTGCGGGCCGTCCCGAAGGAGCGCGGCCCGAAGGAGGCCCGTGTCGGGATCTTCGTGATCCTCGGCCTGGTGTCGTTCCTCATCGTGCTGTTCTGGATGACGGACCCGGCGACCTTCCGCGGGCGGTACAAGGTCGTGACGGTCGTGCCCAACGCCGGCGGCGTGCGCGCGGGCGATCCCGTGCAGATGTACGGGGTGAACCTCGGTCGCGTGTACGGCTTCGAGATCGAGGCGCCGGGCCGCGTCGCCATCACGCTCGAGATCGAGAACGACTGGGACATCCCGGCGGATTCCCGCGCGACCTTCGGCTCCGCGGGGATCTTCGGAGGCCGGACGATCGTGATCGCGCCGGGCGAGGCGACCGCCATGCTCCAGGACGGCGACACGCTCGCCGGCGAGGGGGCGATGAGCTCCGGGCTGCTCGGCGCCGTCGACGAGATGAGCGACCAGGCGGGCACGGTCCTCGACCGCCTCACGCGCCTCCTCGACGAGGAGACCGTCGGCACGGTGCAGGGGAGCGCGCGGGAGCTCGAGGTGCTCCTGGCGGAGCTGTCCGCGATCGCCCGGGAGCAGCGGGGCACCATCCGGGAGCTCACGGCGAGCCTGGAGCGCTCGGCGCAGGGGCTCGAGGACGCGACCGGCGGCCCGGAGCTCGCGCGCGCGGTGGCCCGGGCCGATTCGGCCATGGCCACGCTCGGGGAGACGAGCCGCACGCTCGAGGAGGCCGCGGGCTCGCTCCGCGCGGTGCTCGCCCGCATGGAGGCGGGTGAGGGCACGCTCGGACGGCTGTCGGCCGACGAGGCGCTCTACGCGAACCTGAACGCGGCTGCGGAGAGCCTGAACGCCTTCCTCGTCGATCTCCAGGCGAACCCGCGCAAGTACATCAGCCTGTCGATCTTCTAGGGAAAGCAGGCGGGGAAGCGGGTAGGAAGGGGCGCGGCCACGGGGGCGGAGCGCCCGGGCACGTGGCCGGCGCCGCTCCGCGGTGAAGGGGCCGCCCGCGCGCACGCGGGCGGCCGCCTGCTCACCAGCCGGGGGCGATCTGGAAGCCCCAGTGCCACCCGCGGTCGGGCCGCTGCCCGGGGTAGGCGTAATACGCCTCGAGGATCAGGAACCCGAGCAGGTTCGCCCGCGCCGCGAA
>CAZOYA010000150.1:0-9100 GCA_964583815.1 uncultured Gemmatimonadaceae bacterium | reverse complement strand
GCCGTGGACCCGGCGCTGCTGAACCCGCTCGGCGCCGAGCCGCGCCCGCTGCTCGAGATCGTCGAGGAATGGGCCGTGCCGGTCGTGGGCTCGATGGTCGCGGCGGAAGTCGTGGCGCGGATGATCGCGGCCCGCTCGCCGCGCCTCGCGCGCAACGGCACCGTGATCGCCGGTGGCGGATATCTGCTGGTGGGGCTCGTGCCGGTCGCGCTCGGCCTCGCGGGCGGCGTGCTCCTCCCCGGGCTCGCGGAGCCCGAGCAGATCCTGCCGGAGCTCGCCGAGCGCTACCTGCCCGCGGCGCTCTACGTCCTCTTCGCCGGCGCGCTCATCTCGGCGATCCTCTCCACGGTGGACAGCGCGCTGCTCGTGTCCGGCGGGCTGGTCTCGCACAACCTCGTCGTCCCCCTGCGGCCCGGGATGAGCGAGGCGGCCAAGCTGCGCACCGCCAGGATCGCGGTCACGTGCTTCGGGATCGTCGCCTACCTCATGGCGCTGCGCGCGGAGCGGGTGTACGCGCTCGTCGAGGAGGCGTCGTCCTTCGGGAGCGCGGGCATCGTGACGGTCGTGGTGTTCGGACTCTTCACGCGGATCGGCGGGCGCGGAAGCGCGCTGGCCGCGCTGCTCACGGGTCTCGCGACGTGGATCGCGGGCGCGTACGTGCTGGCGCTCCCCTACCCCTACCTGACCTCGCTCGCGGCGGCAGCCGGGGCGTACCTGGTCGCCGCGCTCGCGGGCTCGCGGGCGGAGGGCCGCCTGGAGCCGATCGAGGCGCCGGCGGAGCCGGGCCTGCTCGAGCCGGCACCGGCCCGGTGAGCGCCCGCGGGCCGCTCCGGCTCGGGATCGTCGACCAGTCCCCGGTGCCGCACGGTCGCACGGCGGCCGAGGCGCTCGAGCACACCCTCGCGCTCGCGCGGCGCGCCGAGGAGCTCGGCTACGCGCGCTACTGGCTCGCCGAGCACCACAGCACGAACTCGTTCGCGGGATCCGCCCCCGAGGTCCTGATCGCGCGGGTCGCCTCGGTCACGGAGCGGATCCGCGTGGGCTCCGGCGGCGTCATGCTGCCGCACTACTCGCCGTACAAGGTCGCCGAGCAGTTCCGCACGCTGCAGACGCTCTTTCCCGGGCGGATCGACCTGGGGCTCGGACGGGCCCCGGCCGGCACCGGGGCCGCGGCGGCCGCGCTCGCCTGGGGTCGGCCCCCGATCGCAGTCGAGCACTTCCCGGCGCAGATGCAGGACCTCGTCGACTGGATGGGGGAGCGATTCCCGGACGAGCACCCCTTCCGCCGGGTGCGGGCCACGCCGAGGGGCCGCGACCTCCCCGAGCTCTGGATGCTCGGCTCGGGCGGGGCCACCGCCGCGGTCGCCGCGCGCCTCGGCTGCGGCTACTCCTTCGCACAGTTCATCAGCGGGCTCGACGGGAGCGAGGCCGTGCGGGCCTACCGGGCGCGCTTCCGACCGGCCGCCGGCTTCGCCGAGCCGGCCGCGAACGTGGGGATCGGCGTGCTCTGCGCCCCCACCCGCGAGGAGGCGGAGCACCTGTCGCTGAGCCTGCACCTCTGGCGGGCGCGGATCGCGCGCGGCGAGGACCGGGGCATCCCCTCGCCCGAGGAGGCGGCGCGGGAGCTCCGCGACCGCGGGCCCCCGATCGACGAGCTCCTGCGCGACGAGTCGCGCGTGATCGTGGGCGATCCGCCGACGGTGCGCGAGAAGCTCCTGGCCCTGGCCGGCCGCTATGGGGTCGACGAGGTGATGACCGTGACGGTCACGCACTCCTTCGAAGCGCGGCTCCGCTCGGTGGAGCTCGTGGCCGAGGCGATGGCGCTGGACCGGTCGCTCGCGGGACGCCGCACCCTTCCCTAGACTGACGCAGGTCGGGTCGGGCGTTCGGCCCGACCGGTGCTCGCGGTCGGTGTACGTCACCGCCACCGCGGCGCCACGAGTCCCCCACCGCGCCGGAGGGCCCGATGACGAAGATCCGCCGCGCTCCCCTCGTGCTGGCTGTCCTGGCCGTGCCGCCGTTCGTCCTCGCCGGCTGCGGGGCCTCCGCCGATACCCCGCCCGCCGACGGCCCGGACATCACCGGCGTCGTGGAAGGCCCGAACGGCCCGGAGGCGGGCGTCTGGGTGATCGCGGAGACGCACGACCTCGGCACGCGCTTCGCGCGGATCGTCGTGACCGACGACGACGGCCGCTTCCTGGTGCCCGACGTGCCGGAGGCGACGTACCGCGTGTGGGCGCGCGGCTACGGGCTCGTCGACTCCGAGCCGCTCGAGGCCGCGCCGGGCGACGAGCTCGCGATCACCGCGGTGCCCGCGCCCGACCCGCGCGCTGCGGCGCACTACTACCCGGCCGGCTACTGGCTCTCGCTCCTGGAGATCCCCGGGGCGGACCAGTTCCCGGGCACGGGTCCCCGGGGCAACGGCATCGCTCCCGAGATCCGGCACCAGGCCGACTTCGTCCGCCAGGTGAAGTCGGGCGGCTGCCTCGCCTGCCACCAACTCGGGAGCCTGGGCACGCGCACGCTCCCCGAGGCGCTCGGCGACGTCGGCTCCTCGGAGGAGGCCTGGCAGATGCGTGTGCTCTCGGGCCAGGCGGGCCCGAACATGAGCCGCGGGCTCGACGTGATGGGCCGCACGGCCGCGGTGCGGATGTTCGCCGACTGGACGGATCGGATCGCCGCGGGCGAGGTCCCCCCGGCGCCGCCGCGCCCGGAGGGCATCGAGCGGAACGTGGTGATCACGCAGTGGGACTGGGCCGACCCGACGGACTACCTGCACGACGTGGTCTCGACCGACCGGCGCGACCCGACCGTGAACGCCTACGGGCCGGTCTACGGCGCGCTCGAGGCGAGCGCGGACTACGTGCCGGTCGTGGACCCGGTGCGGCACGACAGCACGCGCATCCCGATCGGGCCGCGCGATCCCGCGACCGAGCCGGCGGTTCCGCCGGCGCTCTCCGCCCCCTCGCCGTACTGGGGCGACGAGGTGCTCTGGGACAGCCGCACGAACGTGCACAACCCGATGCTCGACCACCGCGGACGGGTGTGGCTCACCGCCGCCGTCCGCCCGCCGGAGAACCCGGACTTCTGCCGCGAGGGATCGGACCACCCCTCGGCCCGCGTCTTCCCGCGCGCGCAGGCGGGCCGGCACCTGGCCGTCTGGGATCCGGAGACGAAGGCGCTCACGCACGTCTCCACCTGCTTCAGCACGCACCACCTGATGTTCGCCGAGGACGAGGACCACACGCTGTGGACGAGCGGGGGCGGGCCGGTCGTCGGCTGGCTGAACACACGCCTCTTCGACGAGACGGGCGACGAGGCGGCGTCCCAGGGATGGACCCCGCTCGTCATCGACACGAACGGGAACGGCCGGCGCGACGAATGGGTCGAGCCCGGCGAGCCGGCCGACCCGGCGAAGGACCTCCGCATCGGGGGGAGCTTCTACGCCGTGTCCCCCGCGCCCGACGGCTCGGTGTGGGGCTCCTCGCTCGGCTTCCCGGGCGCGATCCTCCGGCTCGTCCCGGGAGAGAACCCGTCCGAGACGGCGCTCGTCGAACGCTACGAGCTACCCGTCGACGAGACCGGCCGGCCGCTCGCGGGCTTCTCGCCGAGGGGCATGGACATCGACCGGCACGGCGTGGCGTGGGTCGCGCTCGCGAGCGGGCACATGGGCCGCTTCGACCGGAGCGCGTGCCAAGGGCCGCTGAACGGGCCGGAGGCCACGGGCCAGCACTGCCCGGAGGGGTGGACCTTCTTCACCGAGCCGCTCCCGCAGATCCGCGGCATCGAGGGGCCGGGGAGCGCGGAGGGGAGCTACTACACCTGGGTGGACCAGTTCGGCGCGCTCGGCCTCGGCCCCAACGTGCCGATCAACACCGGCAACGAGTCGGAGGGGCTCCTCGTGCTCCACGAGGGTGAGTGGGTCGTCATGCGGGTGCCCTACCCGCTCGGCTTCTTCACGAAGTGGATGGACGGGCGGATCGACGACCCGGACGCGGGCTGGAAGGGCCGCGGCATCTGGGCGACGATCAGCACGCGCGCACCCTTCCACATGGAGGGCGGACGGGAGCGCACGAGCTACGTGGCGCACTTCCAGATCCGGCAGAGCCCGCTCGACGGGTGAGGGGCGCGCGGCTCGTCGCGTGGTGCCCGTGGTAGCTCAGCGCTGCGCCGGCGTCCGGATCCGGCCGGCCATGGCCGGCCAGGCGACGCGCTCGAAGTGTGCGAGGTTCCAGGTGTACACGATCTCGACTTCCGCGCGCTCGGCGCATTTGAGGATCAGGGCGTCGTAGATCTGCCCGCTCCTCGCTCCGGCGTCCGTGACGTGCCGCAGAACCTCGAGATAATCGTCCCTGGACAGCGTCACGGGTGTGAACACGCGCACCGCGTGCTCCACGGCCTGCAACACCTGATCGAGCCGACGCATGCGCGGCCCCGGCACGCCCGAGAGCGTCGCGTAGAGCTCCGCCAGGGAGTGGGCGGCCACGAACGAGTTCTCCGGCGCGGCCGTGGCCACCAGCTCGAGCGACGCCCGGTGATGCACGTGGCCGCCATCGGACGCCGCGAAGAGCACGGTGGTGTCGCAGAGGAAGCTCATCACGGGACGCGGGGGGGTCACGCGTCTCCGCGGACCTGCGCGTGCCGCCGCTCCCGCTGCGCCTCCACCGCCTCGACGGGGTCGGCCGCTTCCTCGTCGCCGGACCGGAACACCATCCAGCCGCTGGCGTGTCGCTCGGCCGGTATCTCCTCCGCCTTCGGCCGGAGGAGGATGCCCTCGGCGGACTCCCGGATCTCGAGTCGGTAGGCACCGCCCTCGAGGCCGTAGCGCTCGCGAACGGCCTGCGGGATCACGACGCGCCCGGACTCGTCCATCCTCACCGTCTTGGTCATGGCATCATGATGGCACATCGATTGCCATCGAGCAATGGTAATGTCGTGGCATCAATTGGCCCGGGTACGGTGGAGGGCTACATTGAATTCCACCATGGAAGAGAGCTGGCTATGGCCCTCAACATCAAGAACGACGAAGCCCATCGGCTCGCGAAGGAGCTGGCGGAGGCGACCGATCGGTCCCTCACGGACGCCGTGACCTCCGCGCTGCGGGAAGCGCTCCGGTCCGAGCGCGGACGGAACACCGAGGACGAAGCGTTGCTCCTGGCCGAGGTGGCGGAGATCCAGCGGCTCGTCGCCTCCCTCCCGGATCGCGATACGCGCAGCCCCGAGGAGATCCTCGGTTACGACGCGCTCGGCCTCCCCGTCTGACCCGTGCTGCTCGACACCTCCGCCCTTCTCGCCATTCTCTTCGAGGAGCCGGAGGCGAGGGCGATGGTCCGGGCGGTCGCGAAGGACCCCGTGCGCCTCGTCGGTGCGCCGACGCTCGTCGAGACCTCGGCCGTCCTCACGGCGCGGAAGGGCTCGGGCGGGGAGGTCGCGCTCGACGCGCTCCTCGAGCGCATGAGGGTCGAGATCGTTCCGATGTCGGCCGACGCCGCGCGCCTCGCCCGCCTCGCCTACGCACGCTTCGGGAAGGGCGTCGGCCGGCCGGCCGTCCTGAGCTACGGAGACTGCCTGAGCTACGGCATCGCCATGGCCGAGCGCGAACCCCTGCTCTTCAAGGGCGACGACTTCGCGCGCACCGACGTGGCCAGGGTGGCGTACTGACCCCGCGCCGGGCGAGGAGCGCCGGCGCGGGATCGGGCCGGTCCGCGCCCTACTCCTGCGCCGCCGCCTGCGTGAGGCTCGCCGCCACCGCCTCCCGGTCCACCGCCTCGCCCCGCAGGTAGACGTCCACGATCCGCCGCGTGTTCGTGATGTCCTGGAGGGGATCGGCCTCGAGCACGACGAAGTCGGCCGAGAGGCCGGGCGCGACGCGTCCGACCTCGTCGCCCAGCTCGAGGAACTCGGCCGAGGTGCTCGTGGCCGCGACGATCGCCTCGGTCGGCGAGAGGCCCGAGCGGACCATGTCCTCGATCTCGAGGTGCGCGGCCCACGCGCTGCTCCCGTCCGTGCCGAAGGCGACGGGGAAGCCCGCCTCGGCGATCCGGGCGAGGTTGCGCGCCTGGATGCCGAACGACGCCTGCTGCTCGGGCCGCTCGACCTCGCGCGCCTGCATCGCGGCGAGCTCGTCCGCGGGCACGGTGCCGATCCAGGAGAGGTCTGCCGGCACGCCGGGCCCGGGCAGGTTCGGGATGAGCGTCGTCTGTGGACGCTCGGACCAGAGCTGCAGGAGCTCGTCGTCGACGTCCATGTCGCGGATGCCGTGGGCGAAGCCGTCGAGTCCGGCGCGGAGCAGCCCCTTCGCGTCCTCGAGGCGGAAGATGTGCGCCGCGACCTTGAGGTCGTGCGCATGCGCCTCCTCGATGACCGGGCCGTAGAGCTCCGGCGGCAGGCGCTCGTACTGCCCGCCCCGGTCGTCCACCCAGATCTTCACGAGATCGACGCCGTCCGCGGCCATCTGCCGCACGGCGGCGCGGGCCTCCTCCTCCGTGGTCACCCAGAAGGGCACTTCCGAACGGCCCGGCTCGGGCGACGTGATTCCGGGTCCGGCCGTGAGCGTGCGCGCCGCCCCCGGGACCAGCTCGTCGCGCATCTCGTAGCCGATCGTCCCCTCGTCGAGGCCGAGGCTCGCCAGCGTCCCCTGCCCGTAGTAGGCGTAGTGCCGGGCCTGCTCGAGGCGCTCCGCGCGATCCGACGAGAGGTGCACGTGCGCGTTCACGAGCGCGGGAATGACCGTCCGGCCGGCGAGGTCGACCCGCGTGGCGCCGGAGGGCACGTCGACCTCGGACCGGGGGCCCACGGCCGTGAAGCGCCCGTTCTCCACCAGGAAGACCGCGTCGTCGATGGGCCCGCTCCCGTCGCCGGGGATCACCCGCGCGCCCTCGTAGGCCACGACGTTCGCGCCCGCGTCCGAGCCGCCGGCGCAGGCGGAGAGGAGGAAGGCGGAACCGATCGCGAGCGCGGCGGCGGTCCTGGCGCCGCCGCGGGAGACGATGGTGCGGCTCATGGGAACCTCTCGAGGGACGAGGGTCGCGTGGGAACGGGAGCGACACCGTAAGCGGCGCACAGGCGGGCGGCAAGACGCCCGGCCGCCCCCTCCGACGCCGACGCCCGGGCCGCCCTTTCCCCTCCCCGCCCCGCTCCCTAGGTTGAGCGTACGGAGCCGGCCCCCGGGCCGGTCCCACCTCCCGAGGCGGTTGCCTGGAGGGCCCCGGCCCCCCATCTCGCCCGGCGAGGCCATCGTGACGCTCGCTGTGGGGGCTCCCCCGCGGAGCCCGTGTCGGTTCTGCCTGCAGTCTGCCCTTCCGGAGGACCGGAAGGGGCGGGGCGACTCCGTGCCGGAGGCGTGCGATGGAGAAGGACGGAAGGATCCGGTTGGCCCGGGCGTTCTGCTCGGCGCGGGACCGGAACGTCCCCGTCCTCCGCCGCGAGCCGGTCCTGCACGCGGGGGATCAGGCCGACGGTGACGGGCCCGGCGGCGCCGGATCCCGCTCGCCCACGGTCCTGACCGACGGCGCGTCGGACGGCCTCCCCGAGCTGGTCTCCTGCCTCGACTACGGGGTGCGCTGCACGGGCTGGCTCTGCCCCCACTTCGCGCTCCCCACGCTCCCGCCCGAGGACCTCCTCGCCGAGGCCGCCGAGGCCGAGCGCACCCGCAAGCGCAGGGCCGTCGCCGACGGCCGCGCGATCCTCGAGCGCGCGCTCCGCGAGGGGTGGAGCATCCCGTCCGGGGACGCTCCTGGAGCGGAGGAGCCCGAGACGCCCCCCGGCGGGCCGGATCCCGTGCCGTCGACCGACGATCCCCGCAGCACCGCCTGACGCCGCCCCTCCACCGCCGTCCGCCCCTCCCCGCTCCGACCCGATCCCGGATCCGCCATGCGTCCCACCGACGTCTCCGACCCGCAGCACTACCACCGGGTGGTCGACTGCCAGTGGGCCTGCCCGGCCCACACGGACGTGCCCGAGTACATCCGCCTGATCGCGCTCGGGCGCTACACCGAGGCGTACATGTTGAACCGCTGGTCGAACGTCTTCCCGGGGATCCTCGGGCGCACGTGCGACCGGCCCTGCGAGCCCGCCTGCCGGCGCACGCGCCTGGACGAGGAGCCGGTGGCGATCTGCCGGCTGAAGCGGGTCGCGGCGGACCTGCGCGACGACGTGACCGATCTCCTGCCCCGCATCCCCGAGGAGAAGAACGGGAAGCGCGTGCTGCTGATCGGCGCGGGGCCCGCCTCGCTCACCGTGGCGAACGACCTGATGCCGCTCGGCTACGAGGTCACGATCTACGAGAAGCTCGAGCAGGCGGGCGGGCTCATGTGGAACAACATCCCGCAGTTCCGCCTGCCGCCCCGCGTCCTGAACGAGGAGATCGACATGATCCTCGACATGGGCGTGGACCTCCGCACCGGCCACCCGGTGGAGAGCCTCGCGGCGGTGCTCGAGGAGGGCTGGGACGCCGTGTTCATCGGGACCGGCGCGCCGAGGGGCAAGGAGCTCGACCTGCCCGGCCGCTGGGACGACCCGGACCGGGTGCACATCGGCATCGACTGGCTGCAGTCGATCGCCTTCGGGCACGTCGACTCCATCGGCGACCGCGTGCTGGTGATCGGCGCCGGGAACACGGCCATGGACTGCTGCCGGAGCGCGAAGCGCCTGGGCGGAACGCAGGTGAAGGTGATGGCGCGCAAGCCGCGGGCGCTCTTCAAGGCGAGCCCGTGGGAGCTCGAGGACGCCGAGGGCGAGCAGATCGAGATCCTCGAGAACCACTCGCCGAGCCGCTTCGTGATCGAGGACGGCCGGCTCGTGGGGATGGAGTTCGAGATCGTGCGCTGGCACGAGCCGCCCGGCGGCGGCCGGCTCAAGGCCGAGGTCCTCGACCGGCGGGTGATCCCCTGCGACGACGTGATCCTCGCGATCGGCCAGGAGCCCGCGTACCCGTGGCTCGAGCGCGACATCGGCATCGCGTTCAACGAGTGGGACATGCCGGTCGTCGACCGCGTGACGCAGAACCAGCGGCGCCGCCACTTTCACAACATTCGTCATGAACACGCGAATCCCCTGCGGGGTGATGCCGTGTTCACGGTTGTATTCGATCTGTTTCTGG
>CAZOYA010000149.1:0-9101 GCA_964583815.1 uncultured Gemmatimonadaceae bacterium | reverse complement strand
GAGGGGGAGTTCGCGTCCCAAGGCGCGCTCTCGGTCATCCGGGCTGGCGACTACGACTCCGCCCGCAATCGCTGGGCGCCCGTCGCGCCTGAGTGGGCAGGACACCGGCTGGAGCTCGGCCTCGACGTCGCGCGCTTCGGCGACGACGCCAGCGTGATCGTCGGCCGGCGGGGTCGACACGTCCTCGCGCCCGTCGGGCACCAGGGGCTCGATGGGCACGAGCTGGCGATGAAGGTCTGGAACTTCTGCCAGGAGCACCGCACCGCGATGGACCAGGCCTCACCCGCACACCGCCCGCGCGTGCGCGTGGAGGTCGTCGGCGTGGGCGCGTCCGCGTTCGACGCGCTGAACCACAACTTCGGCCGGTGGCTCGACGTCGTCCCCTACGACCCGAGCACCGCAGCGACGGAAAGCTCCAAGTTCGTAAACCTCCGCGCCGAAGCGTGGTTCCACGCGCGTCGTGCGCTGGCGACGGGGCCGTGGGCTTTACCCGAGCACTCCAGGATGCGGACCGAGGCGCTCGCCGTTCACTACAAATACGACGACCGGAACCGCATCAAGATCGAGCGCAAGGAGGACATCAAGAAGCGGCTCAACGGCAAGTCGCCGGACTACGCCGACGCGCTGGTGATCGCGCTCTGGGACCCGCCGGAGGAGTTCTCGAAGGCGCTCCACATCCGGGGGCTGTAGTCGGGTGCTACGATCGTCCGCATGGACGACGAAGCGATTCTCGAGCAGCCGGCCGCGCCCCGTGGGGACTCGATCCACCAGCCCCGGACGCTCCACGTCAAAGACCTCGTCAAGCTCCTGCTCTCGGCGCGGGCCGACTACAACGAGGAGCGCATCTGGCACAAGTTCCTCCTGGACGCGTACGCCGGGACGGGCGGCTTCCAAGGTCGGGTCCGCCAGCCGTTCGCGTCGTTCTGGGGCTGGGCCGCGGACGTCTACGCCAACGACATCCCGTTCGGCGATGCGGTGTCGGGCGGCACGGCGATGGAGTCGGAGATCGAGACGTACCTGGATCGCTTCGACCGGGAGGACGTGGCCAAGTTCAAGCGCCGCGTGAACTCGTCGCACTATCCGAACTATGTCTCGACCTTCGTCGACGTCCCGCTCTCGTTCATGTTCCGAAAACAGTTCAGCGTGAAGCCGGACGCGGGCGACGCGGGCACGCTGGCGGAGTGGGCGGAGAACGCGGACGGGGCCGGCAACTCGTGGTCGGACATCGTGCGCGACACGCTCGCGCCGCGCGCCGCGGTGCTGGGCTACACGGCGGCCCTCTTCGACCTGCCGAACAGCGGCACGACCCTCCCGACGGCGCTCGACGATCAGCGCGCCCAGCGTCGCCCGTACGTCGTCCCGCTGTTCCCGAGCAACCTCCTCGAATGGAACCACGATCACACCGGGACCCTTCGGTGGGCGAAGGTCCGGCACGACTACGTCCGGCGCGACAGCCCGCTCGAGCCGGGGTTGGACGTCACGCGCATCACCGTCTGGACCGTGGACGGCTGGGAGTGGTTCGAGCTCGCGAAGGGCAAGGGCGGTCGCGTGTCCATCGTGGACCAGGCTCAGGGGAAGCATCCGTTCGGTCGCGTGCCGATCGTGTTCCTGCGGCGCAAGCCGGTCCCGGACGATCCGGTCCGCGGGATCCCGATGGCGTCGTCGGCGAGCGAGGAGGCGCGGCGCCTCTTCAACTACCTCTCGGAGCTCGACGAGCACCTCCGCTCGTGCGCGTTCGCGTTCTTGCAGGTCGTCACCGACAACCCTGGGAAGGTCGGGAGCATGGTGGCGGGGAACGGCAACGCGCTCCCGCTCAAACCCGATTGGAACAAGGAGCACAAGTGGATCACGCCCGACCCCGCGGTCTCGCAGATGTACGAGAAGCGCTGCGAGGTCACCGTGGAGGAGATGTACCGCACCGCGAAGATGGAGTTCACGCGCGGCGTGCGCGGCGGACAGGCGCGGAGCGGCGTGTCGCAGAGCTTCGAGTTCGAGTCGGCGAACAGGGCGATCGCGGACGTCGCGCGGAACGTGGCGCGCTTCGATGAGGAGTGCCGCCGGCTCGTGGCGGGCGTGCTGCCGGGCGCGCCGGACGCGAAGCGCATTCAGGTGACGGCTCCGCAACGCTTCGACGTGGAGGAGATGGCCAAGGAGCTCGACGAGGCCACGACGGCGATCTCGATGCGGCTCGGCCCGACGGCGACCGCGGAGATCAAGAAGAAGGTCGCGCGGGGTCAGCTCCCGATGGTCGACCCGGAGGTCATGGCGCGCATCGAGACCGAGATCGCCGAGGCCGCGGAGGAGGAGGCGCGCGCAGCGGCCGAGCTTGCCGCGGGCAACGCCACGGCGGCGCGCGAGGCGCTCGACGACGACGGCGATCTCGAGGACGACGGGGACGACGGCAATCCGCCCGGTAACGGGGCTCGCGCGGGTCGCGAGCGATGATCTCGAAGGCACAGCGCCGAGCGAACCGCGTCTTCGAGCGCGCGTTCGCCGGCTGGCTCAGCGTGTTGGAGTCGAGCGAGCGGCTCTCGAGGCAGATCCACAACCGCATCGCGACGCGCCTGGCGCGCGAGCTGCGCGGGGCGAGCGCCGCGACGATCAACAGGCGCATCGACCGAGCGTTCGACGCGTTCGAGAGGGAGCGCGTCGAGCTCATCGAGCGCGCGGTTATGCAGGGCGCGGAGCGCGGCTCGGGGCTGACACCATCGGTAGCCCGGGCGGTGTTCGGCGACCGCGACGCGCGCCGCGCCCTGGCGCCGTTGGTCGACGACCCGGAGACCATCGCCAGGCGCATCGCAGCGTCCCGGCTCAACGGGGACGCGGTCGCCGACGGGATTGCCGCACGCGCGCGCCTGCGCGCCCGTACACGCGAGACGGCTCGGCGCATGACCGCGGAGGTGCGGGAGTCGATCCAGCTCGGCGAGGCGACAACGGAGACCGCGCAGCGCATGCTCGCGAGCACCGACATCGAGGTCCGGCTCCCGCGCTACATCGAGCGCGTCCGGGCGCTCGTCCGGGGCGCGCCGCCCTCGGCCGTCCAGCGCGAGGTCCGACGCCAGCTCGGCGCGCTCGTGGACGGCCGGATCCAGGAGCACAACATCGCGAGCGAGACGCGCCGCTTCCTGGACCGCGTCCAGCGCAACAGCGGCGCGGACATCGACCAAGCCGTCGAGCAGTGGGTCCGAGGCCGCGCGCACAATCAGGCGATGACCATCGCGCGCACCGAAGGGCAGGCGGCGCTCCTCGACTCGTACGTCGAGAGCACGCGCGAGCAGGAGTGGGTGATCGGCTACCGATGGAACCTCTCGCCGGCGCACCCTCGCGCGGACGTCTGCGACGTGATGGCGAGCCAGAACCTCTACGGGCTCGGCGGCGGCGGCTATCCAAAGGACGGCATCCCGTCGCTCGCTCACCCGAACGACCTCTGCTACTTCACCGCGATCACCGACGAGCACTATCTCGAGCGGGAGCTCGCGCGACGCAGGGGGCAGCCCGAGCCGCCGCGACCCTGGGAGAACGAGCAGGTGGTGACGGGGCGGGACTGGCTGGCGCGGCAGAGCGCGGAGCGGCGCACCGCGATCCTCGGACCCGGTCGCGCGCGGGAGTTCGAGCGGCGACCCGGGCGCGTCGTGAACAGCGACGGCTCATTGAATCCGCTCTACCAGATCCAGGGGCGTCCTCCGCCCGGGCCGCCGTCCGGCGAGCGCTTTGTTCATCGACGCGATGGACGAGTGACGCGACGCCGCTCGCGTGCCCAGAGTTGACGCGCCCGGGTCGGTGTGCTCATCCTCTTGGTACCTCAGCCCGCAGATCATCGCGGCGGGCAACGGGGGGACCGTGCAGCGATGCAGGCGCGAACCGGGACCGCGCTACCCCAGACCCGGGAAGGAGAGAGAGCATGTTGATTCTCGATACGCACACGTCTACCCGCAGCCTCCAGCAGCGCATCAACAAGCGCTGGGATGACCTCGGGCTCGTCGACTCGATCACCGGGATGCGCCTCGCGCCCCGCGATCCGTGGACGTGCTTCGTGGAGGACGACGGCGACGAGGGCGAAGGCGGCGAGCCGCCCGGCAAGACCTTCACGCAAGCGGACGTCGACCGCATCGTGAAGACCCGGCTCAAGAAGCAGGAGCGCGAGCTGGCGCAGGCGACCAAGCGCGCCGAGGAGTCGGAGAAGGCGACCGCGGAGCTGACGAAGAAGTTCGACAGCCTCCAGGAGAAGTTCGACGCGACCAACAAGAGCGACATCGAGAAGGAGCTCGCCAAGCTCCAGCGCGAGATGGAGCGCGCCAAGGCGGAGCGCGAGACGCTCGCCAAGGAGCGCGACGAAGCCAAGGCGCTGGCCGAGCAGGCCACGAGCGGCCTGGCGCAGACGCAGCTCCAGTCGACGCTCCGGGACGCGCTCCGGGAGAACAAGGCGCACGGCAAGGGCATGGAGCAGGCGGTGCGCCTGATGCTCGCCGAGGGCGCGGCGTTCGACGAGGACGGGAACTTCGCCTTCAAGGTCGGCGACGTGCCCTACGACAAGCCGATCGAGGCCGCGAAGAAGTGGCTCGAGGCGAACCCTCACTTCGCCGAGGGAACGGCGGGCGGGAGCGGGACGCCGCGCATCGGCAACTCCCGCGTCATGACCGACGAGCAACTGGACGCGATGCCGGCGGTGTCGCTGATCGAAGCCGGGCTGTCCGCGCCCCCGACGGGCGGCACCGGGAAGTAATCACCGCGCCGCGCGCTGAGCGGGCGGTGCAAGGAGGAACGAAGAAATGCTCACCCTGCTCGAGGCGGCGAAGATCAGCCGCAATCCGCTCACGCGCGGCGTTCTGACGCAGATCGCCACGACCGACGAGCTCCTGTCGCAGATCCAGACGGTCCCCAAGGCCGGCGAGTCGTTCAGCTTCTCGCGGGAGCAGTCGCTCGGCGAGACGCCGTTCTACGACCCGGGGCCGGTCGTCGACCCGACCACGGGCATGCCGGCGGCCCTGCCGGACGTGGCCGAGTCGCACGCGACGTTCGGGCGCGTGAGCGTGCCGATGCGCGCGATCGCCGCGAACGTGGACGTCAGCAACTTCGCCGAGGAGCAGCAGACGGACCCGAACCAGCAGCGCGCCATCCAGATGAGCCAGAAGCTCAAGAAGCTCGGGATGACCATCGGCGAGAAGCTGGTGACCGGGAACTACGCCACGACCTACGCGCTCAGCTCGACGCCGGCCGGACTGGCCATCCCGGCGAGCGGCGCGGTCGGTCCGAACCAGGACTCGCGCCGCCACGGCCCGGGCTCGCTGCTGGTGAAGGACGTCACCGCGACCACGGGTCCGGTGACCCTCCAGTACCGTGCGCCCGGTGACGCGCGCTACGGCGCGCCGGTCATCGTGTCCGCGGACGGGACGGTGACCGTTCGGTCCACGAACGATTCGAAGTGGATCAAGGTCACGGTGACGGTCGGTGCGCTGACCGCCGCGTCGGCGACCGAGGTGCTGGTCCGCGTCATCCCGGTCTCGAGCACCGAGCCGGAGTGGGACGGTCTCCAGGCGCTCGTCGCGCCGTCGCAGCACCTCGCCTCGGCGGGCGCGGACGGCGACGACCTGTCGTTCGAGGTGCTCGACCAGCTCATCGACGAGAAGGTGAAGATCCGCGACCGGCGGTTCTTCGTCATGAGCGCCAAGGGCAAGGCGATGTTCTACTCGCTGATCCGCTCGCTCGGTGGCGCGGGCATCGAGACGGTGAACCTGCCGGGCGTGGGCTCGCCGGTGCCGTCGTACCGCGGCATCCCGATCCTCCAGAGCGACTGGATCCCGTCCAACGAGGTGAAGGGCTCGAACAGCAACCTGACCTCGATCTACCTCGCCAGCCTGGCGGCCGAGGAGGGCTTCTGGCTCGGCGTCGGCCAGAACGCGCAGAGCGCGACGGTGAACATCGACCCGCGTCAGACGACCGTGATGGGCGTCCGCATCCGCGACATCGGCCAGCTCGAGAAGAAGGAGGCCTCGCGCCAGCGCGTGACCTTCTACGGCGCGACCGCGCTCGGCTCGGACCTGGCGGTGGCGCGCGCGGCGGAGATCAAGACCGCCGCGAGCGTCTGAGCCCCGCACCCTAGTCGGATTGAGCCCGGGGCCTGGTCGCGTCACGCGCTGGGACCCGGGCTCTCTGACACTCGGCAGGCGGCGCTTCGGCAACCCTCGTTCGGGCTTTGCACGGTGACCGAACGATGCGGGAGCGCCGCCTGGCGAGTGCCAGAGAGAGAGGAGACCCCGGTGGCCATTCACCCGCGATACATCAACCCGCTCCGGCGTAGCGCTCGATACGTGCTCATCCACAAGCGCTCGGGCTTCCGCCTGCGCGGTTTCGGCTTCGCGTTCCAAGACGGCAAGTCCACGCCGCTGACCCCCGCCGTGGCGCGGCGCATCGCGTCGGCGATGGGCGCCGCCATCCGCTTCGGCTACGAGATCGGCGGCAAGGCGTTCGGCGACGTCCCCGACGGCTTCACCCAGCCCGGCGCGGCGACCAGCATGGAGGAGCGCCTGCGCGCGCTCTGGACGCGGGCGCAGGAGCTCGCGGCCGAGCAGGGCCGGGCGCTCGACGAGGTCCCGTTCTTCGAGGACGTCGAAGACTTCATCCGGTCGTTCTTCGACGAGGTCCCCGAGGAGGAGCGCGAGGAGGAGCTGGCGCGCGCCGAGGCGGGGCTCGACGCGGTCGCGCGCGGCGAGGATCCCGACGACCCCGACCTCCGCCAGCGCGCGCCCGAGGGCACGGAGAGCGCCAAGGGGGAGCCCGGGCCGGACGAGGACGGTCAGGTGGCGCAGGGAGGCGCCCAGGAGCAGCACGACGGCGAAGCCGGCCTGGTCCACGCGCCCGAGTGCGACATGGGCGAGGACTGCACGTGCGGCGCGGAGACCGACCCCGCCTTCGTCGACGAGGTCCCGCCGGCGCCGACCGCGTCGAGCAAGCTCCCGATGCGCCGGGCGGACCTGCTGGCGCTCGAGAAGGGAGAGCTCGTCGAGTGGGCCGAGCGCGTCCTCGGGCTGAGCTTGGACGGGCGCTGGTCGGTGCAGCGCATGGTCGACCGCGTCTTCGAGGACGAGCGCGTCGAGGAGCTCACGGACTGACCATGGCGGGCCGCGGTCGCTTTCCGGTCGTACGCGTCGACTTCACGGAGCTGGAGTCGGCGCTCGTGCGTCTGGAGTCGGCCGTCGACTCCCGAATGCGCATGGCGCTCCAGCAGGTCGCCGGCGAGGTCGCCGACCACGCCAAGGAGCATCACGAGTACCAGGACCGCACGGGGCGCCTGACACAGAGCATCCGGGCCGAGGAGGTGCAGGGGTCCTTCTCGGACGGCTTCCGCGTCAATATGATCGCCGGCGGGCTCCGCGTGTCCTACGCGTCGCACGTCGAGTTCGGGACGCGCCCGCACGTCATCGAGCCCCGCCGGCGCAAGGCGCTTCGCTTCATCCAGAACGGGGAGACGCGGTTCGCGCGCCGCGTGCGGCACCCCGGAACGCGCGCGTACCACTTCATGACCAACGCCCTCGCAGCGAAGACCGAGCGGCTCGAGAAGATGATGGACCTGGCACTGGAGCTCGCGGCGGAGGAGGCCGGACTCGTATGAGCGACGTCAACATCTACGCCACGCACCAAGACCTCGTGGACGAGGTCGGGAGCGAGCGGAAGCTCTGCAAGCTCGCGCCGGCGTCGACCGGGTCGGACCCGACCCACGAGATTCGGCAGAGCGTCCTCCGCGACGTGTTCCGCGCGCTCGCACGGCGCACTCCGCCGATCACCGAGTCGATGATCTCCGTGCCCTCGGAGCTCAAGGCGGTCGTCGTCTACGGCTCGCTCATGCGGCTGTACCGCGGTGCCATGACGGCTGACGGCGACATCCACTCGGTCCTCTACCGCGACTTCAAGAAGGCGTTCGCGTCGGAGATGACCTCGCTCCGGCTGACCGTGGACGGCGGCGCGTCGGTGGACGCCCTTAGCATCCCGATGTTTCGGCGATGAGCGGCAAGGTCTCACTCGCGGACCGCTCGGCCGGGACGCAGCGCGTCGGCGGGCTGGTTGATACGCAGGTCCACGCGCTCGCGGCCGTCCTGGCGGCGAACGTGCGCTTCGCGCTGTCGCAGTCGCGCGGCGCGCAGGCGTGGGACGGGGATGCGGTCGTCGACTTCCACGCCTTCCCCATCACGCTCTCGCTGCTGAGCGACTACCGGCTCCCGGCGCTCGCGTGCTGGCGAACGCGCACCTCGACGAGCCCGAGCTCCCGGCATCGGCGCTCGCGGCGCGCGACGTTCAACGTGCGCTACTGGCTCGACGCGACGCCGCGCGAGAAGCTCGCCGACTTCTGGCCCGCGCTGCATGCGGCGTACGAGGTCATCGTGGCCACGCTCAACGGCGACGCGCTCATCAACCTTGAGCTGCCCGGCGAGCCCAAGACCATCCCGAGCACCGACCTGCTCGGCATGGCGGGCTTCGAGTTCATCTACTCGGACGCCATCGTCGGGACGACCGACTTCGCCGTCGAGGCGGGCGGGGAGACCGGGATGCTCTACCCGGTGCTCGACGTGACGTTCGACGCCGACCACGCGCCCCTCCTCGACGGCCTGCCCTACCCGACCGAGCCGACGTGGCCGCTCCTGGAGTCGCTCGTGTTCGAGCTCTGGGATGGGACGGCGGTCGGCGGGCGCGCGGACGAGGACCAGCCGATCGTCGCTGGCCAGGCACCTCGGCAGTGACGCGTTCTGGTGACAGACTTGGAGGACCCATGCGAGAGAAGCGAACGATCAAGGTGAAGCCGGTGGAGGGGCGTCGAATCACGCTCCACGACGCGCCCGACCGCGTCATCAGCGGCGAGCGGACGGTGCCGGAGCACCCGCACTACCGCCGCGCCATCGCGCGCGGTGACCTCGAGCTCGTGACCGCGAAGGCGAGCACGAAGAGCACGAAGAGCACGAAGAAGGAGGGCTGAGCGCCATGGCCACCATCATCGACCTCTCCAACAAGCGACCGCGGGCGTTCGTCCGCGTTTCGCTCGGAGCCGGCCCTCGCGCGAGCGGGGCGGCGCCGATCACCATCCTCCTCCTCGGGAACAAGACCTCCTCGGC
>CAZOYA010000148.1:0-9143 GCA_964583815.1 uncultured Gemmatimonadaceae bacterium | reverse complement strand
TCCCGCGCCCGCCGCCCCGCCGGCGGACGGCAATGTCGTCGCCGAGAGCGACGAGGCCGGACGGCACGTCCGCCGTCCGGATGCACCGTACCGTGCACCGGAGGGACCACCATGCCCACCGCAAGACCGCGCGCCGAAGTCGAGCAGGAGATCCGCGAGACCCTGGGCCTCGTCCCCGGGTTCCTGAGGGGCGTCCCGGACGACGTGTTCGACTACGAGTGGACGCTCTTCAAGCGCTACGAGCTCGACGAGACGCTGATCCCGAACAAGTACAAGGAGCTCATGGGGGTCGCGCTCCACGCCGAGACGAAGTGCCGCTACTGCACGCTCTTCCACACGGAGGCCGCGCGCATGTTCGGCGCGACCGACGAGGAGATCGAGGAAGCCGTGCACTACGCCAAGCACAGCCTGGGGTGGAGCGCGTACCTCAACGGCATCCGCCAGGACTACGACGAGTTCGCCGACGAGCTCGCCAAGGTGGGTGCCCACATGGCCGCGCGCGCCGAGCCGCAGCAGCAGCAGGTCATGGCCGGACACGCCTGACGTGCGCATCGAGCGGTTGCGACCGCCGACGACGCTGCGCGTGACGATGAGCACCTGGGAGCTGGCCACGCTGATCGCCGCGGCGCGCTGGGCCCTCGAAGGAGGAAAGGGCGAGCTCGCCCCCGAAGCAGTCGACCAGATCCGGCAGGTCGTCGCCGGCTACGACGTCGCGACGCGCTCGCCGGCGGGGTGAGGCGCGCGAGCGCCCGGAAGGCTCCCGGGGGCTGGAGACCGGTCGATCGGTCCCCGTCCCCGGGACACGGGCCCGCTTGACGACATGCATAAACATGCCATGATTCTGCATGTTCATGCAGATCGTGACCGAAGGGGCGGGTGCGGAGGGCACCCGGTCCGCGTTGGTCTCTGACCCTCCGGCACCGCGCCAGGCGGCGATCGTGGGGGCATCCGGCTACACCGGCCGGGAGCTCCAGGGCCTGCTCGCGCGCCACCGCGGGTTTCGCCCGCCGCGGCTGCTGACCGCGGTCCCCGATGCGGACGGAGGCGCGGCGCGGACGCGCGGGGAGGCCGGACGCGAGGGCGCCGCACGGCCGATCGCCGATCCCTTCTCCCCTGGCGCGCTCGAGGGCGTCGACGCGGTGTTCCTGTGCACGCCGCACGGCGCGGCGCAGGAGCTCGCCGAGGTGGCGCTCGGACGCGGCTGCGCGGTGGTCGACCTCTCCGCCGACTTCCGCCTGCGCGATCCGGAGGCGTATCGCACGAGCTACGGGACCCCGCACCGGGCGCCCGCGCTCCTGGACCGGGCGGTGTACGGCCTCACCGAGCTTCGACGGGCGGAAATCCGGGGCGCGCGCCTGATCGCCAATCCCGGGTGCTATCCGACGTCGATCCTGCTCCCGCTGCTTCCCGTGCTCTCCGCGGGGCTCGCCGATCCCGACGGGACGATCGTCGCCGACTGCAAGAGCGGGGCGTCCGGCGCGGGGAGCGCTCCGTCGACGCGCACGACCTTCGGGGCGATCCACGACAACTTCGGCGCCTACGGCGTGGAGGGGCACCGCCACCTGGCCGAGCTGGAGCAGGAGCTCGGAGGTGCGCGGATCGTGTTCGTCCCGCACCTCCTTCCGGTCTTCCGCGGAATCCTCTCGACCATCTACGTGGCGCCGGCCCGGGGAGCCACCGCGGACCGGGTCCGGGAAGCCCTGCGCGCGCGCTACGACGGCGAGCCCTTCGTGCGGATCCTCGCCGCGGACGAGGGGATGCCCCAGCTCGCGGACGTGCGGACGACGAACCGCTGCGACATCGGGGTCGCGGCCCAGGGCGACCGGATCGTGATCGTCTCGGCGCTGGACAACCTGCTGAAGGGCGCGGCCGGGCAGGCCCTCCAGAACATGAACCTCGTGCTCGGCTTCGACGAGGGCGAGGGGCTGGCGTGAGCCGCGCCGCGAGGGTCCTCGTCAAGGTGGGCGGCGCCTCCGTCGAGGATGCGGAAGCCCGCCGCGTCCTGGCGGAGGCCGTGGCGGCCGCGCGGAGCGACGGCCTGGAGGTCGTGCTCGTGCACGGCGGGGGGCCGCAGATCCGTCGCCTCGCGGCGCGTCTCGGACTCCCGGAGCGCACGCACCGGGGGCTGCGGATCACCGACGCGGAGACGGCCGAGGTGGCCACGATGGTCCTGTCCGGCTCCATCGGCCGCAGGCTGGTCGCGACGCTCGAGGCGGCGGGCGTGCGCGCGGTGAGCCTCACCGGCGCCGACGGCGCCACCTTCCACGCGCGTCCCCACCGGCCCGGCGGGGCGGACCTCGGGTACGTGGGGGTGCCGGGCGAGGTCCGGCCGGAGCTCGTGGAGCGCCTGCTGGCCTGGGGGGCGGTGCCGGTGCTCGCGACCGTGGCGCCCGCCGAGGGGGGCGCGGCGGACGGCCCGTTCCTCAACGTGAACGCCGACGCGGCGGTTCCGCCGCTCGCGCGGGCGCTCGGGTGCGCGGACGTCCTCTTCCTCACCGACGTGGACGGCGTGCGGGACGAGGCAGGGCTGCTTCGCGCGCGGCTCGCGGTGGCGGAGGCGAGGGCGCTCGAGGCCGCCGGCGCCGTCCGCGGGGGGATGATCCCGAAGCTCGAGGCGGCCGTGGCCGTGGCCGGAGACGGGCCGGAGCGGCGGGTGACGATCGCGCCGGCCGGCCCCGATGCGATCCGACGGGCGCTGGCGGGCGAGGTGGGGACGCGGCTCTCGGCCGCCCCGACGACGGTGGCCGCTCGTGGCTGAGCCGCCCCTCGCGGGCGGCGCGGCGAACGCCCACCCGTGCGTGATGCCGGCCTACGCGCCCGCCGACGAGGTCTTCGTGGCGGGCCGGGGCGCCGAGCTCCGGACGGACACGGGCTCCGTGTACCTCGACTTCCTGAGCGGGATCGGCGTCTCCGCGCTCGGCCACGGACACCCGGCGCTCACGGAGGCCCTCGTCGACCAGGCGGCCGCGCTGCTCCACGTGAGCAACCTCTATCGCCATCCGCACACGGAGCAGGTCGCGGAGCGTCTCGTGCGCATGACCGGCCTCGCGGCGGTGCTCTTCGCCAACAGCGGGGCCGAGGCGAACGAGGCGGCGCTCAAGATCGCCCGCAAGCACCAGCGCGATGCGGGACGGCCCGGGCGCACCGGGATCGTGGCGCTCGAAGGCGGATTCCACGGGCGCACGATGGGCGCCCTGTCGGTGACCGCGCGCGAAGGCTACCGGGCCCCCTACGAGCCGCTCGTCCCCGGCGTCTCCTTCGTCCCGGCCGGCGACCTGCCCGCGCTCGAGCGTGCGGTGCTCCGCACGGCGCCCGCCGCGGTGGTGCTCGAGCCGATCCAGGGCGAGGCGGGGATCGTCGAGCTGGACGACGCCTACCTGCGCGCGGTCCGCGAGCTCTGTACGCGCACCGGGACGGTGCTCGTCCACGACGAGGTGCAGAGCGGCTGCGGCCGCACCGGCGCGTTCCTGGCGGCCGAGCGGGCGGGTGTCCTTCCGGACCTCGTGACGCTCGGCAAGCCGCTCGCGGCGGGCCTCCCCGTCGGTGCGGTCGTGGCGTCGCGCCGGCTGGCCGGGGTGCTCCGGCCGGGCGACCACGGATCGACCTTCGCCGGCGGCCCGCTGGTGCTGCGGGCCGCCCTGGTGTTCCTGAACGCGCTGGAGGAGGGGCTGATGGACCACGTGGCGCGCGTCGGCGCCCGCCTCCGCTCGGGGCTCGAGCGGATCGTCGCGACCTCCCCGCTCGCGCGCGAGGTGCGCGGGCGCGGCCTCATGCTCGGGGTGCGGCTCCGCGGGCCCGACACGGCGCGCACGCTGCAGGCGACGCTCCACCGGGACCGGAAGCTCCTCGCCAACGCGGCCGGCGACGGCGTCCTGCGGCTGCTCCCCCCGTACGTCCTGACGGAGGGGCAGGTGGACGACGGCCTCCGGCGGATCGGCTCCGCGCTCGCCGCGCCCGAGCGCGTCCCCGTGCCGGGCGGGCGCGTACCGGAGCGCGCCCCGTGAGCGGCGGCGGCCCGCTCCGGGTGCGTCGCGCGAGCCTGTCCGACGTGCCCGCGATCCTGTCGCTCGTGAACCGGTTGGCGCAGGAGCAGCGGATGCTCCCGCGCTCTCCGGCCTCGGTCATCGAGGGGATCCGCGCGTTCCTGGTCGCCGAGGTGGACGAGGCGTTCGCCGGCTGCGGCGCGCTCGACGTGGTGTGGACGGACCTGGCGGAGATCCGCTCGCTCGCGGTGGAGCCCGACGGTCAGGGGAGCGGTGTGGGGCGGGCCCTGGTCGAGGCGCTCGTGGAGGAGGCGCGCCGGCTCGGGGTGCCGCGGCTCTTCGCGTTCACGTACGTGCCCGGCTTCTTCGCGAAGCTCGGCTTCGGCGAGGTCGCCCACGAGGCGCTGCCGCACAAGGTGTTCAAGGACTGCCTCCGCTGCCCCAAGTTCCAGGCCTGCGACGAGATCGCGATGGAGCGGATCCTGGATCCCTCGGCGCTCCGGCCCGCGCCGGGCGCGCTCCCCACGCTGATGCCCCTGCCGGTGCGCGCGCGGGCCGGGGCCGCCCCGGGCTGATGCTCCTCCCGGCGCAGCGCGCGGACGGCGACCGGCCGCCGACGAGCCCGGTCCGCCTGCCGGCGGGCTTCGAGGCGGCGGGCACCTGGTGCGGGATCAAGGAGATGACGGAGCAGGTGGGCGGCGAGGACGCCCCGCTCGACCTCGGTCTCCTGCTGGCCCCGGAGGCGGCGCCCGCGGTCGCCGTCTTCACGCGCAACCGCCTGCTCGGAGCGCACATCCCGCTGTGTCGCGAGCACCTGGCGCGGAGCGGAGGCCACGTGCGCGCGGTGCTGGTGACCTCCGGGTGCGCGAACTGCGCCACGGGCCGCCAGGGCGTGGAGGACGCGCGCGCTTTGTGCCGGGGCCTCGCGGACCGGATCGGCTGCCCACCCGAGCAGGTGCTGACCATGGCCACGGGCGCCATCGGGACGGCGCTTCCCGTGGAGCGCATCGTGGTCGCGCTCGACCCCCTGCTCGCGCGCGCCACCCCGGAAGGTGGCGCGGACTTCGCGCGGGCCATCATGACCACGGACACGCGCCCGAAGGCGCGTCATGCGACCGCGGCCTCCGGGACCGCCGTGAGCGGCTTCGCCAAGGGGTCGGGGATGATCCATCCGGACATGGCGACGCTGCTCGGCTTCCTCCTGACCGACGGGCTGGCGCGCGGCGCGTCGGCCGGTCTCCCGGCCCTGCTCGCCCGGCTCGTCGACCGGAGCTTCCACCGCGTGACCGTGGACGGCGACACCTCGCCGAACGACACCGTGCTCCTCTGGGGGCGCGAGACCGAGGGGGGCGGGTCCGGAAGCGGGCTCGAGGAGGCGCTCTCGGAGGTCGCGTGCGGGCTGGCGCGGGACGTCGCGGCGGACGGCGAGGGCGCCTCGCGCATGGTCACGCTGCACGTCACCGGCGCGGCGGACGAGGACGAGGCCGCGCGCGTGGGTCGCGCGATCGCCCGGAGTCCCCTCGTGAAGACCGCGCTGGCGGGCGGAGACGCCAACTGGGGGCGCATCGTCTCCGCCGCGTGCGCGTGCGGCGAGCCGCTCGACCCGGCACGGCTCCGCCTCGCGATCGGGCCGGCCGAGGTGTACCGTGAGGAAGAGCCGAGGCCGGATCTGGAGCCTCGGGCGCGGGCGCATCTCGCCGGGCCCAGCGTACGGCTCGCGCTGGATCTCGGCAGGGGAACGGCGGCGGCCGAGCTCTGGACGTGCGACCTCACGACCGGGTACGTGGAGATCAACGCGCACTACCGGACCTGAGGCCGGCGCGGCTCGCGGTTGGCCCGGCGGCGACCGGCCGCCGGGGGAAGGCTCCCCTCCCGGAGGCTGTCCCATGAGCGAAGCGCCACGACCTGCCGTCGGGACGATCGGCTGGGTCGACCTCACCGTGCCCGACGCCGAGGGGCTTCGGGACTTCTACCAGCGGGTCGCGGGCTGGACGTCGCAGCCCGTGCCCATGGGCGACTACGACGACTACGTCATGCTTTCCGGCGAGACCGGCGTGGCGGGCGTGTGCCACCGGCGCGGTCCGAACGAGGCGCTTCCCCCGGTGTGGATGATCTACATCGTGGTGGCGGATCTCGAGGCGAGCGTCGGCGCCTGCCGGGAGCTCGGAGGCGAGATCCTGGTCGGCCCCAAGGGGGTGGGCGGGGACGGCGCGCGCTACGCGATCATCCGCGATCCCGAGGGCGTGATCTGCGGACTGTACCAGGGGGGCTGATCTTCGCTCCATGAAGACACAATGAAGACGCAATGAAGACGCAATACTTCACCGCCTCCAGCCTCGACGGCTTCATCGCCACCGAGGACGACTCGCTCGAGTGGCTCTTTCCGCTCGGGGACATCGAGGACACCAGCTATCCCACCTTCTTCCCGAACGTCGGCGCGCTGGCGATGGGCTCGGCCACGTACGAGTGGATCGTCCGGCACCTCGTCGGGCCGGAGGCCGAGCGGCCCGAGCCGTGGCCGTACCACCAGCCGACCTGGGTCTTCACCTCGCGGACGCTTCCCCGGGTCGAGGGCGCGGATCTCCGCTTCGTGCGCGGGGACGTCCGCCCCGTCCACGACGAGATGCGGGCGGCGGCGGGCGGGAAGAACGTCTGGCTCGTGGGCGGCGGAGACCTGGTCGGGCAGTTCCACGACCACGGGCTCCTGGACGAGATCTTCGTCCAGGTCGGGTCCGTGACGCTCGGCACGGGGAAGCCGCTGCTGCCGCGCAGGATCGTCGATCCGCCCCTACGCCTGCGCTCGGTCCGCGCGGTCGGGACGGGCTTCGCCGAGCTGCACTACGAGGTGGTGCGCTAGACGAGCGCCCGCTCCGCTGCCATCCGCCCGCCGCGTCGCGAGCCTGGTACGGCCGTTGCACCAACGTGTCACACGCGAGCGGCCACCAGGACACCGGAGCGGAGCGGAATGGAACGACGGCGGGACGGAACGCGCGGGTTCGCGCGGGCAGGCCTGCGGGCGGGAGCCCTCTCGGTGCGTCGCACGCCCGCGACGCCCGCCGCCGGACCGGGGACGCTGCACCGGCTGGTCCTGGCGAGCGCGGAGCGCGATCCGGACGCCCCGGCCTGGGGGCGCGTGCGCTACGGCGAGCTCGTCTCGCGCGCCGCCCGGCTCGCCGGCACCCTCCGGGAGGCGGGCGTGGGTCCGGGCGACCGGGTCGTCGTGGCGCTGGACGGCTCCGTGGAGTACCTGGTCGCCTACTACGGCACCCTGATGGCCGGCGCGGCCGTGGTCCCGACGGGTCCGGACACGCGTCCCGCGAGCCTCGGGCACACGCTGCGCCACAGCGGCGCGGTCGCGCTCGTGGCCGCCGGGGGCGTGCTGCGGCACCTCGCGGCCGTGGATCCCCCGCCCCCGGCCCTGCGGCTGGTGCTCGCGAGCGGCCGGCACGACGCGACGGTCCCCGAAGGGCTGGAGCAGGCCGACCTCGCCATGGCGGAGCGCGACGGACCCGAGCTCTTCGATGCCGGAGCCGGCGCGGGCGCGCTCGCGAGCGTGTCGTACACGTCCGGCACGACGGGCGCGCCCAAGGGCGTGATGCTCTCCCACGCCAACCTCGTCGCGAACGTCCGGTCGATCGTCGCCTATCTCGGGCTCGCTCCGATGGACCGCGTGGCGATGGTGCTTCCCTACCACTACGTGTACGGCACCTCGGTGCTGAACACGCACCTCGCGGTGGGCGGCTCGATCGTGGACGCGGGCAGCACGGTCTTTCCCGTGCGCGTGCTGGAGACGATCCGCGACGAGCGCTGCACGGGGCTCTCGGGCGTTCCCGCGACCTTTTCCTCCCTCCTCCGGATCGGAGACCTCGGCGGCTACGATCTCTCGAGCCTGCGCTACCTCACGCAGGCGGGGGGCCCGATGACGGCCGAGCTGACGCGCCGGGTCGTCGCGGCCTTCCCCGGCGCCCGGCTCTACGTGATGTACGGCCAGACCGAGGCGAGCGCCCGGCTCTCCTGGCTGCCGCCCGAGGACCTCGAGCGGAAGGCAGGGTCCGTGGGCATCCCGGTGCCGGGGGTCGAGCTCTCCGTCCTGGACCGCGAGGGGCGGACGGTGCCGCGCGGCGTCGTGGGCGAGATCGTCGCCCGCGGTCCCAACGTGATGATGGGCTATCTCGACGATCCCGACGCGACCGTCCGGGTGCTCCGCGACGGGGCGCTCCACACGGGCGACATGGGCCGCATGGACGACGAGGGCTACCTCTACATCTCGGGGCGGGGGAGCGAGATGATCTGCTCCGGCGGACACCGCATCGGGCCGCAGGAGATCGAGAACGTCATCGCGACGCTCTCCGGCGTGGACGCCTGCGCGGTGGTCGGGGTGGCCGACGAACGGCTGGGCGAGCGCGTGGTCGCGGTGGTCGTGCCGGAGAACGGCGCCCGCCCGGACCCGCGCGCGATCCAGCGGGCCTGCCTCCTCGCGCTGCCGCGCCACAAGGTGCCGAGCGAGGTGCGCCTCGCGGCCGCCCTTCCGCACTCCGAGCGGGGGAAGCTGCTGCGCGCGGAGGTGCGGGCGGGGCTGGAGCGCGGCGCCACGGTCCTCTCGGCGGCCAGCCGCTGAAGCACGAGCGGCTCTCGACGCGCTACGGCACCGGCGCCGCCTGCGGCTCCGTCTCGAGCTTCGCCCGCAGGTACCGGTCGATCAGCTCGAGCGAATCCAGGTTCTCGGGCACCAGCTCCGCGTCCTCGACCTTGATGCCGAAGGTCTCTTCGAGGAACAGGACCAGCTCGAGGAATCCCGTGGAATCCACGATGCCCTGAGCCAGGAACGGCGTGTCATCGGCGAGACCGGAGTCGTCTCCGAACAGGAGGGTGTCGACGATGAAGGCGCGGACGAGTTGCTTGCGTTCCACCATTTCAGGACGGCTCTGCCTCGGGTTCACGGAGTTCTCCGACGGGGGGAGCAGGATCAGGGGACTTCTGGCACATCGCGTACCATGAGCGAGTGCATGTGGAGCGGGCGGGTCGCGGCGCGCTTGCGTCGGATGTCGTCGAAGACGCGCTCGACCTGCCGCGCCGAGAGACCGGCGACGGGGGCGACCTCCTCCGGCGGCGCCCCGTGGTTCAGGCCGAGCAGACACACGTCGAGCTGTGCGTGGGGGA
>CAZOYA010000147.1:0-9238 GCA_964583815.1 uncultured Gemmatimonadaceae bacterium | reverse complement strand
CGGGCGGCGGCGAGACCAGCCTGAAGAACTGCGTGCTCCTCTGCCGGCGCCATCATCGCCGGGTGCACGAGGAGGGCTGGCGCGTGTCGAGCGACCGCACGGGCGAGCGGGTCGTGTTCTTCACGCCCGCCGGCCGGGCCCTCGCGGAGGTGCCGGATCGGCCCGGCGGGCCCACGGAAGGCGCGCATCTCCGCGCCCGCCTGCGCGCGCGCGGCATCGCGCCCGACCACCGGAGCTGCGGGCAGCGCGTCCGCCACGACGACCTCGCCCCCTGGACCCTCGAGGCCGCCGCGTACGAGGCGCTCGAGTGACGGCGCGGGAGAGCGGAGGGAGGGAATGCTTCTTGCCCCCCTTCCGTCGTGATCGGGCAGCCTGGGATCCCCCGGGCCGCCCGCCCCTCGAGATGACCCACCGCGATCGCTCGGAGGACCATGGCGCCCGACGCCCGGTACCGCGTGATCCTGACGCTCGTCGACGGGAGCCCGTCGTCGGAGGCCGCGGCCGAGGTGGCGGCGGAGCTCGCCGCCCGCAGCGGGGCCACGCTGCACCTGGCCGGCGCCACGACCCTTTCCGAGCAGTCGCGGGGGTTGCCGGGCGCCGACGAGAGGCGCGTCACGGCGGAGCCGGGAACGGGGGAGTACCACGAGCATCTCGAGCAGCACCTGCACCAGGTCGCGACCCGACTCGGCGATACGTGGGGCTGCCCGGTGGAGACGGTCCTCCTCACCGGACGCGACCCGCAACGGGACCTTCGCGAGCACGAGCGACGCGTGGACGTCGACCTCACGGTGATCGGCGTCGGCCCCCCGCCGCCGTTGGGTCACGGCGACGGCGATCCCGCTCGTCCTCTCCCGGCGGTACCGGGCGACGAGATCCCCGGTCCGCTCCTCCTCGTGCCCGTCGGGGGTGCCGAGTCACCCCGGACGGACCCCGATCGCACCACCGGCGGGACCGTGGTGGCGTTGCTGGGCCCGCACGACACGACGGCCGAAGCGAGTGTCCCGGCCTGCGCCGCGGCGTTCGCGCGCGCCGCGGGCGGCGAGCTCTGGCTGCTCGATTCCGCGCCCGCCGGTACCCTCCTCGAACAGGACCGGGTCGATCCGGGGCACCTCCGACCGGAGGAGCGTTCCGACGAGACCGAACGACGCCTCGAGGAGCTCGCCGACGGGCTGTCCGCGGCCGACGGCGGGCTCCGTGTGCACCATCGCGTGCTGAACGGCGAGGACGACGACTCCCTGCGCGACGTCCTCCGGGATCACGCGGTGCGCACGGTGGCGATCGGCGTCGAGGGACGCGCGATCGCCGAGCGGCTCCTCTTCGCGCCGGAGGGGCGCAGCGAAGCGGACGGACCCTCGAGCGGTCCGCCGCAGGTGCTGGTCTGCGCGCCGCGCGAGCGCGCGGGATGACGCGCTCGCTCCCCGAGGCGCGGCGGAGCGACTGAGCTCCGTCATCCCAGGATCGTGCGCAACAGCTTCGAGCGGCCGAGCTCGGGGAACGTGGCCGTGATCGACAGGGTCGCCCGCGCGCTGGCGTACACGACGAGGGAGCCGATCAGCACGGCCGCGGTCACCAGCCACAGGTTGTCCGCCCACAGCAGCCGCACCGCCGCGAGACCGCCCACGACGCCGAGGATCGCCAGGTATGGGGCGCGGTACGCCGGATGGAACCCGCGTACGCCGGAGCTTCGCTGGAGCACGACCTGCTTGAGGAGCGCGAAGAGCAGGTAGCCGGAGGCCATCCCGATGCCCGCGCCCACCGGTCCCATCGTGGGCACGAGCAGCACGCCCACCAGGATCGTCGTCGCGGCGCCCGCGGCGCTCGAGAGCAGGAGCCACCGCACCTGACCGGTGACCCGCAGCGTAGCCGCATTGAAGCCCGCCATCGCGTCGAAGAAGTGTCCCATGGCGAGGAGGGAGAGGATCGGTGCGGACGCGGCGTAGCGCTCGCCGAAGAGCGTGGTCGTGAGCGGCACGGCCGCGGTGAAGGAGAGCGCGAAGAACGGGAAGCTCAGCACCGCGACCCACACCGCGGAGCGCCAGTACAGCTCGTTGAGCCCCGGACGATCGCCACGAGCCGCGAGGCGCGAGGCCGACGGCTCGAAGAGCATCCCGAAGCTCTGGAAAACGACCGTGTTCAGCGCCGCGGCCGGCACCACGACCTGGTAGAGCGCGACCGCGCTCATGTCGGAGAAGTATCCGAGCAGCAACGGTCCGGCCGTGACCATGTAGACCGTGCACCAGTCCGCCGCCATGACCGGCGCGGTGTAGCCGAGGACCTTCCGCACGGGGGGGCGGAGCCCCCGCAGCAGCCGTCGGTGCAGGAGGTCCCGCGACCGCATCTGCGTGACCACCGACGCCGCGTAGTAGCTGACGCCGACCACCCCCGCGAACAGGTATCCGTAGGCGAGCAGCGTCACGTCCGCCTGCAGCGAGACGAGCACGATGGCGATCACGAGGCGGAGCCCCGGGTGCAGGACGAAGCGTCGGATGAAGAGGGTGCGGGAGTCCCCGAAGGCCGCGCTCACGCCCATGAGGGCGGTGTCGAGCGTCTCGAACGGAACGAGGAAGATCACGATGGCCAGCAGCCCGAGCGGCTGGTCGGCAGCCACGCCGGCCACGGTCGCCACGGCTCCCGGGAACGCGAAGAACGCGGCCACGATCGCGAGACCGGCGATCACGAGCAGCCCGAGCGAGAAGAGGAGCACCTCGTAGAACTCCCGGTGCTCGCCCCGCTCGAGGTGGAGCGGGAGGTACCGCGTGAGGGCCCGGTGGAGCCCGAAGGCCGAGACACCCCGGAAGAACGTCACCACCGCGAGGGCGTAGGTCCACGCGCCGTAGTCCGACGTCGCCAGATAGCGGACGACGATCAGCTCCGCGACGAACTTGAGCCCCATGGAGAGGCCCCGTCCCGTGAGGAGCAGGCCCGAGCCGCGGATCTGCTTCCGGGTGACCTGGTCGGAGTGCTCCTTCGCCTCGGCGGCCTCCGGGGGCGAGGGCGGTTCGCTCGAGGGGGGCGACTGCTCCGGCGCGAGTCGCGCGCGACGGGGGCGTTGCCGCGCGAGCGCCGTCCGTCGCGCGAGCAGCTCGTCCCACCGCTCGTGCGCCACGGCGTCGAGGACGAAGCTCCACGGAAGCGCGGGCGCGAGCGATCGCTCCACGTGCTCGGCGGCGCGTCCCGCCGCGACCGGATCGCGACGGAGCTCGGCGAGCGTCGCCGCGAGCGTGCGCTGGTGTTGCGGGGGGAAGGCCCCGAGATCGAGCATGCAGTGAAGGAGGAGATCCATCAGCCGCTCGCCGGGCGGCGCGGTGAGAATCCCCTCGAGGTGGCCGGGTCCGATCACGTGGTGCCCGTCCGGGCGTGGTGGGACGCGCCGCCCCGCGCGTGCGGGCGCGCTCGTCCGGCGCACGGTTGCGGACGGGGAACGCTCATGGGCCGGGCTCTCCAGGCGGGATTTCTCGCATGCCCCGGGAGGGGCGCCACCGGGACCCAGAATGCACGTTGCGTGCCTCCCGTCCGCGGCGCACGCGCCCCTTTCGATGCGCCAGGGCGACGAACGGAGCCGCCGAGCCGCCGGCCGAGCGTGGACGTTGCGGGGGGATCGCGACACTGCCGCGCCGGCGCGGCGTCCGCCCCCTGGCCCGAGACGTTTTCGTGGGGCACGCCCCGGATGCGCGCGCGCAGCGGGCCCCGGCCGTACATTGCCCGCGGACCACGCGCCGGCGGCGCGAAGAAGAGGTCGGACGACGCACCGGAGGAAGACATGGGGATGCGCGCTCGGGACGCGGCGCGATGGCTGGGCACCGTCATGGTGGTGGGGCTCGCCTCCGCCGGCCAGGTCGAGGGACAGGAGGTCTACGTTCCGGGTCCGCACCCCTCGTGGGAGCGGCGCGACCCCGCGGAGGCGGGCTTCGATGCGGCCGCCCTCCAGGCGGCGATCGACCTCGCGATCGCGTCCGAGTCCACGGCTCCACGTGATCTCGAGCTCAACCATGAGATGACGTTCGGCCGCGAGCCGAGGGGGGAGGCGGTCGGGCCGTTCCGGGACCGTGGACCCCAGACCGGCATCGTCGTGCGCCACGGCTACATCGTCGCGGAGTGGGGGGACCCCGCCCGGGTCGACCAGACCTTCAGCGTCGCCAAGACCTTCCTCTCGACCACCGTCGGGCTGGCCGTGCACCAGGGGCTCATCGGGAGCGTGGACGACTTCGCGCGGGACTACGTGCCGCCCCTCGTCCTGGACGACGGTGACGGCGAGCCGGGTGATCAGCAGGGCCGGCGCCCCAAGGCGCTCTTCGACTCCGAGCACAACCGGCGCATCCGCTGGGATCACCTGCTCCGGCAGACCAGCGACTGGGAGGGCACCCTGTGGGGGAAGCCCGAGTGGGCGGACCGCCCGGACCGCGATCCCTCGACCTGGCTCACCCGCCCCCGGCGGGAGCCGGGGACCGTCTACGAATACAACGACACCCGCGTGAACCTGCTCGCGCTCGCCGCGACCGCGGTGTGGCGCCGTCCCCTCCCCGAGGTGCTCGACGAGCACGTGATGACGCCGATCGGGGCGTCGCGCACGTGGCAGTGGCTGGGTTACGACAACTCGTGGATCACGCTGAACGGGCACCGGGTGCAGGTCGTGAGCGGCGGGAGCCACTGGGGCGGGGGCATGTTCATCAACGCCTACGATCTCGCGCGGCTCGGCCTCCTCACGCTCCGGGGCGGGGCGTGGGGCGACCGACAGGTCGTGCCCGCGGAGTGGATCGAGCGCTCGCGGATCCCGGGCGTCGCGAATCCCGGCTACGGGTTCATGAACTACTTCCTCAACACGGGCCGGGAGATGTACCCGAGCGCCCCGGAGGAGGCCTGGGCCCACCTGGGCGCCGGCTCGAACATCGTCTACGTGGACCCGGTCCACGACCTGGTCGTGGTGGCCCGCTGGATCCAGGGGAATGCCTTCGACGACGTCGTCGCGGGGGTGATCGGCGCGATCAGGGACCGCTGACGTCCGCGCGGCTCGGCGTCCGCCCGACGATCGAGGAGGCGAGGGCGGCCAGCCCGGTCCCCGCGAGTGACGCCCATGCGAGCGCGCCCGCGCGCACGCCGGCGTCCCCGAGCACGGGCACGAGCTGCAGGGGGAGGAGCAGCGCCACGGCGGCCCCTGCGCGCACCCGGGCGGAATCGAGCGGCCGGCCGCCCACGTCCCCGACGGAGCGGACCGTGCGGAGCTCGCGGGCGGTCGCCAGGTGGAGGAGCGAGACGAGCACGACCACCGCCAGGGGGAGCGCCCCGAGGGATGCGACCCCCCCGCCGGGCGGGACCGGATCACGCGGAGGCGCCTCGAGCCCCACGAACACGAGCGAGAGCGCCGCGAAGCCCCACTGGTGGGCGCGCCCGCCCGGGAGGCCGCCGTCGAGCGCGAAGGCGAGGGCGCCGACGAGGAGCACACCCGCGGCGCCCGTCGCGCCCGTGCTCCAGGCGAGCAGCACGAGCAGCGCCGCCGAGTCCCAGACCCGCGGCGGCACACCGGTGCTTCTCGACACCATCCGGACGGCGAGCATCGTGGTGAACGCGAGGAGCACGCTCGCGTCCGGCCACGTGAGGAACGCCGCGAGGCCCAGCCCCAGCGACACGAACGCCGCCCCGTGCCGGTCCGGCGACACCTCGCGGGCGAGCGCCCAGGCGGCCAGAACGGCGAGCGCCCCGAGCGGGGCGGCCGCGAGGGGCCGCGGGGTTCCCGGACCCGGCCACACCAGCGCCCGCGCCGCCGCCAGCACCGCGCCCGCGGGCATCAGCCCGAGCACCGCACGATTCGATCGCCACGCGGGGTCGAGGGGCCGCGCGAGACCGCTCATCCGATGAACACGCTGGAACCGCTCGTCCACGATCGCTCCGCCGGGTGGGGGCCTGGAGGTCGAGCCCCTAGATTCGGCGCGCGCGCAGGAGCGCGCCACCCGCCCCGCCGGTTCTGGAGACGCTCGTGAATCGCTTCCTCCCCTTCGCCGCGGCCACGCTCCTGGTCCTGTGCGTCGCGCTGGCCGCCTGGCATCCGGTCCCCGCCGGCGTGTGGCACGACGACGGGGCCTACGTCCTGATCGGGCGGGCGATCGCGGGCGGGCACGGCTTCACCTACCAGGGGGTGGTGGGCGCGCCGCCGGCGGTCAAGTTCCCGCCCGTCTACCCGATGCTGCTCGGCGGCCTCTGGCGCGTCGGGGGAAGCCTCGGGGTGGTGACGCTGGCCGCCACGGTCCTGAACCTGGTCCTCGTCGCGGCCGCTGCGGGCTGCCTGGGGTGGGCGCTCGCACGGAGCGGGCTCCTGCCGCCCCTGGCCGCCGCCGCGGCCGGAGCGGCGGCGTTCGTGTCGGGCGACGTCCTCCGCACGACCTCGGTCGCGCTCTCCGAGCCCCTCTTCCTCGCGCTCGCGGCGCTCGCGCTCGCCCTGTGGCGCCCCGCGAGCGGCGACGGCTCCGACCGGTCCGCCTCGCCCGGGCACGTCCTCGCCCTCGCGACGGTGCTCGTGCTCCTCGTGTCGACGCGCGCGGCGGGCGTGGCGTACCTCGCGGCCTTCGCGCTCGCGTACCTCTTCGAGCGCCGGCCCCGAGCGGGACTCGTGGTCGTCGGACCCGCCGTGCTCGCATGGATCGCCTGGACCGCGTGGGCGTCCTCGGCGAACCAGGCGATCCCTCCGGAGCTGCGCGACCTGCTCGGCTCCTACGGCGGATGGCTGAGCGGCCAGGCGCTCTCGGACCCGGGCGCGTTCCTGGCCCGGTTGCCCGGGCACGCGGCCGGGGTGCTCGATCGCGTGGCCGCGCTCCTGCTCCCGCGGCTCTCCGGCTGGCCGCTCCGGGCGGCGTTCGTGCCCCTCGTCGGCCTCGTCGTTGTGGGCTGGATGCGGGCGCTCCGCCGCCACCCCCCGATCGCGTGGAGCGCACTGCTCTATCTCGCGCTCCTGCTGGCCTGGCCGTACGTGGCCCGCCGGCTCGTCGTGCCGCTCCACGTGCTCGTGTTCGCCCTCGCCTGCGCGGGCGCATGGAGCCTCGCGGCGGCGCCGGCGCCGGACCGGGCGCGCTCGAGGGGTCGGACGATCGCGGCGGCCTTCTCCGTGCTGTGGCTCGCCGGCTACCTCGTGCTCAGCACGCTCCGGATCGCGGAGGGATGGCCGGCGTCCGCCTACCGGATCCGCGCGGAGCGCCTGGCGGCCGCCGTGGAGGCGCTGGAGCGGGTGGCGCCGCCCGAGGCGGTCGTCGGGGCGCCGGAGTTCTGGGCCGCCCTCCATCTGCACGGCGGGTGGACGGTCGTTCCCAGCACGCTCTTCGCGCCGGGGATCTCGGACGAGGAGGCCCCTTCCTGGGGCACCCCCGAGGAGCAGCTCCGCCTGTGGCGCGAGGCCGGCGTGGACTTCCTCCTGCTCGAGCAGGGCGGCCTGCTGCACGCCGCGGCGCTCGATCTTCTCGAGAGCCGGTGTCCGGGGAGCACGAGGCTCGAGGTCGCGCTTCCGCCCCAGCTCATCGCGGCGCTGGAGTGGGAGGCATGTTGAACCGCGCCCGGAGGACCGGGTACCAAGCGGCCATGAACCGCCACGCACTGCGCCGCACGGCGCTCGCGCTCGTCCTCGTCCTTCCCGGGTGCTTCAGCTACGCGGCGGCGCCCGCGCCCGGGGCCGTCCCGTCCGGCGCGGACGTGCGCTTCCACCTCGAGCCCGTCCGGAGCTTCGACGTCTCGGGGTACACCGCGCACGGCATCGGGCAGGTGGAGGGCACGCTCGTCCAGCGCGACGGGGACGCGTGGCAGGTCGCCGCCCGTACCCTTCTCGCCACCGGGGGCGACCGCTTCCGCGCGCACGGCTTCGCGGTCACGATCCCCGAGGAGGCGGTCGCGCGGGTGGAGGTGCGTCGGCTCTCCCCCTGGCGGACGGTGGCGGCCAGCCTGATCGCCGCGGTCGGCGTGTTCGTCGCCTCCGAGCTGCTCCAGGGGACGTCGTCGACCGGGAACCAGGACCCTCCGGGTCTGCCGGGTCCCCGCGCGGTCATCCCGCTGCCGTAGCGCCCCGGGGCCCAGGGGACGGCTTCAGCGCGCCGGTGGAGCCTGCACGCGGAAGGCCATCCGGAGATGGCCTTCGGGGGTGGGGCCCAGCCGCAGCTCCGAACCCGCGCGCGCCACGGCGGCCCGGGCGGCCTCGATCGCGAGCCCGTCCGAGGAGATCGTGAAGCTGTCCCCCTCGGCGCTCATCCGGAGCACGCGGAGGTGGTCGAGCGCCTCCTCCTCCGACGAGGTCTCCACGCCGTCCGTGAGCACCTCGAAGACGGCCTCGTCCCCCTCGTAGTCCGCTCGCAGCCGCACGGTGCCCTCGCGCGTCATGAGCGCCGCGCGGAGCGCGAGCGTCAGGAGCGCCTGCGTGATGGCGCCGGCGGGCCCCTCCCGCGGCGGCCCGTCCGCGTGCGCGACCTGGAGCTCCGAGCTCCGCGTCGTGGTCACCGGGCGGACGAGATCGCTCACCGTCGCGAGCAGCTCCCCCGTGGAGAAGCGGACGGGCTGCGCGAGCGTATCGTCGTCCTCGGTGACCGCGAGGAGGTCCGAGGCCATGGTGGCCGCCGTGAGCGCGGCGCGATGGATGATCCCGAGCTGGTGCGCCTCCGTCTCGCCGAGGCTTCCGGACGACATCTCGCGCAGGGACCCCGCGAGCGCGACGATCGAGCCGAGCGGGGAGCGGAGCGCGTGCGCCACTTCGCGGAGCAGCTTCCGCGAGAACGGGGTGAGGAGATCACGCACCGTGACCTGCGTCCCCCAGCGCAGGAGCTCCCGCTCGTACGCCTCGAAGGCACGCAGGAGCTCGAGGAGCCCCTCGTCCTCGTCGGTCCACTCCTCGAGGAGCGCCGGGCGCAGGGCTCGGAGGAGTCGCACGTGGTCCGTGGTGCGCGCGCCGGGCGGGGAGGGCGTGTCCCCGTCCCTGGCCGCGAGAATCCCGTCGATCACCGCGGCGAGCTCACGGCGCAGCGCCTCTCCTTCGAGCCGGCCCTCCAGGTCGAACCGGTCGATGACCGCGTCCACCGCCCGGGCCAGCGGCCCGGTTCCGTCCTCTCCTTCGTTCCGTACGCGCTTCGCGCTCATCGCACTCCCCCCGTGGGTGCGGCTGGTTCCGTGCTCGGTCATTCGCCATGCAATGTCCCTGCCCCGGAACCTGCACGCGACGCGCCCCACCCGCCAAGCCACCCCCCCGAAACGCGACCGCCCGGCCGGCGCGGCCGAC
>CAZOYA010000146.1:0-9262 GCA_964583815.1 uncultured Gemmatimonadaceae bacterium | reverse complement strand
CCGGCATGGTGGAGCAGAACCTGGGGGTGCTCGCGAACATCCGCGGGGACCTGGACGGCGCGCTCGTGCGCTATCGGGCCAGCCTGAGGGAGTTCCGACGCGCCCGGGACGACGAGGGAGCCTGCTGGGTGCTCAACAACCTGGGGATGCTGCTGACGGACACCGGCGCCTTCGACCGGGCGGAGCAGTGCCTCGAGGAGGCGCTCGCGATCGCGCGCTCGCGCGAGGACCTGCAGAGCGAGGGCTTCGTGCAGACGAACCGGGCGGAGGTGCTCATCGAGCTCGGGCGGCTGGACGAGGCCGAGCAGGCCTGTCGGCGGGCGCTCGAGATCGCGGCCGCGCGCGGAGAGCCGCTCAAGAGGGCCGAGGCGCTCAAGTTCCTGGCCGCGGTCGCCCGGTCGCGGGGCGAGGTCGCCGAGGCCGAGGCGGCCATCGCCGAGGCGGAGCGCCTGGCGCGGGCGGCGAACGATCGGCTCCTGCTGGCCGAGCTGCTGCGCGAGCTCGGGGAGCTGGCCCTGGTCACCGGCGACCACGATTCCGCGCGCGCGGCGTGGACCGGCGCGCTCGAGACGTTCCGCGCGCTCGAAGCGACGCTCGACGCCGGCGGCGTCGAGCAGCGGCTCACCGATCTGGCGGCCCTGGAGGCCTGAGGCGATGGCGTCGTATCAGTTGGCTCTGACGGAGGGGCGGCGCGGCGGCACGGATGCCGACGGCGCGAGCGCCCGTCCGCTCACGCTCACGAGCGTGGTGGGCGAGAGCCAGGCGATCCTGCGGGCGGTGGAGCAGGCGCGCCTCGCCGCGTTCCGGCGGGCCCGGACGGTGCTCCTGGTCGGAGAGCCCGGCACGGGCAAGGAGCTCCTCGCTCGGGCGATCCACCGGGCGGGCCCCGACCCCGAGGCGCCCTTCCTGTCGCTGAGCTGCGCGACGATCCCGCGCGAGCTGCTCGAGGCCGAGCTTTTCGGCGAGGCGCGCGGAGGGCGCGAAGGGCGTCCCGGGCTCCTCGAGCTCGCCGGCGCCGGGACCCTCTTCCTGGACGAGGTGGGAGAGCTCCCGGCGAGCCTGCAGCCGAAGCTGCTCCGGGCCATCGAGGAGGGGCGGGTGCGGCGGGTCGGGAGCGCCCGCGAGGTGGACGTGCGCTGCCGGTTCGTCGCCGCGACCACCCGGCCCGTGGACGAGATCGTGCCGGAGGAGAACCTCCGCGAGGACCTCCTCTTCCGCCTGAGCGCGCTCCGGATCCGCGTGCCCCCGGTCCGCGAGCGGGACGGGGACGTGCCGCTGCTCGTCCGCCACTTCCTGGAGGAGATCGCGCGCGACCGGGGGCTCGGCGCGCGCGAGCCGACGCCCGAGGCGATGGAGCTCCTCGAGGCCCACGCCTGGCCCGGCAACGTGCGCGAGCTGCGCAGCGTGGTTCGGCAGGCGGCCCGGCTGGCCGACGGTCGCCGGATCGGCCCGGAGCACCTCACGGTGCGCGGCCGGCTCGGACCGTCCGGCACCGGCGTGTCTTCGGCGGACGGCCTTCGGATCGCGCTCCCCCACGCGGGTGCGTCGATGGAGCGCATCGAGGCCGAGGTGGTGCGCCTCACCCTCGAGATGACCGGCGGCAACAAGAGCGCCGCCGCGCGCATCCTCGGATGGTCCCGTCCCACGCTCCACCGGAAGGTCGAGCGCTACGGCCTGGACCGGGCGGAGGAGGGCGGGGAATGATCGCGGTCCCCGTAGGCGGGAGGGTCCTGGGGGCCCCCGTGCGGCCGGGCCCCGCGCCGGAGGATGCCCGTGCGCGCGTGCGCGCGCTCGTGGAGGAGGCCGGCCGGGCGGAGCGGAGCGCGCGGCGCGCCGACGCCCGCCGGCTGTACGAGGAGGCGCTCCGGACGCTTCCGTCCGGAGACACGGAGCCGGGGGCGGCGTCGCTGCTCCGCTGGATCGGCCGGACGCACATGGAGGACGGGGACGCGGAGGCGGCCACGGACTGCTTCGTGGCGGCGGCGGCCGTGGCCGAAGCTTCCGGCGACGGGGCGGGCGTGGCGAGCGCGGCGAACTGCCGGGCCTCCGTGGCCTTCTCGCTCGGCCGCCTCGACGAGGCGGAGCGCCTGTGGAACGAGACGCGCCGTACCGCCAGCGCGTACGGGATCCGCAAGCTCGCGGCGATGGTCGAGCAGAACCTGGGCAACGTGGCGAGCATCCAGGGGGACCACGAGGTCGCGCTCACGCGCTACCGCTCGGCGCTCCACGAGTACCGGCGTCTCGGCCTCCAGGAGTACGTCGGGCCGCTCCTCAACAACCTCGCGCTCGCGCTCACGGACGCGGGCCACTGGGACGAGGCGGAGGCCGCGCTCACGGAGGGCATCGAGACCTGCCGCCGTGCCGGCAACGTGAGCGATCGCGTCGTCCTGGAGGCGAGCGGAGCGCGGCTCGAGCTCCGGCGCGGGCGATGGGACCGCGCGCGCGAGCGGTGCGAGCTCGCCCAGGAGCTCGCGCTCGAGGCCGGCGATCGACGGTGGCTCGGCGAGATCTTCCGCTACTACGGCGCGATCTTCCGGGAGCTCGGCCGCCCGCAGCTGGCGCGCGACTACCTGAACCGGGCCCACGACATCGCGCGCGAGCGGGGAAGCCTCCTGCTCGAGGCCGAGACGGCGCGGGAGGAGGCGCAGCTCCACCGGGACCAGGGCGAGAACCAGGCGGCGCTGGAGAGGCTGAACCGCGCGCACCGCCTCTTCTCCGAGCTGCGCGCCCGCCATCAGCTCGCCGACGTCGACCGTCGCCTCCGCTCCCTCGAGGGGGACTTCCTCCGGCTCGTGGGGGAATGGGGCAAGTCGCTCGAGTCGAAGGACCTGTACACCCACGGTCACTCCGAGCGGGTGGCGGACTACGCCTGCCGCCTGGCCGAGGCGACGGGCTTCCCGGCCGAGTACCGCGTCTGGTTCCGCATGGGGGCGCTTCTGCACGACATCGGGAAGGTGGTCGTGCCGCTCGAGATCCTGAACAAGGACGGCCGCCTCACCGACGAGGAGTGGGCCGTCATGCGCCGCCACCCCGACGAGGGCGTCCGGCTGCTGGGCGACATCGAGTTCCCCTGGGACGTCCGGCCGATGATCCGCGGACACCACGAGCGCTGGGACGGGACGGGCTATCCGCAGGGGCTCCGCGGCGAGGAGATCGACCTCTCGGCCCGGATCCTCTGCGTGGCCGACGTCTACGACGCGCTCACGACCGACCGGGCGTACCGGAAGGCGTTCTCGCACGACGAGGCGCTCGAGATCATGCGCGGCGAGTCGGGAACCACGTTCGACCCCGACCTCCTCGCGCTCTTCGAGCGCCTGCCGCTGGAGGAGGCGGCCCGGCCCAGGCGCCCCGAGACGGTGGCGCGCATCGGCCACGAGCCGGGAAGCTTCGCGCCGGTGCGGCTTCCGCCCGTCCGCATGACGGCCTGAACCCGGCGGAGGGCCGCGGTTGCGCCGTGCCCCGACACCCAGTACGCTAGGACAACTATCGTCTTAGTAAATGGCACGGGGAGGTCGGCGCATGGAAGCGATCAGGCAGTGGAGGGATCGGAGCCCGGGGCCCGCGCGCCTCTGCACGACGTGGATGCTCCTGGCGGCATGTGGGGCCTGCTCCGGGGCGGCGGACACCCTCTCGCGCGCCGAAGCGACCGACAGCGCGGGCGTGCGCATGGTGGTGACCACCGGGACGCCGCCGTCCGTGGCGGTCGGGCTCGACGCGCCGCTCCTCGTGCTCACGGGGGAGGAGAATGGGGCGCCGCCCCTCTTCGAGGTCGAGGGCGGCTTTCTCGTGGACGACGGCGGGTTCGTGCTCGCCGACGCGGGCAACCACATGGTGCGGCGCTACGATCCCGACGGCACGCTCGCGTGGACACGGGGGCGGGAGGGGGACGGCCCGGGCGAGTTCCGCGGCATGCGGTGGATCGAGGCGCGCGCGGGCGGCGGGCTGCACGTGGGCGATCCCGCCGCCCGGCGCGTCACGGCGATGGGACCGGATGGCGCGCTCCTCTGGGAGCGCCCGTTCAATCCCGGCTTCGACGAGGCGGGCCTGCCGAACGACGCCATGATCGCGCCCCAGCCGCTGGCGCTGACGGCGTTCGGCGCGGGTGACATGGTCGGCTTCCCGGCCGCGGTGGCGCTTCCGCGGGGCCAGCGAGGCCCGCTTCCCGTCCAGGCGGATCTCGCGCTGTACCCGGTCGGCACCGAGGGAGACGGTGGTGCCGTACCGCTCGGACGCGTCGCGGTGATCACGTGGTACGAGGATCCGGGCCGGGAGGGCTTTCCACTCGCGAACGCGCTCGGCGGCGCGCGCATGTGGTGGGGCGGCCACTCGGGCCGCTTCGCCCTCACGTCCTCGACTTCTCCGGAGATCCGCGTGTTCGACGGCGGCCGGCTCGCCATGATCGTCCGCGAGGACCGGCCGCGGGAGCCGTTCCGTCCGGACTCGCTCCCCTCCGGCTACGACGTCGCCTTCGACTCGCTCCCGTCCTATCACGATCTGCGCGTGGACGGCCTCCACCGGGTGTGGGCCCGGCTCACCGGTCCCGATCGCGCGGGCCCGGCGACGTGGCGGGTGTTCGGGCCGGCGGGGACCGTCGCGATGGACGTCCTGCTCCCGCCCGATGCCCGCGTGCTGGACGCGAGCGTCGAGCGGCTCCTGGTCCTCCGCCGCGACGAGCTCGACGTGGAGCGCGTGGAGCTCCACCCGGCGCCGGAGCTCCCGGGCGGCTAGCGGGTCCGCCCCCGCTCGCCGGCAGCGCGGGCCCTTCCCCTCAGGTCGTCTCGCCCACGAGCTCCCCGAGGTCGTCGATCATCGCGCGGATGGCCTCGGTGGTCGTGCGCACGGCGGCGAGTCCGGCCGGCTCCACGCGGACCAGGCGGGGCGGCCGTCCTCCACGCTCCGGCCTCGGCTCGCCGAGCCGGCTCGTGATCATCCCCTTCGCCTCGAGGCGCTGCAGCGTGGTGTAGACGTTCGCCCGGCGCACCCGTCGGCCGGTGCGCTCGGCGATGTCCTCGGCGATCGAGACCGTGTAGGCGCCCTCCGGCCCGAGCCGGAGGGCGGCGAGCATCACGAGCAGCTCGAACTCGGCCAGGGATTCCGGGGGCACGATGGCAGCCTCGTTCGCGAACGTGCTGAATGGATAGTCACGCCGTGACTAATAGGGCGGCGGGGGAGTCCCGGGCAAGGCCGCCGCCGGGCGGCGCGGGACGTAGAAGGGGATGCCGCCGTCGCGGTAGCGCTCGTAGGCGTCGCCGTAGGCGGCCCGGAGCCTCCGCTCCTCGTGCCAGGACCCGGCCACGAAGTAGGCGCTGGAGGCCAGCGCGAGTCCGAGGAGCCGGTCGGTCATGCGGGGAAAGAGCCACAGCACCGGCAGCGGCGCGAAGTTCAGCGGGTGCCGCTGCCACCGGAACGGGCCGACGACCCGCATCTCGGCGGGGTCGTCGGAGGGCGCGGGGCCCTGGGCTTCCGGCCCGGGAGCCACGGGGTCCCCCTCGAGGAACGACGCCAGAGCTTGCAGGCCGAGAATCCCCGGCAGGCCGACGGCGGTGGCGGCCCGGACCGCCCAGAAGAGCCCGCCCGCCTGTCCGAGGCGCAGGAGCACGGCGCCGGGCCCCCGTACGTGCCACAGCGCCCGGGCGGGGAGTCCCCGGTAGTACCCGAGCAGCACCCCGAACCCGACCACGGACTGCACCAGGTAGAACGGGCGGTAGAACGCGTCGCGCCGCCGTCGGCCGAACGTCCGCGCGGCGATCTCCTTCGCGACACGGCTCGCCAGGGCGCTGTGGACGAGCGCGTACGCGGCCGTCGCGGCGGCCATGCGGCGCACGGAGTGGATTGGACGACGCAGGTGCACGGTCGTTCGGCCTCCAGTCGGGACCGGCGGAAGGACGCACCGGGCCAGACGCAGACCGCGTGCCAGCGGCGCTCCCTCCGGGGTGCGCTTCTTGCACGTCGTCCCCGTAGAAGACGCGCGCGAGCCGGGCGTGGAACCGTCCGGCATGACGCGCCTTGCCCGGAGGAGGGATCATGACCACGGTGCAACGCGCCGCTCAGGGCTTCGGCTGGGCCTTCCTGATCGTGGGCGTCCTGGGCTTCTTCGTGTCGCGCGGGAGCATGGAGTCCGACCCCGCCATGGCGCCGCGCCTGCTGGGGCTGTTCCCCGTGAACCTGTTCCACAACCTGGTCCACGTGGCGAGCGGGATCGCCGGCATCGTGGCGTCTCGCACCACGGTCGCCGCGATCACCTACTGCAAGGTGTTCGGCGTGCTCTACCTGCTGCTCGTTCCGCTCGGATTGCTCCTGCCTGCGACGGGCGGGATCATGCCGATCGGCGATCACGACGTATGGCTGCACGCGCTGCTGGGTGCCGGGCTCGCCTACTTCGGCTTCAGCGCGCGTCAGCCGACGACCGGGCACGCGCGGGCCTGAACGGGTCGGGCCGCCCCTCTGCGGTCCCGTCAGTCGGCGACGGTGGTCCCCGTGGGGGTCGTCGCCTGGTGCACGTTGACCGTGTGCGCGCGCACGCGCCGGTAGTCGGTCAGCAGGCCCGCGTAGATGAGGCTCAGGTTGGGGTCGACGGAGCTGTGGATCATCCTCTGGAGATGCTCCTCCCGCAGCTCTTTCACCCGGCTGGTGATCGCCGCGCTGGCGGCGCGGGCGGTCGCGTCGTTCAGGGCTTTCCGCGCGACGTACGCCTGGACCACGGACCGCAGGAAGTCCGCCACCTGATCGTGGAGCTTGCGGAGCTCGTCGAGCTGCTCGGCCGGCAGCTCGATGCCACGCTCGCGGAGCTTCAGGTAGGCGCGGAGGATGCTCGCGAGCCGGTCGCTCATCGACTCGTACTCGTGCGCGATGCGGAGCTGCTGCCGTCCCTCCTCCGCGATCGCATGCGGGACCGACACGTCGAGGATCTCGGTGAGGAAGGCGGTCACCTCCTCCTGGATGTTGTCCAGCACCTCCTCGCGGTGGAACACCTTCTGCGTCAGCTCCTCGTCCGGCGGACCCCCGTTCAGCGCGACCTCCCGGATCCAGTCCATCATCTTCACGACGCCGGTGCCCATCTGCACCACCTCGCCGCGGCTCTGCTCGACCCCGAGGACGGGGGCGGAGACCGACCGGGCGTCGAGGTGGCGGAGCTTGTGCACCTCGCGGACGGGCGGCTCGGGGACCAGCCGGTGGAGGAGACGGGTGAACGGCTTCAGGAAGGGAAGGAAGACCAGGACGTTGGTGACGTTGAAGCCGCTGTGGGTGAGCGCGATGCCGGCGGTCACGACGGCACCGAACTCGACCGGCCCCGCCTCGGCGAGCGAGGCCGTCATGGGGTTCGTCCCGTGCGCGAGCTCCACGACCTGGCTCACGAGCCGCACGTACCACTGGAAGATCAGCGTGATCCAGAACACGCCGAACACGTTGAAGAGCACGTGCGCGTAGGCGCTGCGCTTGGCGTCGACCCCCGCGCCGAAGGAGGCCAGGATGATCGTGATGGTCGTCCCGATGTTCTCGCCCAGGACGAGCGCGGCGGCCGCCGTGAAGGGGATCGCGCCGGTGGCGGCGAGCCCGATCGTGATCGCGAGCGTGGCGCTCGAGCTCTGCACGAGGACGGTGAGGATGCAGCCCACGGCGACGAGCTTCATCACGCCGAGGTAGCTGTCCGCTCGGAACCAGCTGAACGCCTGCGTGAACGCCGGGATCTCCCGCATGGGCGCGAAGCCGTTCTTCATGAGCTCGAGCCCGAAGAAGACCATCCCGAGCCCCATGATCGCCATCGCGATGAACTTCGGACGGTCCCGTCGGGAGAACACGTAGACGAGCGCGGCGATGCCCAGCAGCGGCAGACCGAAGTCACCTACCTTCAGGACGAGGATCCAGCCCGTGATCGTGGTGCCGATGTTGGCGCCCATGATCACGCCCACCGCCTGGTGGAGCTGCATGAGCCCAGCGTTCACGAGCCCCACGACGATGACCGTGGTGATGCTCGAGGACTGCACCAGCATCGTGACCGCGGCGCCGGTCCCGGTCGCCATCAGCCGGTTGTTCGTCACGAGGCTGATCATGCGCCGGAGCGAGTTCCCCGCGACCGCCTGCATCCCCTCCGACATGTACTTCATGCCGAGCATGAAGATGCCCAGACCGCCCACCGCGGACATCGCGATGGGGATCAGGGCGGCAATCGTCTCGTTCAAGAGCGTGCCATTCCAGGTCCGGGGGCGGGGCGGATGCGCTCAGGGCCGGTTCGGGCCGGGGCAATGTAACAGAGGGGCGCGGCCTCGCGGCACCTCCGAGGGAGGAGGGGGTCGAGCAGGCGTTGCCCGCCATGGGAGACCGGACCACCCCCGCCCGGGCGCGGCGTGCGCGCTACCTCGTCACTCCGACGGCTCGCGCGCCCGCACCGCCGACGCCCGCAGCCACGCGCCGAAGTCCGCCGCGCCCGGCACGTGCCGCAGCTTGTCCGGGTTCACCACCGACCGCACGGCGATGATCCGTCCCTCCGAGACGTCGATCGCCCAGACCGCGAGCACGCCCCCGTCCGCGCTGCGGATGAGCGCGCCCGGCTGGTGGTTGACGGTCGTGCGCTCGATCCGGTAGCCGCCCGCCCGGGCGCCGACGCGCGACCACCCGAGCAGCATGCGCGCTACCGCCTCGCGGCCGCGCTGCGGCTGCCCCAGGGCCGGCGCGCGTCCGCCGCCGTCACCGTGCAGCGAGACGTCCTCGGCGAGCAGCCCCTCGAGGCCCGCCAGGTCGCCCTTCTCGATGGCGGCGAAGAAGCGCTCGACCAGGTCTTGCTGGCGCTCCGGCGGTGCCTCGAAGCGCGGCCTCCGCTCCAGCACGTGCGCGCGGGCCCGCACGGCGATCTGCCGGCAGGCGGCCTCCGACTTCCCGAGGATCTCCGCGAGATCGGCGTACGAATAGCCGAACACGTCCCGGAGCAGGAACACGGCGCGCTGCTCGGGGGAGAGCGTCTCGAGAAGCACGAGGAAGGCCATCCGCGCCGACTCCGCGAGCTCCACGCGCGCTTCGGCGTCGGGCTCCTCCGCGCCGAGGAGGGGCTCGGGAAGCCATTCGCCCACGTAGCGCTCGCGCCGCACGCGGGCCGACCGGAGGTGGTCGATCGAGAGGCGCGTGACCACGGTGGCGAGGTACGCCTGCGGCGTCTCGACCGTCTCGCCGCCCTCGAGCGTGCGGTGCAGGCGCAGCAGCCCCTCCTGCACGACGTCCTCGGCGTCGCTCACGCTTCCGAGCATGCGGTACGCGATCGCGAAGGCCT
>CAZOYA010000145.1:0-9284 GCA_964583815.1 uncultured Gemmatimonadaceae bacterium | reverse complement strand
CCCGTGCGCCGCCGGGTACCGCCCACATCGGCGATCCCTCACTCCCAGGCGGCCATGCTCCGAGCTTTCGCCCTGCTGATCGGCACCGCGGCCTCCCTCGTCGCGCTGGGGCCGCTGGTGGGGCCGCCCACGGAACCGCTTCTCGCGCCGCTCGTGGGGACCGTGGCCCCCGTCGAGCCCGCGCCCGCGGGCCCGCTCCCCTTCTACTACGACCTCTACACGTTCCGCGGAGAAGGGGGGCGCACGGACGTCGTGGCCTCGGTCGCCGTGCCGGCACGGGGGCTCGAGTCCGAGCGGGTGGACGGGACGGTGCGCTACCGCTTCGACATCCGCTTCGTGGTGTCGGACACGCTCCGGCGGACGGTCGCGCGCACGGACGACTCCGTGTTCGTCGCGGGGCCGGGATCGCTCGACCAGGACCACCTGCTCCACACGCACGTGCAGGTCGAGGCGCCGCCGTCCCGGACGACGATCCAGCGCGTGATCATGACCGACGCGACTCGCCCCGGCGTCGGACAGCTCTACAGCTCGTTCTTTCCGGTCCCCGACTACCGTGGGGACTCGCTCATGCTGAGCGATATCGCGCTCGGCCTCCCGGGCGCGGCGACGGGGTGGACGCGGCGCGGCGTCACGCTGGCGCTCCTTCCCACGAGCCAGTTCCCCGAGAGCGCGTTCGACGTCTACTACGAGATCTACAACCCGACGCCCGGCGCGCGGTACGAGACCGAGCTCGCCGTGGAGCCGCTCGGAGGTGGGGAGGACCCGGGCCCGCCCGTGCGGCTCCGCTTCGACGGGGACGTCCCCCGCACGGACGACGGGATCGTGGGCGAGCTCCGCAGGGTGGCCACGGCGCTCTCCGAAGGCGCGTACCGGCTGCGCGTGACCGTCACGGAGCCGGAGACGGGTCGGAGCGCCACGAGCGCGCGCACCTTCGCGGTCCGCCCGTGGGAGGCCGGGGCCACGATGGTGGCGGCCCTTCCGCGGAGGCGGTGAGCCGGGGCCGTCGCGCGCGGGCCCGTGCACGGGCGGGCGGGCCGGGACCGTCGCTCGTCGCCGCGCTCCTCCTGGCGGGGTGCGGCCCCGACATCCCGGAGCGTGTATCGCTGGAGCTCGTGCAGCGGGAGACGCTGACGGCCGAGGCCGCGGATCGGCCCTCCGCCGTTCCCGAGCGCATCGAGGGCCTGACCTTCCGCACCCCCTCGGGCGACACCGTGCAGGCCTTCCTGCGGCGCCCGGAGGCCGCGCGGGAGCCGCGGCCCGGGGTCCTGCTCGTCGCGGGACGGGAGACGGGCCGGGAAGCCGCGCGCGCCGTGCCGGGTCCGCTCGACGTGGTCGTGCTGTCCGTCGAGTATCCGGACGCGGTGCCCGAGCGCCTCGAGCTCGGCGCGCTCCTCGGGAGCCTCCCCGAGATCCGCCGGACCGCGCTCCGCATGCCGGGAATCCTGCGGAGCGCGGCGCATTTCCTCGCGGCGGAGCCGGAGGTGGACGCGGAGCGGATCGCGCTGGTGGGAGTGAGCTTCGGCGTCCCCTTCGCGGCCGCCGCCGGGGTGGACCCGATCTTCCGCGGGGTGGCGCTCCACCACGGAGGCGGCGACCTGCGCGCCATTTTCGAGCGCAACCTTCCGCTCGAGGGCGGGCCCGTGCGCGGCCTCGCCGCGCGCTTCCTCGCGTGGTGGTTCGCGCCCCTCGACCCCGCCCGGCACGTCGCCGGGATCGGCCCGACCCCGCTCCTGCTCGTGAACGGGAGCGAGGACCGGGTGGTGCCGCGCTCCTCGGCGCTCCTGCTCGCCGAGCGGGCCACCGGCCCCGTGCGCCACGTGTGGCTCCCCCACGCCCACCTGCTGCCCGGGGACACCGCGCTCATGCGCGAGCTCGCGGACAGCACGCTCGCCCATTTCGACTTCCTGCGGCCGGACGGTTGAGCCGCGCGCACTCCCGGGGTTCGCGCTTTCGCCGCGCAAGGGCGCGTGCGATGATACGAAGTCCGAGATTTCCAGCGCGCTCCCCCAGCCAGGAAGTCACCATGGGCCTCATCCTCTCCTGGATCATCCTGTCGCTCGCCGTGTGGATCACCGCGATCGTCCTGCCCGGCTTCCACGTGAAGTCGCTCGGCAGCGCCTTCGTCGTGGCGGCCATCTTCGGGGTGCTGAACTTCCTGCTCGGCTGGCTCCTCTTCGTGGTGCTCGCGATCGGCACGCTCGGCATCGGTCTGCTGCTCGCCTTCGTCACGCGCTGGATCGTGAACGCGATCCTCCTCAAGATCACCGATGCGCTCAGCGACTCGCTCAAGATCGACGGCTTCAAGTGGGCGCTCGGTGGGGCGCTGATGATGTCCCTCCTGGGCACGCTCGGGGAGTGGCTCGTGCGAGGGATGTCCTGACCCTTCCCCTCGAGGGCGTGCTCGTCGTGAGCGTGGAGCAGGCGGTGGCCGCTCCGCTCGCGACGCGCAAGATGGCGGACGCCGGCGCCCGGGTGATCAAGGTGGAGCGGGCCGGCGGCGACTTCGCCCGCCACTACGACCGGGTCGTCGAGGGCGGGAGCGCCTACTTCGTGTGGCTCAACCGGGGCAAGGAGTCGATCGTGCTCGACCTCCGGGCTCCGGCGGACGCCGAGCTGCTTCACCGGCTCCTCGCGCGCGCCGACGTCTTCGTGCAGAACCTGGCTCCCGGGGCGGCCGAGCGGCTCGGCTTCGGCGCCGAGCGGCTGCGGAGCGCGCACCCGCGGCTCGTGACCTGCGACGTGAGCGGATACGGCGACGAGGGGCCCTGGGCGGACATGAAGGCGTACGACAGCCTGGTCCAGGGCGAGGCCGGTCTCCAGGCGATCACGGGCGGGCCCGACGGGCCCGCGCGGGTCGGGATCTCGGTCTGCGACATCGCCGCGGGGATGCACGCCTACACGGCCGTGCTCGAGGCGCTCGCGCTGCGGTCGCGGACCGGCCAGGGATCGGCGCTCCACGTGTCGCTCTTCGACGCGATCGCGGACTGGATGAGCGTCCCCTACCTGCACCACGTGTACGGCGGCCGGGCGCCGCAGCGTGCCGGTCTCCGGCATCCGGGGATCGCCCCGTACGGCCCCTATCGCTCGGCGGACGGCGACACGCTCCTCGTCGCCGTGCAGAACGAGCCGGAGTGGCAGCGCCTGTGCCGCGAGGTGCTCGAGGCGCCGGAGCTCGCCGACGACCCGCGCTTCGGGGACAACCCGGCGCGGGTCGCGCATCGCGACGCGCTCGAGTCGGCGCTCCAGGAGCGGATCGGCCGGCTCCCGACCGAACGGCTCGAGAATCGGCTGCGGGCGGGCCGGGTGGCGTTCGGGCGGGTGCGCGAGATCGGGGACTTCGCGCGCCACCCGCAGCTCCGGCTCCAGGAGGTGGAGACGCCGGAGGGGCGGGTCTCCGTCCCGGCGGATCCGGTGCGTCGCGCGGGGGAGGGGCCGCCGCGCCCGATGCGCGTCCCCGCGACGGGCGAGCACGGAGCGGCGATCCGCGCGGAGCTCGAGGCGTGAGCGCGGCACCGGAATCTCGCGAGGAGAGCCTCACCCGCCGGCTCGCGCGGCTCGTCCGCGGCCGGTCGGCCACGCCCGCCGACCGGGGGGCGGCCGAGCGCTTCGTCCGCGACTGGTCCGGGTCGTGGGCCGCCGGACGGGCCACGCCCGAGGGTGCGATCCTCGCGGCCTACGAAAGCGGCAGGGCGGGGGACCTCGAGCGGCGCGTCTTCGTGGCGGCCGCCCGCTCGCACGTGACCGAGACGGACGACCTGCACCGGAGCTCCGTCACGCATCCCGGGTGCGTCGTCGTGCCCGTGGCGCTCCTCCTCGGCGCGGCCGTCGGCGCGCGCGGGCACGCCGTGCTCGACGCGGTGCTCCGCGGCTACGAGGTGATGATCCGCGTCGGCGAGGCGCTCGGCCCCGCGCACTACCGGATCTTCCACAACACGGCGACGGCGGGCGTCTTCGGCTCGGCGGCCGCGGCCGCCTCCCTCCTCGGGCTCGACGAGGACCGCTGGGTCTGGACGCTCGGAAGCGCCGGCACGCAGGCGGCGGGGCTCTGGCAGTTCAACGAGGAAGGCGCGATGAGCAAGCCGCTGCACGCGGGACACGCCGCGGCGGCCGGCCTCCGGTCCGCGCTCCTCGCGGCCGAGGGGCTCACCGGCGCGGAGCGGATCCTCGAAGGAGCGAAGGGGCTCTTCCGGGCGCTCTGTCCCGACGCGCGGCCGGAGCTCGTGCTGGAGGGCCTGGGCGGGGCGGGGGCGACGCCCGCCTGGAAGCTCCCCGGGACCTCGATGAAGCCGTATCCCTGCTGCCGGCACGTGCACCCGGCGATCGACGCGGCGCTCGAGCTCCGCACCGCGCTGGACGGGGCGCGCCCGACGGCGGTGCGCGTGGGGACCTATCCCGCCGCCCTCGACGTCACCGATCGTCCCGACCCCCGCACGCCCCACGAGGCCCGCTTCAGCATCCAGTACGCCGTCGCGACTGCGCTCCTCCGCGGGCGGCCCACGCTCGAGACCTTCGCCGCCGAGGCGCTCGCGGAGTCGGACGTGCGCGCCCTCGCGGGCGGGGCGAGCGCGGAGGTCGACGCGGAGCTGGCCGGCGCGTATCCCGCCCGGTGGGGTGCCCGCGTCGAGGTCGACACGGAGCAGGGGCGCACGTACCGCGCCGTCCGCGCGCAGGCCACCGGCGATCCCGATCTGCCGCTCGACGATCCCGCGCTCGACGCGAAGGTCGAGGACCTCTTCCGGAGTGGCGGATACGATGCGCCCGCCGCGCGGGCCATGCTCGCGGCCGCGCGCGGCCTGCTCGAGGACGGGCCTCCGCCCGCGCTCCCGTAGCCGCCCGGCGCTTCCGCTCCCCGGCGGCCGCGCCGCGCCCGCGCTGCCTCCCTTGACGTCCGCAGCCCCGCCCGCCATCCTCAGCGAAGGTGCCTAGATCGTCTTGGCATCGGGGCGAGATCCGGGCAGTGGAGGGACGGTTGGGTCGTGACGAGGCGCGGAAGCTCCTGCACGGGGCGCTCGAGACGCTGATCCTGCGCACGCTCGCGCGCGGGCCGCTCCACGGCTACGCGATCGCGCGCTCCATCGAGGAGCGGAGCGGGGAGACGATCGTCGTCGAGGAGGGCTCGCTCTACCCGGCGCTCTACCGGCTCGAGCGCAAGGGGCTGCTCGAGGCAGAGTGGGGCCTGACGGAGCTCGAGCGGCGCGCGAAGCTCTACCGCCTCACGGCCGAGGGCGAGGCCCGGCTCCACGAGGCCACCGACGAGTGGCGGCGCTTCAGCCACGCGGTGTCGGCCGTGCTGGGCGCGGGCCAGCGCCCGGGCTGATCCCATGCCACGCCGCGTGATCCGCCCGTCGCTGCGGCACGAGGTGGACGAGGAGCTCCGCTTCCACCTCGAGATGCGCGTGCTCGAGCTCGTGGCGAAGGGATGGGACGAGGAGCAGGCGCGCGCGGAGGTGCTGCGGCGCGCCGGGGACCTGGAGGGGACGAAGGCGCGCATGCGCCACGAGGCGAGGAGGAGGGAGGCGGGGATGAGGCGACGGGACGGATGGGACGGGACGCTCCAGGACGTGCGCTTCGCGTGGCGGCAGATGCGGCGCGCGCCGGGCTTCGGCCTCCTGGCGGTGGCGACGCTGGCCCTGGCGATCGGCGCGAACGCGGCCGTGTTCAGCGTGGTGAACGGCGTGCTCCTGAAGCCGCTCCCCTTCGAGGAGCCGGACCGGGTGCTCATGCTCTGGTCGCGCTACCTCCCGCCTTCGGGGTTCGACCTCCCCAAGTTCGCGCTCTCGGGCCCGGAGATCCTCGACCTGCGGGAGGGTACCCGCACGCTCTCGGCCGTGGGCGTCTACCAGCCCGGGACCTCCCGCACGCTGACGGGCCCGGAGGGCGATGCGCGGCGGATCTCGGCGACCCGCGTGAGCGCGGAGGTGCTGCCCCTGCTCGGCGTGCGGCCGGCGCTCGGGCGGGTCTTCACGCCCGAGGAGGACGCGCCGGGCGTCGAGGGCGCGATCATCCTCTCCCACGCGCTCTGGGTGGAGCGCTACGCCGGGGACCCGGGCATCGTGGGGCGCACCGTGGTCCTGAACGGGGTCGCGACCGAGGTCGTGGGGGTCATGCCCGAGGGCTTCCGGCTGAGCCCCTCGGACGAGGCGTGGATTCCCGCGGGGCTCGCGCGCGCCAACGAGGGAGGGCGGGGCGGGCACGGCTGGTTCGGCGTCGCCCGCATGGCTCCGGGCGCGACCACGGCCGACGTGGACCGGGAGCTCGAGCGGATCGCCGCGGCGTGGGCGGACGCCTACGAGCACAACGTGGCGCACTTCGCGTGGGCGGAGCCGGCGCTCGAAGCCGCGGTGGGCGACGCCTCCCGCACGCTCGTGCTGCTCCTCGTGGCGGTGGGCTTCATCCTCGTGATCGCCTGCGCCAACGTGGCGAATCTCCTGCTCGCGCGCGGGGAGCGGCGGCGCGGCGAGATCGGCGTGCGCCTGGCGCTGGGCGCGAGCCGGCGGCGGGTCGTGCGCCAGCTCGCGGTGGAGAGCCTCCTGCTGGCCGCGGTCTCGGCCGGGCTCGGCTTCCTGCTCGCCCGCTGGCTCACGCCTCTCGTCCTGCGGATGGCGCCCGACGCGCTGCCCCGCACGGAATCCGTCGCGCTGGACGGGACCGCGCTCGCCTTCACCGCGGCCGCGGCGGTCGCCACCGCGCTCCTCTTCGGCGTGCTGCCCACGATGGCGGCGGCACGCCGCGCGACGGCGCGGGCCGGCTCCGCGCGTCCGGGCACCGAGGGCGGAGGCACCCGGCTCCGGCGGACGCTCGTGGGCGCGGAGGTCGCGCTCGCGCTCGTGGTGACGGTGCTGGCCGGGCTCCTGGTGCGCAGCTACGCCGCGCGGACCGAGGCGGAGCGCGGCCTCGACACCGCGAACCTGCTCACCTTCTCGCTCATGCTGCCCGAGACGGACTATCCGGAGGGGGACCAGGTACCGGAGCGCTACGAGGAGATCCTCGCCGGGCTCCGCGCGGTGCCGGGGGTGGCGTCCGCCTCGGCCGCGAGCGTGCTCCCCTTCGACCGGGGCTACGCGCAGTGGGACTTCGTGCTCGACGATCGTCCCCCGCGGGCCGAGGGGGACCGGGCCTGGAACTCGGGCGTGGGACTCGTCGCGCCCGGCTTCTTCGAGACCCTCGGCATTCCGGTCGTGGCCGGCCGCGGTCTCGGCCCCGAGGACGACGCGGCCGCCCCCTGGGTCGGCGTCGTGAGCGAGGAGTTCGCGCGCGTCTACTGGCCGGGCGAGAGCCCCCTCGGGAAGCGGTGGGGCTACGAGCAGGGCGAGGAGGAGGTGGCCTGGATCACGGTGGTGGGCGTCGCGGCGGACCCGGTGTGGCGCGATCCCGGAGAGGAGCCGTACCCCTTCGCCTGGATTCCCGCGGCCCAGGCCGGCCTCTCGACCTACGGCTGGCCCCGGACCATGCGGGTCGCTGTGCGGACCGGCCGGGCCCCCGAGGCGATCACGTCCGCGGTCCGCGAGGTCCTGCGCTCGTTCGATCCCGACCTGCCGATGTACCGCGTCGGCACCATGGAGGACGCGGTCTCCTCCTCGCTCGCCCGCCCGCGTCTCGCGAGCGCGCTCCTCTCCCTCTTCGGCGGCCTCGCGCTCGTTCTCGCCGCAGTCGGCCTCTACGGCGTCGTCTCCTACTCGGTGGCGAGCCGGACGCGCGAGATCGGCATCCGGGTGGCGCTCGGGGCGGACCGGGGGCGGGTCCTCGGGATGGTCCTGCGGGAGGGCGCCACCCCGCTCGTGGTCGGGGCGGCGGTGGGGCTCGTCGGCGCGTGGCTCGCGACGGGACTCGTGCGCTCGCTCCTCTTCGGCGTGCCGCCCGTCGATCCGGTGACCTTCGCCCTCGTTCCCGGCGGCCTGCTCCTGGTGGGGATCGCCGCGTGCTGGATCCCCGCGCGGCGGGCGACGGTCGTGCCGCCCACGGAGGCGCTTCGCGAGGACCGGGTGTAGGGGAGGCGCTGCACGAGCCGGGTGGGCCCCGTCGCGGTCCGGCGGGGGCCACTTGTCCCGCACCCGCCGCGACCTGAGTGTTGGGCTCGCCACCGAACGTCCGACGATCGAACCCGTCCGAGCCGGAGTGCGCCCGACACCATGATCACCCTCGAGAGCTTCGTGAGCGGCCGCTGGCAGGAGGGCTCGGGTGAGCCCTCGATCCTCGTCGACCCCTCGACGGAGGAGCCGCTCGCCCGCACCTCCACCGAGGGGCTCGACTTCGGCGCCGCGATGCGCTGGGCGCGCGAGCGGGGCGGGCCGGCCCTCCGCGCGATGACGCTGGCCGAGCGGGCGGCGCTGCTCGGGGCCATGTCGAAGACGCTCCGGGAGCACCGCGACGAGCTCCTCGACCTGGCCATGCGGAACGGCGGCAACACGAAGGGCGACGCCAAGTTCGACGTGGACGGCGCGACGGGTACGCTCGGAGCCTACGCGCACCTCGGGCAGTCGCTGGGCGAACGCCGGGTGCTCCCCGACGGAGAGCCCGAGGCGCTCTCGCGCGGCGGGGGTTGGGTCGGACGCCACCTGCTGGTCCCGAAGCCGGGCGTCGCCGTCCTCGTGAACGCCTTCAACTTCCCGGCGTGGGGCTTCGGGGAGAAGGCGGCGTGCGCGCTGCTCGCCGGCATGCCGGTCATCGTGAAGCCCGCCACGAGCACGGCGCTCGTCACGTGGCGCATGATCCGGATCCTCGACGAGTCGGGGATCCTGCCGGAGGGCGCGGTCCAACTCGTCGCAGGCTCCTCCGGCGATCTCCTGGACCACCTGGACGCGCAGGACGTGCTCTCGTTCACGGGCTCCGCCGACACGGGGCTGAAGCTCCGCTCGGCGCCCCGGGTGCTCGAGGGCAACGTGACCGTGAACGTCGAAGCCGACTCGCTGAACAGCGCCGTGCTCGCGCCCGGCGCGGGGTCCGACTCGGAGACCTACGGGCTCTTCCTGAAGGACGTGCTCCGGGAGATGACGCAGAAGGCCGGGCAGAAGTGCACCGCCGTGCGGCGCATCTTCGTGCCGGAAGCCGACCTGGAGCGCGTGGCGGCCGATCTGGTCGAGCGGCTCGAAGCGGTCGTGGTCGGCAACCCGGCCGATCCCGAGGTCCAGATGGGGCCGCTCACCACGGCCGGACAGCTCCGGGACGCGCGGGCCGGCATCGAGGCGCTCGCGGCGGCCGGCCGCGTGCTGACGGGCGGCCCGGAGCCCCTCTCCGGGCGGGCCGCGCCGGAGGGCAAGGGCTACTTCGTGCGGCCGACGCTCGTG
>CAZOYA010000144.1:0-9351 GCA_964583815.1 uncultured Gemmatimonadaceae bacterium | reverse complement strand
AGTTCCAGGAGGATGTCCGCTGGCTCGGCTTCGACTGGGGCGAGCACCTGTACTTCGCTTCGGACTACTTCGAGCGGATGTACGAGTGCGCGGAGATCCTGATCGGGAAGGGGCTCGCGTACGTGGATTAGCAGCCGGGCGAGGCGATCCGCGAGGGCCGGGGCACGGTGACGGAGCCGGGGCGCGAGAGCCCCTACCGGAACCGCTCCCCGGAGGAGAGCCTCGACCTCTTCCGGCGCATGCGCGAGGGCGAGTTCGCCGAGGGGGCGCACGTGCTGCGGGCCAGGATCGACATGGCCTCGCCCAACATGCTCATGCGCGACCCGGTCCTGTACCGGATCCGCCGGGCGCACCACTACCGCACCGGCGACGCGTGGTGCATCTACCCGCTCTACGACTTCGCGCACTGCCTCGAGGACGCCTTCGAGGGGGTCACGCACTCGCTGTGCACCCTCGAGTTCGAGAACAACCGCGAGCTCTACGACTGGGTGCTCGACGGGCTCGACTACGACCCCTGGACGCGTCCGCACCAATACGAGTTCGCGCGCCTCGACCTCGAGCACGCGGTCCTCTCCAAGCGCCGGATCGCGCCGCTCGTGCGCGCGGGAGCCGTCTCGGGGTGGGACGACCCGCGTCTGTCCACGGTGGCCGGCATCCGCCGGCGAGGCGTCCCGCCCGAGGCGGTGCGGCTGTTCTGCGAGATGATCGGCGTCGCGCGCACGAACTCCACCGTGGACGCGGCGAAGCTCGACTGGGCGATCCGGGAGACGCTGAACCCCGTCGCGCCCCGGGTGCTCGCGGTCCTCGATCCCATCCGCGTGGTGCTCGTGGACTTCCCCGAGGACCGGGTCGAGGAGATCGACGCGCCCTGGTTCCCGCACGACGTGCCCGGGGAGGGTACGCGCACCGTTCCGTTCGCGCGGGAGCTCCTGATCGAGCGGGCGGACTTCGAGGAGAGCCCGCCGAAGGGCTTCCGCCGGCTCGTCCCGGGCGGCCGGGTCCGGCTGCGGCACGCCTACGTGATCCGCTGCGAGGAGGTGGTGAAGGACGCCGCGGGCCGCGTGGTGGAGCTCCGCTGCACGCACGAGGCCGACTCGCTGGGCGCGGGCGGGCGGGGCGTGAAGGGCACGATCCAGTGGGTCTCCGAGCGGCACGCGCTGCCGGCCGAGATCCGCCTGTACGGGCCGCTGTTCCGCGACGCGGAGGCCGACCGGCACACGGCCGGGGACGAGGAGCCGGACGTGCTGGGCCTCGTCGATCCGGATTCGCTCGTGACGGTCCCCGACGCGCGCGTGGAGCCCTCGGTGGCGCGGGACCCGGTCGGGACCCGCTACCAGTTCGAGCGGATCGGCTACTTCTGGCGCGATCCCGTGGACGGCACGGGCGAGCGGCCCGTGTTCAACCGGATCGTGCCCCTCAAGGATTCCTGGGCCCGCGGCGAGAGCCGGCGCGCCGGCGACACGGCCGTGCCCGACACGCGCCCGGGCCGGGACGGCACCCTCGCGCCCGGCACGCCGCCGCGTCTCGGCGAGGAGCGCGTGCGGCGCCGCTCGGAGGATCCCGGGCTCCAGGCGCGCTTCGAGCGCTTCCGGGACGGGCTCGGTCTGCCCCGGGAGCAGGCCGACCTGCTGACCGCTTCGCCCGAGGTCGCCGACTTCTACGAGGCGGCGCTCGGGGTGCATCCCCGGCCCGCCGACGTGGCCGCATGGATCGTCACCGACCTGCGAGGCCTCCGCGGCGAGCGGGCGCTCGAGGAGCTGCCGTTCGAGGGGGCCGCGCTCGGCCGCCTCGCGGCCCTGGTGGACGAGGGCCGGGTCTCGCGGCGGGCGGCCAAGGAGGTCCTCGCGCACATGGTGGAGCGGGGCGGGGAGCCGGACGCGCTCGTCGAGGAGCTCGGGCTCGCGCAGCTCGGGGACGAGGACGCGCTCGCGCGCCTCGTCGACGACGTGCTCGCGCAGTGGCCCGAGAAGGTCGAGGAGTACCGCGCCGGGAACCGGAACCTCATCGGCCTCTTCGTGGGGCAGGCGATGAAGGCGTCCGGAGGCGCCGCCGATCCGCGCATCACCAAGAGCCTTCTGCTCGAACGACTGGACGACGTCCGATGAGAGTCCGCTTCGCGCCCTCGCCCACGGGCTACCTGCACGTGGGCGGCGCCCGCACGGCCATCTACAACTGGCTGCTGGCCCGCAAGCACGACGGCGTCTTCGTGCTGCGGATCGAGGACACCGACCGCGACCGCTCGAGCGAGGAGCATACGCGCGCCATCCTGGACGGCCTCTCCTGGCTCGGGGTCGACTGGGACGAGGGCCCCTTCTTCCAGTCCGAGGGGGTGGAGCGCCACCGGGCCGCCGCGCTCCGCCTGCTCGAGGAGGGCAAGGCGTACCGCGACTTCGCGGACCCGGACGAGGTGCGGGAAGAGGCGAAGGCCCGCAGCATGCACGCGAGCCGCGTGGCGCGGGAGCGGGCCGACGCGCTGGGTTCGGGAGAGGCCGAGCGCCGCGCCGCGGCGGGCGAGCCGCACGCGATCCGCTTCCGCGTCCCGGACGGGGAGACGCGCTTCGAGGACCTGGTGCACGGCGAGGTGCGCTTCGGCAACGACGACATCGACGATCTCGTGATCCTGCGGAGCGACGGAACGCCCGTCTACAACCTCGCCGTGGTCTCGGACGACGCGGAGATGCGCATCACGCACGTCATCCGCGGCGACGATCATCTGTCCAACACGCCCAAGCAGGTGCTGCTCTACCGGGCGCTCGGGATCCCGGAGCCGGCCTTCGCCCACGTGCCGCTCATCCTCGGCCCGGACGGCAAGCGGCTCTCGAAGCGTCACGGCGCGACGGCGGTGGGGGACTACGCGGGCCAGGGCATCCTCCCCGAGGCGATGTTCAACTTCCTCGCGCTGCTCGGCTGGAGCCCCGGGGACGATCGCGAGTTCATGACCCGCGAGGAGCTCGTCGAGGCGTTCTCGATCGAGCGGGTGCTCCGCAAGAGCGCGGTCTTCGACCTCGAGAAGCTCTCGTGGCTGAACGGACGGCATCTCGCCGCGCGCCCCGTCGGCGACCTCGTCCGGGAGATCCGCGCGCGGGTGGCGGGCGAGCCGGACGTCGATCCCGCGCTCCTCGGGGACGACGGCTTCATGGAGGTAGTCGTGGGGCTCCTGATCCCCCGCTCGCGCACGCTCGAGGACCTGGCGCGCCAGGCGCTTCCGTTCGTGCGCGAGCCGGTCCGGTTCGACGAGGACGCGGTCGCGAAGCACTGGATGCGCGACCCGGAGACGGCAGGGCGGATCCTCGACCGGCTCGCGGAGTCCCTCGCGGACGCGCCCGAGTGGACCGCGGAGGGCGTCGAGCCCGCCGTGCGGGGGCTCGCCGAGGAGCTCGGGGTGGGGGCGGGGAAGGTCATCCACCCGCTGAGGGTGGCGCTCACGGGTCAGGCCTCGAGCCCGGGGATCTTCGACGTGCTCGCCGTGCTCGGACGCGAGCGCGCGCTCGGGCGCATCGCGGCGGGCCGCGCCCGCCTTTCTTGACACCTCTTTCCGGCGCAGATTAGGATAGCCGCCCCCGCCCGATCGGGGGCCGACCATCACCCCCCGAAGGGTCGAACTTGGCCAGCTCCGAGCCCATTTCCCAACGAGAGAGCTCGCCGGCGGTTCCTCGAAGCGAGGCGCTGACGGAGATCGAGCGGAAGATCCTGGACTTCATGGTCCAGTACCTCCGGGCGAACACCTATCAGCCATCGATCCGCGAGATCGGGCGTCGGTTCGGGATCAAGAGCACCAAGACCGTCTCGGAGCATCTGCACGCGCTGGCGACGAAGGGCTTCCTGGAGCGCGACTCGCCGCGCTCGCGCGGAGTGCGCATCCTCGGGGTCGACCTGAGCACGGGGGCCGCCTCGCTGCCGTGCCTCGCCGAAGCGCCGCTCGACCCGGCGGACGTCGCCGGGTCCGATGCGCCGCGGATCGCGATCGACACGCGGCTCGGGGCCGAGGAGGGCGGCTTCTTCCTGCGGGCGGGCGAGGGCGACCTCGCCGTGCTCGGCGTGGAGGAGGGCGACCTCGTGCTGGTCGCACCGGCCGGGCCGGAGGCCTGGGAGGACGGGCGTATCGTCGTGGCGCACACCGGCTCGGGCACCCCGTTCCACCGCGTGGGCCGGAACGGCCGCGGCCTCACGCTCGAGCCCCTCGTGCCGGGCGCGGAGCGGATCGTGGTCGAGGACCCCTCGGCGCTGCGCGTGCTCGGCTGCGTCGCGGGCTTCTTCCGCCGCCTGGACGACGCGACCGCACCGAGCCTCCTCACCCGTCACTGAGCGGGACGGCCCGGGTGGAGGGCGATGCCTCGCCGGGCCGGCGCGCGTCCGGAACGGCCGTCGACGTGATCTCCGACGACTTGCGCTGGATGCGGCACGCGCTCGACCTGGCGCGGCGCGCGGGAGAGGCCTCGGAGGTGCCGGTCGGCGCCGTCCTCGTGCGGGGAGACTCCGTGCTCGCGGAGGGCGCGAACCGCACGGTCCGGGACGGCGACCCCACGGGGCACGCCGAGATGGTCGCGATCCGTGCCGGGGCGCGCGTGCTCGGCGACTGGCGCCTGCTCGACACCACGCTCTACGTGACGCTCGAGCCGTGCGCGATGTGCGCGGGCGCGGTCGTGCTCGCGCGCATACCCCGCGTGGTCTATGCCGCGCCCGATCCGAAGGCCGGAATGGCCGGCTCGCTCGGAGACCTGCTCCGCGACCCGCGGCTGAACCACCGCTGCGCGGTCACGGCCGGCGTGCTCGCCGAGGAGTCGGGCGAGCTCCTGCGGGCGTTCTTCCGGGCCCGTCGATGAGCGGACGGCGCGACGACGCGCGTACGGGCGCTCCCGGCCCGACGTCCGCGCGCGGCCCCGTCCGGTCCCGGCGGGCGCTCGCGCTCGGCCTCGCGCTCGCCCTGGCGAGCTGCACGCGCGTCGGGGGGCCCGCGTCCGATCCGCCGCCGCCCGCCCGGACGCCCGACGTGGCCGAGGCGGCTCCCGCGCCCCCGGCTGCGACCCCGGAGCCGGCGGACGCCGTGCCCGCGCGGGGGGCTCCGCCCGTGCTCCGTCCGGTGCGCCGCTTCGAGGAGGTGCGGGGGCTCTGGGTCGTGCGCTCGTCCATGACGAGCCGGGCGGAGGTGCTCGACGTCGTGCGCCGCGCGGCCGACGCCGGCTTCAACACGCTCCTCGTGCAGGTGCGCGGGCGGGGCGACGCCTTCTATCGCTCCTCGATCGAGCCCCGGGCGGAGACGCTCGCGGACGCGCCGGCCGACTTCGATCCGCTCGCGCTCGCGATCGAGGAGGGCCACCGCCGCGGGCTCGCCGTGCACGCGTGGGTGAACACGCACCTCGTGTGGGGTCCCACGGCGCGCCCCCGCGACCCGCGGCACATCGTGAACGAGCACCCGGAGTGGCTCGCCGTCCCGCGCGCGCTGGCGGACGAGCTGCGGGACGTCCCGCCCGGCGACCCGCGCTTCTTCGAGGCGCTGCGCGCGCACGCCGCGCGGAACGGGGCCACCGTGGAGGGCCTCTACACGAGCCCCTCGCACCCCGAGGTGCAGGACCGCGTGCACGCGGTCTGGATGGAGCTGCTGGAGCGCTACGACCTCGACGGCCTGCACTTCGACTACGTGCGCTACCCCTCCGCGCAGTACGACTACGCGCCCCATGCGCTCGGGCGCTTCGGCGCGTGGCTCGACGCCCGGTCCGCGCCGGCGGACGGGGGGACGGCCGCGGACGGGGGCGCGCCGGCTCCGCACGGCCGCTCCCCGAGATCGTTCGCGGCCCGCTCGAACGTGCGCGCGCTCCCCGAGCTCTTCCCCGAGGCGTGGGGCGACTTCCGCCGGAGCGAGGTCACGGCGCTCGTGCGGCGGATCTACCACGACGTGAAGGCGCGACGGCCGGAGGTCGTGGTGTCCGCCGCGGTCGTCGCCGACGCCGAGGAGGCCCGGGTCCACCGCTTCCAGGACTGGGCGGCGTGGCTCGAGGAGGGGATCCTCGACATCGCCGTCCCCATGGCCTACACCACCGACGGGGCCCGCTTCGACCGGATGATCGCGGGCGCGCGCGGAGCGGCCGGGGAGCGCCGGCGCGTGTGGGCGGGGATCGGCGCCTGGCTCAACGGGCTCGACGGCACGCTCGGGGAGATCGACGTCGCGCGGGCGCGGGACGTCGGCGGGCTCGTCCTCTTCTCCTACGACTGGGCGATCACCGAGGGCTCGGCCGGCGGGCCGTTCCTCGAGCGCGTGGGGCGGGCGCGCTTCGGCGCGCCGTAGCGTCTCCTGGGCCTGCCGCGCGCCCACCGGCGCAGGGCGCCTGCCCGCTCACGCCCGCTCCGCGACCCCCTCGGGCGGCTCCTCCGTTCCCGCCGCGCCTCCGCCCTCGTCCTCCTCCACCATCGTCCCCCGGAAGCGCAGGAGCAGGTAGAGGATCGCCGCGCTCCCGAGCAGGGCCGCGGTCACCGGCAGCCCGTACGCGGTGCCGATGTCCCCGAGCACCATCCCCACCGCGGCCACGGCCAGGGCATAGGGGAGCTGCGTCCGCACGTGGTCCACGTGATCGCACGCGGAGGCGAGCGACGAGAGCACCGTCGTGTCGGAGATCGGCGAGCAGTGGTCCCCGAACACCGCCCCGGCGAGCACGGAGCTCGTCGTGCCGAGGAGGATCGAGTAGTCGGCGCTCGTACCGAAGCCCGCGACATATCCGCCGAGCGCCACCGTGAGCGGGATCACGAGCGGCAGGAGGATCGCCATCGTGCCCCACGACGTGCCCGTGGCGAACGAGATCGCCGCCGCCGTGAGGAACACCACCACCGGGAGGAGCTGGAGCGGCATGCGGTCGCTCAGGAGCTGCGCGAGGTACTGCGACGTCCCGATCTCCTCCGTGACGAGCCCGAGGGACCAGGCGAGCACGAGGATGAGGATCGCCGTGATCATGGCCCTCATTCCGCCGACCATCGCGTCGACCGCCTGTGGGACCGTCAGGATGCGCTGGAAGGAGGAGAGGGCGATCGCGACGATGCACCCGGCGAGCGATCCCCAGAGGAGGGTGGCGAAGGGATCCGCGGCGCCGAACACGTCGCGCAGGGGGGCCGCGGGCCCGGCGCTCGCGCGGCCCGTCGTGTACAGCCCCGCGAGCACCACGAGGAGGACCGTGAGCACCGGGATCCCGGCGTTCCACCAGCGCGGCCGCACCCCTTCGGGGGGCTCCAGGACGTGGTCCTCGGCGGCGGCCGCGAGCTGCGCGCCGGGGCGGTACAGGCCGCCCCCGGTGGCGGCCCGTCGCTCCGCGGCGGCCATCGGTCCGAAGTCCAGGCGCGTGAAGGCCGTGAGCGCCGCGAACCAGAGGGCCAGGATCGGATAGAAGCGGTACGGGATCGTCTCGATGAAGATCGTGAAGGGGCTGGCCGCCCCGAGCTCGGCCGCGAGCGCGGGGTTCTGCTGCGCGGCGATCTGCAGGCCGTCGGCGATCAGGCTGATCTCGTAGCCGACCCACGTCGAGACGGGTACGATGGCCGCCAGCGGCGCGGCCGTGGCGTCGACCAGGTACGCGAGCTTCTCCCGCGAGATGCGCAGTCGGTCCGTGATCGGGCGCATCGTGTTGCCGACGATGAGCGTGTTCGCGTAGTCGTCGAAGAAGATCGCCATGCCGGCGAGCCACGTGGCGATCTTTCCGCGCCGCCGCGTGCGCGCGAAGGGCGCGGCCGCGTGCACGATGCCCATGGTGCCGCCGTTCCGCGACACGATGCCGACCATCCCGCCGAGCAGGAGCGAGAACACGACGATCTGCGGGTGGCCCCCGTCGAGGTCGCCCAGGGTGGGGACGGCGAAGCGGTCGATGACCCGCCAGGTGGCGGCGAGCGGGTCGAAGCCGGCCACCGCGAGCGCGCCGACCCACACGCCCACGAAGAGCGCGGCGATGGCCTCGCGGAGAAGGAGGGCGAGGGCGATCGCGAGCACGGGCGGCACGACCGAGAACCAGGCCGGGACGTAGGTCGGATCCACCGCGAGGGTCGCGGCCCCGACCGCGACCGAGAGCGGGAGCGAGGATCCGCCCGGCACGACGAGCCCCTCCGCGGTCGCGGTTCCGCCGGCTTCCACGACGCCCTCGGCGAGCAGCGTGCCGGAGGCGTCGCGGACGGCCCACGCACCTCCTTCCTCCTCGCCCCCGGCGAGCGTGAGCGAGAACGGGAGGCCGCCGAGGACCACGTCCGGGGCTTCGCGGACCTCCTGGGCCGCCGCGGAGCCGGACCCGGCCAGCGGGGCCACGAGCAGGAGCGCGAGGGCGAGCGCGAGCGGTCGCGGAGAGCGGAAGCGTGGCATGGGTCGGGGGAGCGGGGACCGTGGACGGGACGCCGCGCAATGTCGGGGACGGCTCGTGCGCCCGCCACCCTGGCGCGCCGCGGCGTCCGACCCGGGACGACCCTCCCGCGCTCCCCCGCGTTGACCGGTCCCCGCCGAGGACCGACATTTGGCCGCCTTCGCCGGTCCTCCGCAGCACGCCGCGAGCCACCCCGATGCCCCACGAGACCCGCACTCCCCTGATGGACGAGGCCGACGTGCGTCGGGCGGTGGCGCGCATGGCCCGGGAGATCGTGGAGCGCGCCGGGGGCACCGAGCGGCTCGTGCTCATGGGCATCCACCGGAGGGGGACCGATCTCGCGGACCTCCTCGCGCGGGAGATCGAGGCCGCCGAGGGCGCGCCGCCGCCGTCGGGCTCCATCGACATCACCCTCTACCGGGACGACCTCGAGCAGATCGGACCGCGGCCGGTGGTCGGGGGCTCGGAGCTCCCGCTCGAGGGGATCGACGAGCGCACGGTGGTCATCGTGGACGACGTGGCCTACACGGGACGCACCGTCCGGGCGGCGCTGAACGAGCTCACGGACTGGGGGCGTCCCGACCGGATCCTCCTCTGCGTGCTCGTGGACCGGGGCGGGCGGGAGCTTCCCATCCAGCCCGACATCGTGGGCCGGAAGGTCGAGGCGCTCCCGCACCAGCGGGTCGAGGTGCTCGTGCCGGAGCTCGACGGCCGCCTGGGCGTGGAGCTGGTCACCCGGGATCCGGGGCCGCGGTGAGCGAGGAAGCGCTGACCCTCGGCAAGGACCTGGTGGGGCTCGAGGGCCTCACCCGCGAGCAGATCGTCGGCATCCTCGACACGGCCGAGCCGTTCAAGGAGATCTCGGAGCGGCGCATCAAGAAGGTCCCCGTGCTCCGCGGAAAGACGATCGTCAACCTCTTCTTCGAGGCCTCCACCCGGACCCGCATCTCCTTCGAGTTCGCCGAGAAGCGGCTTTCGGCGGACACGGTGAACATCTCCGAGAGCGGCTCCTCGGTCGTGAAGG
>CAZOYA010000143.1:0-9380 GCA_964583815.1 uncultured Gemmatimonadaceae bacterium | reverse complement strand
GCTACTCGCGGCGGAGCGTCGCTGGAGCGGGGGCAACGCAGCCGCGCCCCCGGGCGGGCGTCCGCGCACCCCACCCCAGGGGCGAGCAAGTAAAAGGAAGGGGCCCTCCGGTGGAGGGCCCCTTCTTCTTCTACATCGGTTGGGCGTCGCTCGAGGCGACGAGACCCGGACGGACGGCTAGCGGCGGTTCCGGCGCTGGCGCCGACGCTCCCTGCGAATCGCCGCCTCCCGCTTCCGCTTCCTCTGGGCGCTGGGCTTCTCGTAATAGCGCCGCTTGCGGAGCTCGGAGTAGAGCCCGGACCGCTGGACCTTGCGCTTGAACCGGCGTAGCGCGCGGTCGAGGCTTTCGTTGTCCTGAACGACGACTTCCAAGGAGATCACCTGCCTGGGTTTGTCCGTACCGATGTGGAGCGGAAAAAGTTAATAGCCGGGTCCCGCGGGAGGCAACGCCGGGGTCGTCGGCACGAGCACGCGGCCGTAGCGGGCATCGGCGACGGGCGCGCCGTCGCGCAGGGCGGGCCGGCCGCTCACCCACACCCGCCGCATCCCCTCGGCGAGCCGGTGAGGCTCCTCGAAGCTCGCCGGGTCGCGGACCTCCTCCGGGTCGAACGCCACCAGGTCCGCGGCCCATCCGGCCCGCACCAGGCCGACCGGGAGCGTCGTCCGTGCGGGCTGGTCCATCCCCAGGATCGAGGCCGGCAGGGACGTCATCTTGCGGATCGCCTCCTCCAGCGAGAGCACCCGCTGCTCCACCACGTAGCGCCGGATCACGCGCGCGAAGGAGCCGTACCCGCGCGGGTGTGACATCGTCGGGCTGCCGTCGGAGGCGATCGCGACCCACGGATCGGTGAGGAACACCCGCAGCACGTCCTCGTCCATGACGAAGTAGGCGGCGCTCGCGCCCCGCGGCCCCAGGTCGGCCAGCACCTCCTCGAAGGGGCGCCCCGTCTCGCCCGCGACCTCCTCGAGCGTGCGCCCGGTCCAGCGCCCGGTGCCGAAGAGCATCGCGCCGGGGCCGTTCCGCGCCTCCACGCGCGCCCGGAGGTGCGCGAGCAGCTCGCTCCGCCGCGTCCGGGCCACGGAGGCGTAGTCGGCCGGCGGGAGCGCCCAGTCAGGGAAGAGGATCGAGAGGCCCGTGAAGCTCGCGAGGTACGGGTAGACGTCCCCGGTCACCCGCAGGCCGGCGGCGCGCGCCTCGGCCATGCGCCCGAGGATCCGGTGCGCGACCGCGGGATCGTCCCCGAGCACGATCTTCATGTGGGACACGTGCACGTCCGCCCCCGAGCGGCGCCCCTGGTCGAGCAGCTCCTGGACGGACGCTTCGACCTCCGCCAGGTCCTCGCTCCGCACGTGGCTCGCCACCACGCCGCCGCGCGCCGCCACCGGCTCGGCGATGGCGACGAGCTCGTCGAGATCCGCGAGCCGTCCGGGGCTGTACTCGAGGCCGGTCGAGAGCCCGAGCGCTCCGGCGTCCATGGCCCGCGCGACGAGCGCCTGCATGCGGGCGAGCCCCTCCGCATCCGGCGCGCCGAAGCCCACGCCGGACTCCTGGCGGATCGTGTTGTGCCCCACGAAGTACGCGACGTTCACCGAGGGCGGCGCGCGGCGCAGCGCCTCGATGGCCTCGGCGAGCTCCCCGGCCGGGGGGCTCGAGCCGTCCTGCCCGAGGACGATCGACGTCACGCCCATCGCCAGGAAGTTGTCCGGCGGCTCCCCTCCCGTGGGCTCGCCGTGGGCGTGCAGGTCGATGAAGCCCGGCGCCACGACGAGCCCCGCGGCATCGAACGTCTCCCCGACGTCGAGCGTGTCCGGGTCGACCGGGCCCACGTGGGCGATCCGGTCGCCGATGAGGAGGACGTCCGCCGCCCGCGCCGGCGCGCCCGATCCGTCGACGAGGGTCCCGTCGCGGATGAGCACGTCGTAGGACGGGCGCACGGCCTGCTGCTCCGCGCGCGCCTGCTCGGCGGGACCGCAGCCGGAGGCCAGGAGAAGCCCCGGCGCGAGCGCGAGGAGGACCGTGAGCGGTCCGCGGGCGCGCGGCCGGGGGGCGCGATGCGAGGTCATGCCCCATCATAGACCTCCCGCGCGCGCGGGTGCCAGCGCAGCCGACGCGCGGCCGTTGCGGGAGCCGGAAACAAATGGTTATGGTGGGGATCCTCCGCCATCTCCACCCCCCGGAGCGCGGTGGCCGGACCCCACAGGAGCCCCGATGGACCCGATCGCAGGGACGCCCATACTCCCCGAGGTTGCGAGCGACGTACCGGGCGTCTGCACGGTGTCGCTCACGCGCGCGGTCGTGCAGTACCGCGACGTGCACGAGCTCGACCACCACGGGGGCCGGATCGAGGACATCGGGCTCGCGCTCGTGGTGGACGGCCGCTACGCGGCCGCCTCGGAGGCGGTCGATCTCGGTAGCGGCCGTTCGAAGACGCTCGATCTCAGCACGGAGCTGGTCGTGCTCGACTGGGCCTACGACGCCGTGCACGCGCAGCTCCTGGAGCTGCTCCGCCGGCCCGCGGAGGACGGGGACGCGGATCTGCGGCGCTACGCGTTCCGGCTGGCCTGCCGGGTGCTCGAGCGCGTCGGCTTCGGGCCGCTCACGCGGCCCGTCCTGCTGCGGATCGGCTTCCGGGACCTCTGCCGCGATCTCGACCTGCACGAGGGGACGTCGATCCGCCTCCAGCTCGGGCACGGCCGGATCGTGCGGGCGCACCTGGACTACGATGCGTGCGCCGTCAGCGTGCGCAGCGCCGTGCAGACCCGCGACCCGCAGTTCGAGCGGGCGCTCGCCGAGGCCTTCCCCGATTCCCGCCTCCGCTTCGTCGACCACGGGCTCCGCGCGGGCGGGCTCGAGTACCGGGTGCACTTCGCGCTCCCCACGTCCTTCGAAGATGCGCGCACCGTGCTCGGGCTCATGCGTCGGGGCTTCACGCGCCTCATCGCGCGCTACGAGCCGGACCGCTTCGCGCAGCTCTCCCGCCTCGCCCGCACGTTCGGCGACCGCGAGACGCTCGCGCTCCTCCGGATCGCGGGCACGTCCCCCGAGGCGGACGTGGTCGTGCCCTCCGGCGCGGCGCTGCGCGCGGGCGTCGTCGGGACCGTGCATTGATGGCCGGGCGCACGGGAGCCCCGACGAGCCCCGTCGCCGGACCCGCGTCGCCGGGCGGGGGCGCGCACGGGGCCGGCGGCGCGGCCACCTGGCACCGCCTTCCCGCGGTGGAGCTTCGCTCCCTCTACCGTGCCTACCGGCGCCGGGAGGGGCGCCGCCTCCTCGACCTGCTGCCGCGGGAGCGCATCCGCCCGCTCTACCGCGCGGCGCTCGAGGCCCGGCCCGAGGCCGCGGACCCACACGCCGATCCGCTCGAGATGCTCGTCGAGCACTGCGCGGGGCTCCTGCCGCTCCCGCCCTTCCGGGTCTGGCTCGCGGATCTCGAGCGGCACCCGGAAGAGCATCTGCTCGACCTCGGCGAGTCCGGCGAGGCGCCGACGCCCGCCCGACCGCTCACGCTGGCCGAGCGGACCTTCCTCGGGCGCGACGGGGCGCGGCTCGCCCGCCTCCGCGCCTTCCAGGCCGAGGGCGCGTGGCGAGGCTACGTGTGCTTCCCCTCGGACGGCGATGCGGAGGCCGGACCCCGCACGGCCGTCGTCTTCCGGGAGGCGGATCCCGCCGCGCTGCGCGCGCGCTTCCTCGAGTTCGAGGACCGCTCCCTCGAGGCCTTCCTCCGGTCCGCCTCGGGCTGACGCTGCCGCGACGCTCGGCGCCCCGGGAAGCCCGGACGCGCCACGGCCGTTTTTCGCAATTTCTTCCGCCGCGCGACCCCCTGCCTGCGCGTCTCGCTCCCGCTCCGAACGTGGTGCTTCCCTTGAACTTCCGTCCCTCGGGAGCGCCGCCCTCGAGCCTCCCCGAGCGCGCGCGGAACAGGTGGTTTGGCAATTCGGCGCGAAAATCGTAAGTAGTTGAAGTTCAACTATTTGCGTGTGCCGTACCCTCCACGCGCGCCGCACCCGCGGGGGTTGCGCCACGCCCCGACGCGGCTTACCGTACTCCCCGTTCCGCCGCGCTCGCGCACCGCCGTCGCGTTCCGCTCGCGACATGCACGGGCACTCCGGGGCTTTCCGGGTTTTCTTCGATTTCTTTCCAGCACCGACCGAGGTGGCTATGTGGGAGACACGGTCCGTCCAGCTGAACGTCCAGTTGCCTCGGGATATCGCCCAGCAGGCGGAGGAGGTGCAGCGAACGGATCCGGAGTTCCTCAGCCGCGTGGTGCTGTACGGTCTGACCCGGCGCTCGATCTATCGCCACCTGCGTGACGGCGAGGCGGATCAGGCGGAGGCCGCGGCCCCCTCGCCGCTGAGCTGAGCCGGGAGGCTCGCCCGCACGCGGCGGTGGAGCTACGGGGCGCCCGCTCCGGGTCGCGACGGCTCCCCCCGGTTCGCTCGACCGGCCCCCGCCGGGCCGTCCGACCTTGCGCGCCGGAGGTCTCTGCGACATACCTAGGCGCGACGGGCACCCGCCCGTGGCCCCCGAAGGGCCGGGGACCTGTCTCGCGGAGCCGGAGGATCCTTCAGTGGACGCAGGCGATCGAGGCTCCCTGGAGCCGGTCGAGGTCCTGCGCGCGAAGTACCTGGACTACTGCTCGGCCCAGATCGCGGACCTGCTGGTCTACCTGAGCCCCGACGAGATCTACCTGCTCGCGCAGCGCGCGCAGCTCGAATCCGGGGGCGGCGGGGACCTGGGCTACGGGGACATGGTCCGCGTCGCCACGGACTGGCTCTCGCGCCGGGTCGCGCTCCCGCCCTTCGAGGTCTGGCTCGACGACTACCGTCAGCACCCCGACCGCTACGAGGACTACCTCATGGGGCTGTGGAAGAGCGACGTCGAGGGCTCGGATCAGAACGGGAGATCGTCGTCCGGGTCGACCACGGGCGGCCCGGGCTCGGGCCGGTAGCCTCCCCCGCCGCCTCCGCCGTACCCGCCCGAGCGCTCTCCGCCGCCGTACCCGGCTCCGGCTCCCGCCGAAGCTCCGCCGGTGGAGCCGAGCATGACCATCTCCTGGACCACGATGTCCGTCCAGTAGCGCGTGCCGCCCTCGCCCTCGGTCTGCGAGTACTCGATGCGTCCCTCGACGTAGAGCCGGTCGCCCTTCTTCACGTACTGCTCCACCACGTCGACGATCCGCCCGAAGAAGGTCAGGCGGTGCCACTCGGTCTTCTCCTGCTGCTGCCCGGTGTTGCGGTCCGACCAGGTGCGGTTCGTGGCGAGCGAGAGCTTGGCCACGCGGGCGCCCGAGCCCGTGGCGCGGATCTCGGGGTCGCTCCCCACGTTGCCGATGAGCATGACCTTGTTGAGGGAGCGGCTCATGTCGGGACTCCTGGATGGCCGGGCGCGAGGGTGGGCGGAGCGCGGAAGGTAAGGCGTCCTCCGCGCTTTTTCCATCGCCGGCGGGGCCGCTATCTTGCTCCGTTCCGACGCCGCTCCGCCGGCGCCCCGGGCCGTGTCCGGTCCCCGGGAATCCCTCCATCGAAACCGAGGAGAAGGGTCCACCGATGACCGATCTCACCCACGTCCGCGTCGAGCGGGACGGCGAGCTCGCCGTCGTGACGATCGACCGGCAGGAGAAGCTGAACGCGCTCAACGCGGAGGTCGTGCGGGAGATCGGCGAGGCCTTCCGCGGCCTGCACGACGACGCGGAGGTGCGCGGCGTGATCCTCACCGGGGCCGGCGAGAAGGCGTTCGTGGCCGGCGCGGACATCGGCGAGCTCGCGAAGATGGATTCCGTGTCCGGGGTGCGCGTGAGCCGCGACGGCCAGGACGTCTTCCGCGCCATCGAGCGCTTCCCGAAGCCGGTGCTCGCCGCGGTGGGCGGATACGCGCTCGGCGGGGGCTGCGAGCTGGCCCTCGCGTGTCACCTGCGCATCGCGTCGACGAACGCCCGCTTCGGGCTGCCCGAGGTCGGGCTCGGGATCATCCCCGGATACGGCGGCACGATCCGGCTCGCCCGTCTCGCGGGGCTCGGCCGCGCGATCGAGCTCACGCTCACCGGCGAGATGTTCGATGCGCAGCGGGCGCTCGAGATCGGGGTGGTGTCGCGGGTGGTCGAGCGTGACGCGCTCCTGGACGAGGCCAGGGCCTTCCTCCGGAAGGTCACGAAGAACGGTCCCGTGGCGGTGCGGATGGCCCTCGAGAGCATGTACCGGGCGGTGGACACCGCGACCGCCGAGGCGCTCGACTTCGAGTCCTCCCTCTTCGGCCTCCTCGCCTCCACGGAGGACATGAAGGAGGGGATGGCCGCCTTCCTTGAGAAGCGGAAGCCCGAGTTCAAGGGACGCTGAGCGGGTGCCGTGGACGGGCCTCCCGGCCGGGCGCTCCGCCCCGGCCGGGAGCGCGTGCGCGGAGGGTGCGAATCGGGCCCGGCCACCGCTCGAAAAGCATTGCCCGGCAAGGGCTTCCGTGCAGTCCCCCGGGGTGGTCCGAACGGCCTCCAGAGGTTAGATTTCCCTGATGCCTCGTGGGACCCTCCAGAGCCGGCGGCCGTGCGGCTGACCGGCCTTTCGCTGCGCCGTTTCCGCAATCTCGGCGTGCAGGACCTGGAGATCCCGCGGGAGGGGGTGGCCCTCGTGGGGGACAACGCTCAGGGCAAGTCCAGCTTTCTCGAGGCCATCTACTACCTGGAGACGTTCCGGTCCTTCCGTGGCGCGCGCGACGAGCAGCTCGTGGCGTTCGGCGAGGACGCGTTCCGCGTGGTCGGATCGGTCGACGCGGGGGAGGAGCACGATGACAGCGCGAGCCGGATCGCCGCGGCGTTCGCCCGGACGGGCAAGCGGAAGAAGGTCACGGTCGACGGGGCGGAGCCCGAGCGGCTCGGAGACGCGCTCGGCAGGCTCGCGGCCGTGATCTTCTCGCCCGCCGACATCGAGCTCGTGAGCGGTGGCCCCGTCGAGCGGCGGCGCTTCCTCGACATCGTGCTCTCCCTCGCCGACGCGGAGTACCTCGCGGCGCTACAGGAGTACCGGCGGGCGCTCGCGCGCAGGAACGCCAGCCTGAAGGCGCGTCAGCCGCACGCGGTCGTCTCGGCCTGGAATCCGGCGCTCGTGCGGAGCGGCGCGCTCGTGGTGGATCGGCGCCGCGCGTGGGTCGAGGCGAGCGCGAGCGGCTTCGACGCGCTCTACGAGCGCATGTCCGGGGAGGGCGGAGCGCGGATGAGCTACCGCTCGAGCTTCGCGCTCGAGGGGGCCGCGGACCTGCCGTCCGTCGAGGACCGGTTCCGCGCGGCGCTCGAGTCCTCGGCCGAGCGGGAGCGGCGCTTCGGCTCCACGGTCGTCGGGCCGCATCGGGACGACGTGAAGCTCGCGCTCGAGGAGGAGGACGGCCGGCTCGATCTCCGGGCGTACGGCTCGGGGGGCCAGCGCCGCACGGCGGCGCTCGCGCTCCGGCTCGTGGAGGCGCGGAGCATCCGGGAGCGGCGCGGCACGCCGCCTCTCGTGCTCCTCGACGACGTGTTCGCGGAGCTCGATCCCGGGCGCAGCGAGCGCGTGCTCGGCGTCATGGACGCCGAGGAGATCGGCCAGGTGCTTCTCACCGCGCCGAAGCCGGAGGACGTGCGCGTGCGCGCCGACGTCCTCCCGCGCTGGCGCATACGTCGCGGGCGCATCGAGACGTGAGGAGCGGCGCGTGAAGCGGGGCGGAGGGCCCGCGCGGCTCGACGGGCTCCTGGCGGGCGTGCTGGAGCAGCACGGGGTGCGCGACCAGGTGCGCCGCATGGAGGTGCTGGGACTCTGGCCGGAGATCGTGGGCGAGGATCTCGCGCGGGTCACCCGCGCCCGTGGGGTGGAGGAGGCCACGCTGTTCGTGGAGGTACGGAGCAGCGCGTGGCTGATGGAGCTGAACATGATGAAGCGGGACTTCCTCGTGCGCGTGAACGAGCGCGTCGGGGAGGCACCGTTCGAGCGGGTCGTCTTCGTGCTGGCGGAGACGGAGTGACGCGGACGAGCCGCGTCGAGTCACCAACGGGGTACACATGGCGAAGACCACGGAAGAAGTGAAAGCGAGCGACTATACCGCGGGGCAGATCCAGGTCCTGAAGGGCCTGGAGGCCGTGCGGAAGCGGCCGGGCATGTACATCGGCTCGACGTCCTCGAGGGGTCTGCACCACCTCGTCTACGAGGTAGTGGACAACTCGATCGACGAGGCGATGGCCGGCTACTGCACCGAGGTCACCGTCACGATCCATCCCGACGACTCGATCACGGTCGACGACAACGGGCGCGGCATCCCGGTGGACATCCACCCCGTGGAGAAGCTGCCCGGCGTCGAGCTCGCCATGACCGTGCTCCACGCGGGCGGAAAGTTCGACAAGGGGAGCTACAAGGTCTCCGGCGGCCTGCACGGCGTCGGCGTGAGCGTGGTCAACGCGCTCTCCGAGTACCTCGAGGTCGAGATCCGCCGGGACGGCCGGCTCTGGCACCAGCGCTACGAGCGCGGCATCAAGACCAAGGAGCTCGAGAACGTCCGGCCCGCGAAGGGGACCGGCACCAAGGTCACCTTCAAGCCGGACGCCGAGATCTTCACCGAGCTCGTCTACTCGTGGGAGATCCTCTCGAACCGGCTCCGGGAGCTCGCCTTCCTGAACCGGGGCCTCAAGATCGTGCTCGAGGACGAGCGCGCCGAGGCGCAGCGGGAGGAGTACAAGTTCGACGGCGGCATCGCCGAGTACGTGGAGTTCCTCCGCGGCGCGCGCCAGCCGGTGCACGACAAGATCTGCTTCTTCGAGACGTCCCGGCCCGAGGCCGAGATCCAGCTCGCGCTCCAGTACGACCAGGGGTTCAGCGAGAACACGCACACCTTCGTCAACAACATCAACACGCACGAGGGCGGCGCGCATCTCACCGGCTTCAAGGCCGCGCTCACGCGCACGATCAACGACTACGCGCGGCGCAACAAGCTCTTCAAGAAGGACGAGAACCTCTCGGGCGAGGACGTGCGGGAGGGGCTCACCTGCGTGCTGAGCGTGCGGGTGATGGAGCCGCAGTTCGAGGGGCAGACCAAGACCAAGCTCGGCAACAGCGAGGTGCGCGGCGCCGTCGAGGCCGCGGTGAACGAGCACCTCTCGATCTTCCTCGACGAGAATCCGAAGGCCGCCAAGGCGATCATCGAGAAGTCCCTGCAGGCCTCGCGCGCGCGGGAAGCGGCGCGCCGGGCGCGGGACCTCGCACGCAAGAAGAGCGCGCTCGAGGGCGGGGTGCTCCCCGGCAAGCTCGCCGACTGCTCGATCAGCGATCCGGCGCTCTGCGAGCTGTACCTGGTGGAGGGCGACTCCGCCGGCGGCAGCGCCAAGCAGGGCCGCGACCGCGCCTTCCAGGCGATCCTCCCGCTCAAGGGG
>CAZOYA010000142.1:0-9412 GCA_964583815.1 uncultured Gemmatimonadaceae bacterium | reverse complement strand
ACTCACTGCTGACCAAGCGGTTGTCATTCGTCACCTCACGCAGGATCGAGACCCCTTCGGGCGGCTCCGGCACGGGCTCGTCCTCGTGGGCGAGCTCGAGCTCGACGAGCACGAGCCCCTCGAGCGCTCCAAGGAAACGATCGACGACCCATGGACCCGCACGGTGGCGCACCTTCTCGATGACGCGGTCCCCGGCGGCCTCGAAGAGCGCTTCGGCCATCTCGCGGGGCACGAGCGCCTCGACCTCGCGGCGGCGCACCCCGGTGCCGCTCTTGCACGTGAGGACGGGCCCCCGCTCCTCTCCCTCGCGGATCCGCACGGACAGCGGCCCGGGCACGACGTAGCCCTGGCGGAGCCGACGACCGTGCTCGAGGCGGTTCCAGAGCCGCTCCGGCACGCGCGCGAGGTACCGTCGCTCGATCTCCCAGCCCATGCGCTCCGCCCCCGATGAGGTCAGACGTCCGTCGTGTCGATGCCCGGCTTGCGGCCGAGCACGGCGATCCGGCGCCGCAGAAGCGATACCAGCCCCTGGAGCGCGCGTTCCAGCAGCCGGAGCCCCGGGAGGTGCGATTCGGCGTAGTACGCCCGCTCGATCTCGAAGCCCGCGTCGCGGAGGAGCTCCGTCATGCGCGGCATCGACTTGTAGTCGACGTGGCTCGGGTCTCGCCGCAGCACGATGTCCCGGTTCTTCAGCACCTCGAGGACGTGCCCGCGGTGCGGCGTCCACACGACGAACCGGCCGCCGGGCCGGAGCAGCCGGAACGCCTCGCGCGCGACGCGCCGGGAATCGTCCGGGTAGAGGTGCTCGAAGAGGTCCGCCGCGACCACGACGTCCCAGGCGCCCGCCTCGAGCCCCGTCTCGCCGGCGTCGGCCTGCAGGAAGCGGAGCCCCGGCCGGGGCTCGCGCTCGAGCCGCGCCCGGCAGAGCGCGATCGAGCGCTCGCTGAAGTCGACCCCGACCACCTCCGCGCACCCGCGCTCCGCGAGGGCGAAGCTGAAGGTCCCCCACCCGCACCCGAGGTCGACCACCCGGCTCCCGGGCGGCGGCGTGTGGATCTCGAGGACCTTCGCCAGGCGGTAGCGCTGGAACCGGCTGGCGCGGTCGGCGATGTGCGCGGCCGCGGCGCCCTCGAAGTAGTCGCCCGCGTCGTAGTAGGCGGCGTCGATCCGCGGCTCCGCGGATCCTTCGGGTCCTTCGCCGCGGTCCTTCCGGGCGCTCACAGCCGCCCCGTCATCGCCTGCAGGCGGAGCCACCACACCCGCCACACGGCCTCGCGTACGATCTCGCGGGACATCTTCGACTCGCCGAAGTCGCGCTCCGCGAAGAGGATCGGGACCTCGACCAGGTCGAATCCCTTCCGGAACGCACGGTACTTGAGCTCGATCTGGAACGCGTACCCCTCGGAGCGGACCCGGTCGAGCTCCACCGCCTCGAGCACCTCGCGGCGCCAGCAGATGAAGCCGCCCGTAGCGTCCCGCACGGGCATGCCGGTGATCGTGCGGGCGTACCACGACCCGAAGTAGCTCACGAGGAGCCGGCTCATCGGCCAGTTGGAGACGGTGACCCGGCCGCCGACGTAGCGCGAGCCGATGACCACGTCGTGCGTGGAGGCGAGCTCGATCATCCGCGGGAGCGCCTCGGGGGGGTGCGAGACGTCGGCGTCCATCTCGAAGAGGAGCGCGTAGCCCCGCTCGAGCCCCCAGCGGAAGCCCTCCAGGTACGCGCGCCCGAGCCCCTCCTTCGCGGGCCTGTGGAGCACGTGCAGGCGGGGCTCGCTCTCCGCCATCTCCTCCGCGAGCGCCCCCGTGCCGTCCGGCGAGGCGTCGTCCACCACGAGCACGTCGATCCGCGGATCCTGCGCAAGGATCTGGGGGATCTTCCTCGGGACGTTGTCGATCTCGTTGTAGGTCGGCACGATGACCAGGAAGCGGCCCTCACCCATGCGGCGCCTCCAACGGTCGGGACGTCGCGTCGGCCTGTCCCCCCTGCCCCTGCCCCCGTCCGTCGCCCGCCGCCGCCGGGGCGCGCAGCGCGGCCCGCCAGAGCACGGCCGCGGGCGCGACCTCCACGAGCGTGGTCCAGAGCCGGGCGGCCACGGCGACCACGCCCGCGGGTCCGGCCCCGTAGTGCGGCGCCAGGAACGCGATGAGGAAGCCCTCGCGGGGCCCGAGCCCCGCCGGCGCGAAGACCATGACGTAGCCGATCACGTAGGCCGCGGCGAACGAGGAGCCGGCGAGGAGGGGCGCGCCCCCGTGGCCGAAGCTCCGCACGAAGAGCGCGAACGCGGCCGCGTAGAGGACCCAGTTGCCGACGTAGAGACCCAGCCAGCGCGCCCCGTCCCGTACGCGCACCTCCTCGGGCGCCTCGGCCCGAGCGAGCCGGAACCACGCGCGCAGGAGGCCGCCGCAGACCCGGGGCCGGGACGTCACCAGGAGCGCGGCGAGGATCGCGGCGGCCCCCGCGATCCCCCAGGTGCGCCACGTCTCGGGGCTCGCGAGGAGGGCCGGCACGCCGAGCGCGGCGGCGGCGACGAGGGCCGCCCCCTGCCCGATCACCGCGGCGCCCGTGGCGGCCGCGACCGGAACCCCGCGCCCGCGGGCGAGCGCGGCGAGGCTCGCGATCTGCCAGACCTTTCCGGGCACGTAGCGCACGAGGTTCGCGACCAGGTAGACCGGCACGCTCTCCCGCGGCCGGAGCGGCGGACCGCCGAGCTCCCGCTGCATCCGACCCCAGATGCCGGCGGACAGGACGTACGCCGCCAGGAGCAGGAGCGAAGAGAGTACCAGGGGCACGGGCCGCGGCCGCCAGGCCTCGGGGCCGAGCGCGGCCAGGTCCTCGACGCCGAGGCCCACCCGGGCCACGACGAGCCAGGTGACGAGCGCGGCCAGGGCGAGCTGCGCCGCGCGAATCCATCCGCGCCTCAGGGCCGCGCCCTCCCGCCGCGACCCCGGGCCACGGCGAAGAGCGCCGTCAGGACGAGTCCGGCGGTGACGACCAGGCTCACCACGGCGGAGGCCCGCACGAGGCCCGAGCGGTACGTCATCTCGACCACCGACGCCCCCGCCGGGACCGGCACCGCGCGCAGCGTGTGGTTCGCCCTCAGGACCGGCGCCTCACGCCCCTCCACGGTCGCCCGCCACGCCGGGAACCAGTTGTCCGCGATCACGAGGAGTGCGGGGCGGTCGCTCTGGACCGAGAGCAGGAGACGGTTCGGCGTGCGCTCCACCCATTCCACCTCGCCCGCGACGGGCCCCCCGTCGAGCGGGATCGGCGGAGGCTCCGGCAACACCACCTCGGCCTCGGGGCGGAAGGCGTCGGAGAGGATGTAGGGCACCGCCTCCTCGTCGCTGCGCACGACCGCGGAGGCCACGAGGCGCGCCCGCGGGAGCCCCTCCTCGGCGAGCAGCGTCTCGTACGGCCGGCCGTCGGCGAGCGTCCGCTGCGCCACGACGGAGCCCTCGACCGACCCGCCCATCTCCAGGTCCGGCCAGAGGATGTAGCGGACGTTCAGGATTCGTCGGACGTTGGGGTGCACGAGGTTCCGCGGCACGGAGGAGCCCACCATCCCGATCAGCTCGCGGTAGCGACCGAGGTCGTTCGGGTGATGGCCGGCCGCGAGCTCGATCCCCTGGAGCGCGGGCCGGACATCCTGGCCGCTCCGGCGGAAGGAGAGCAGCCGGAAGGGCTCCTGGCGTCCCTCCTCGCGCTCGAGGACGGCCGTCACCAGCGGATCCGGCGCGGCCCACTCCTCGAAGTCGAGCACCTCGACGAAGGCGGTGTCGACGCGGAGCGCGTCCAGGGCCGCGAGCGTCACGATCCCGGCGACCACGAGCCCGGGGGCGAGCCGGCGCGCGCGTGCGGCCCACGCGAGCCCCCACAGCCCGCCGGCGAGGAGCACCCCGAGGAACGCGCCCCGCACCACGTACGGCTCCACCGCCTCCATGGCCTGGAGCTGCGGCACGGAGATGTCCCGGTACACCACGCTCGTCCAGAACGAGGAGAGCGCGCCCGACGCCGCCAGGAGGAGGAGCGCCGCGAGCGCGGCCGTGCCCCACAGGAGCACCCGCCCCACGGGCCTCCACGCTTCCCCGTCCGCGCCGGGTCGCGCGCGGTCCAGCAGCGTGTCGAGCCCGATCGCCGCGAGCGTGATCGTGGAGAAGGCGAAGAGGAACATCGCCTGGGACGGCGCGCGGAAGAGCGAGATCCCCGGCACGAGCTCGTAGAAGAGGCGCCACACGGGCGTGTGCGCCCCGAGCGAGAAGAGCAGCGCGAGCGCCCCGAGCCCGGCGAGGAACCACTGCAGGCGCCGGCGCGGCCCCGCCGCGAGCGCGACGGCCGCGAGCATCAGCGCGACCAGCCCCGCGTACTCGTGGTTGTCCTTGAAGGGATTCCGCCCCCAGTAGGTGTCCCGGGCCCAGGCCGCGGCGCCGGCGTCGTTGCCCGCGAACTCCGGCAGGACGAGCGCGAGCGTCTCCTCCGGATGGATCGACCACGAGCTCGACCACGCGACGCCGGTCTCCGTCGGAGCGGCCGTGGTCTGCGTGCGCCGGGAGTACTCGACCACGTAGTCCACCGCGGGCAGGAGCTGGACGGCGCCCACGCCCGCCCCGAGCAGCGCCGCGACCAGGAAGAGCGCGAACCGCGCGAGCGGCGCGGGGCGGCGGGCGGACCGGGCGACCGCGGCCGGCGCCCCGGTCCCCGGCTCGACCCCCTCCGCGTCCACCGCGTCCCCCGACGTCGCGGGGCCCTCGCTCGGGATCGCCCGCGCGGGGACCCCGTTCCCGGCGTCTCCGGCCCCGTCCGTCCCCGCGGCCGCGGCGGCCTCCGCCTCCTTCCGGGCCGCCCGCATCCCCAGGATCGTGCGGAACGCCCCGTAGAGCCCGGCCGCGCCGAAGGCGAAGTACGCCATCTGAAAGTGCGTCGTGAGCAGCACGAGGCCCACCACCAGGGCGATCGCGGCCACGGTCCGCGGGCTCGGTCGCCGGAAGTGCCACTCCACGGCCTGGAACAGCAGGGGCGTCAGCGCGATGACGAAGATCTTCCCGTCGTGGCCGGGATGGACGAAGCCCACGAAGGCCGGCGCGAGCATGTACGCGGTCCCGGCGAGCAGCGCGGCCGAGCGGGAGAGGCCGAGCGCGCGGATCCAGCCGTACATGAAGAACCCGGCCGCCGCCACGTGCAGCACGAGCTTCCATCCGAGCGCGCGGTAGGGCTCGAGCACGAGGAGGAGCGCGAGCGAGGGTGGATAGAGCGAATCGCCGCCCGAGAGCGCCTCCAGGAAGGGCGTGCCCCCGAGGATGTGCGGGGCCCAGCGCGGGATCGTGCCGAGCTCGTGGAGCGCCTCGGCGTAGAAGGCGCGGGCCACGTATCCCAGGCTCAGCGTGTCGCCGCCGAAGAGCATGGCGTCGCCGAAGACGAACGCGCGGAAGAGGAAGAGGGTCAGCCCCCCGAAGACGAGCGGCGGGAGCCAGCCCGGCACCGCCACGGCGAGCGGCCCCTCGTCGGCCTCGTCGCGGGGAGGCCGGGGCCCGGCCCTGCGCCGGACGGGAGCGCCCGCCCCGCCGCCCCGACGGCCGCCCTTCGCTTCCCCGCGCGCGCGATCAGCCACTGGTCCGCCTCTCTCCTCTTCGCGTGGTCCGCAGCCGCTCGTAGATCTCGAGGTGTCGCTCGACGAGCCGGTCGTTGCTCCAGCGCTCGACGACCCGGTCGCGCGCCCGCGCGCCGAGTGCCGAAAGCTGACCGCTGCGGCCGAGTTGCACCACCGCGTCCGCGAGCGCGTCCGGGTCGCCCGGCTCGAAGAGCACGCCCACCTCCTCGTCGACGATCTCCGGCAGCCCTCCCACGCGGGAGGCCGCCACCGGGAGGCCGCAGGCCATCGCCTCGAGCGCCGCGACGGAGGTGGCCTCCATGAGCGAGGGGAAGACGGCGAGCGACGCGCTCGACAGGAGGGCGGGCATCTCCTCGTGCGGCCGGGCGCCCAGGAAGCGGATGCGGCCGTCCACCCCGAGCCGCGCCGCGAGCGCCTCGAGCGCCGCCCGCTCCGGACCGTCGCCCACCACGACCGCCTCCGCGTCGATCTCCTCCAGCACGCGCGGGAGCGCGCGCACGAACACCTCCACCCCGTTCTTCGGGAAGAGGCGACGCGGAACGACCAGGCGGAGCCGCCCCGCGGGCGGCGGCTCCAGCGCGGGCGGGACCGGCCGGAAGGTCCGCACGTCGACGCCGTTCACGAGCGCCTCGATCTCGGTGCCCGGCGCGATCGCGCGCGCCACCTCCGCGATCTCGCGGCTCGCCGCCAGGTTGTGGTCCGCCGCCTCGAGGAACCTCCGGAACACCGGCCGCCAGAAGGGAGAGCCCGCGCGGCGGAGGAAGTGGCTCGTGTGCCACGTCGTCACGAAGGGCGCGCCGCCGGCCACGCGGCGGGCGACCATGCACGGGAGCACGGCCGCGATGTCCTGCGCGTGCAGGACGTCGGCCCCGCGCGCGAGCGCGCCGAAGCGCGGCATCGAGCCGAACGCGTGCGCGGCCCAGCCGGCGGTGTTCCGGGCCGGCAGGGGCGTGCGCCACACGCGGACGCCGTGCACGACCTCCTGCGGCGCGAGCCCGGGGCGCGAGCGGGACGTCACCACGTCGACCTCGTGCCCGCGCTCGACGAGCCCGCGGCAGAGCTCGTGGACGTGGCTCTCCAGGCCGCCGACCTCCGGGGGGAAGTAGACGGTGTGGAAGAGGATCCTCACCGGCGGTCGCTCACGGCGCCCAGTCCGTGGTGGTCCGCGGCACGCCGAGGAGCTCGGAGGCGAGGATGTCGGCGATCCGCTCCCCCGCCCTCCCGTCCCCGTACGGCTGCGCGCCGTCTCCCCGTCCAGCCCGGCCCGAGTCGAGGAGCGCCAGGCCCCGCTCGAGCAGCGCGCGCTCGTCCGTGCCGACGAGCTCGGCCGCGCCCGCCTCCACCGCCTCGGGCCGCTCGGTGCGGTCCCGCAGCACGAGGACGGGCGTGCCGAAGGTCGGCGCCTCCTCCTGGATCCCGCCCGAGTCCGTGAGCACGAGCTCCGCGTGGCGAAGGGCCGCCACGAGGTCGTGGTAATCGAGGGGGTCCGTCAGGTGCACGCGCGGATGCCCGGCGAGGATCTCGCGCGCCGGCTCGAGCACGTTCGGGTTCGGGTGGACCGGAAAGACGACCTGCGCGTCCGGGGCCTCGTCCACGAGCCGGCGGACCGCCCGGAAGATCCTCCGGATCGGCTCGCCGAAGGACTCCCGGCGGTGCGCCGTGAGCAGCACGAGCCGCGCATGCGGGTCCTCCACGACCCGGCGCAGGGCGGCATCCTCCACCCGCCTCTCCTGGCCCGCCACGAGCAGCAGCGCGTCCACCACCGTGTTGCCCGTCACCCGGATCCGCTCGGCGGGCACGTTCTCGGCGAGCAGCGCGTCGCGCGCGCGGGGGGTGGGCGCGAAGTACCAGTCGGCGAGCACGTCCGCGAGGCGGCGGAACATCTCCTCGGGGAACGGCTTCTTGCGGTCCTCTCCGCTCCGGAGCCCCGCCTCCACGTGCCCCACCGGGACGTGCTCGAAGAACCCGACCAGGGCGCCCGCGAACGCGGTCGCGGTGTCCCCCTGCACGAGCAGGGCGTCGGGCCGGAAGTCCCGGACCACGCGCCGGAGCCCGTCCAGCACGCCGTGCACCACGTCGTAGAGCGTCTGGTCGGGCTTCATGATGTCGAGGTCGTAGTGCGCGGGGGTCGCGAGGTCCTCGAGCGCCTGATCGGCCAGGTCTCCGTGCTGCCCGGTGAGCGCCACCCGGACCTCGAGCTCCGGCCGGTCGGCGAGCGCCGCCACGATGGGCGCCATCTTGATGGCCTCGGGACGGGTGCCCACCACGACGAGCACCCGCCGGCCGCCCGAGCGGCTCATCGCTCGCGCTTGCGGAGCGCCTCGAGCTCGTCGCGCACCTGCGCGACCTGCTCGGAGACGAGCCCGAACCCGACGAGCACGAAGCCCAGCGTCTCGAGCAGCATCACCAGGTAGAGGAGCGGGCGGTAGCCCATCGGGGGGATGTACGGCGCGAATCCCAGCATCGGGTGCAGAAAGCGCAGGTAGATGGTCACCGCGGCCACGAGCACGCCGAGCACCGCGAGGGCGAGCCCGGTGCCGCCGAACAGGAGCAGCGGCTTCCGCGAGAAGAGGAGGAGGAACCAGACGGAGACCAGGTCGAGGATGCCGACCAGGATCCGCAGCGGCCCCCGGAACTTCGACGTGCCGGCCCGCCGCGGATACAGGACGATGTCGAGCTCGGTGACGGAGGCGCCGCGCGCGTGCGCGAGCACGACGAAGAAGCGGTGCCAGTCGTGCCGGAGCTGGATCCCCTCGAGGATGTCGCGCCGGAAGGCCTTCATCGAGTTGAGATCCGAGACCGGCACCCGGAAGATCCTGCGCGAGAGCCGGTTGTAGATCGAGGAGACGACCCGCTTGTCGTACGTGCCGACCTTGCGGCCCGTCACGATGTCCCAGCCCTCCTGCAGCTTCGCCAGGAAGCGCGGGATGTCGTCCACCGAGTGCTGGAGGTCCGCGTCGAAGAGCACGAGCCAGGTGCGGTCCGTGTGCTCCGCGGCCGTGAGGATCGCCTCGGTCTTGCCGAGGTTCACGCCGTGCCGCAGGACCCGGAAGGCGTCCCAGCCCGCGGCCTCGCGCCGGGCCAGCTCGGCCGTCCCGTCCGTGGAGCCGTCGTCGACGAGGATGACCTCGCCCTCCAGGCCGTGGCGCTCGAACGCGCCGCGCAGCTCGCGCACGAGCTCCGGCACGACCGGGGCCTCGTCGAAGGCGGGGACCACGACGGCGAAGTCGCGCCGCATCCGCGGGTCCAGCGCGACCGCGGGGGGCGGCTCCTCTCGCCGTACGGTCACCGTGTGCGGCACCTCGGCGGCGGAGGCCCGCCCCCGCTCAGACACGCTTTCTCATGCGCGCGGGAAGGATGCCCATCTGGTCACGGTACTTCGCGACCGTCCGCCGCGCGATCTTCACGCCCTCGTTCTTGAGCAGCGTCACGATCGCCTGGTCCGTGAGCGGCTTCTTGGGGTCCTCGTCCGCGACCATCCCCTTGATCATGTCCTTCACGCCGCGCGCCGAGATGTCGTCGCCGCTCATCGTGGAGAGACCGCTCGAGAAGAAGTACTTCAGCGAGAACACGCCGCGCGGCGTCTGCACGTACTTCTTGTTCGTGACCCGGGAGACGGTCGACTCGTGCATCTCGATGTGATCGGCGACCTCCCGCAGGGTGAGCGGCTTCAGGTACTGCACGCCCCGCTCGAAGAAGTCCCGCTGCCGGTCGACGATGAAGTTCATGACCTTGAGCATCGTCTGCCGGCGCTGCTCGATCGCCTGAATCATCCAGTTGGCGGAGTTCAGCTTGTTCGAGAT
>CAZOYA010000141.1:1214-9442 GCA_964583815.1 uncultured Gemmatimonadaceae bacterium | reverse complement strand
CGCACGGTGGTGCCGGGAAGCGGATGGCAGAGCGGGATGAGGTCGGAGGTGCGCTTGCCTCCCTGGATGCCGGCGATCTCGGCGACCAGGAGGGGGTCGCCCTTGGGGGTGCGGCCCTGCACGATTGCTTCGAGCGTCTCGGGGGCCATGACGATCCGGCCCTCGGCCACGGCGCGGCGGGCGGTCTCCTCCTTGTCGGAGACGTCCACCATGCTCGCACGCCCCTCCTCGTCGAGGTGCGTCAGTCGGCGGGGCTCGCGCGGGCTCATGGGCGGGAAGGAGTAGGGGCCGGGGCAGAGCGCGAGGGTCCGCCGCGCCCGCTCCCCACGAGCGCCCGCCGGAGCCCTCGCGCGAGGCTCCCGACGACGAGCTGAGGGTTCACGTTGCCGCGGGCGAGCTCGCGGGCACGCTCGAGCTCGGCGAGGCTCGCGGGCACCCGGCCGGGCTCGACGCCGGCCTTCCGCCCGAGGGCCTCGAGCGCCTGCGCGGCATCGGCGTGGATGACCCCCTCGGGTGCGCCGGCGAGGAGCGCGGCGAGATCGCGCAGCCATTCCTCGACGAAGCCGAACAGGGGCAGGAGCAGGCGCGCCTTGGCGGGCGGGTAGTCCATCGCGAGCACGTGCGTGCGGCCAGGCTCGAGCGCGGCGCGCACGATCTGGAAGGCTCTCCGGCGGAGCTGGTCGAGCGGGCCGTGCTCCTCGTCGTCCGCCGCGAGGAAGCCGAGCGCCCGGCCGAGCGATCCGAGGGAGAGCCGGGCCGCGGTCCGGGCCTCCTCCTCTCCGGCCTCCGCATGCGTGCGCAGCGCCTCCGCGATCCGCTCCTCGTCGAGCGGGCCGAGGTGCAAGGGCACCGACCGGGACCGGATCGTGGGGAGGAGCCGGCCGGGCTCGCTGCTCGTGAGGATGAAGCGCGTCGCCCCGGGCGGCTCCTCGAGGAGCTTGAGGAGCGCGTTGGCGGCCTCCTGGCTCGCCTCCTGAGGCACGAGCTCGTCGGCGTCGCCGATGACGAAGATCGGGCCTGGCGCCATGGTGGCCCGCATGTGCGCGCGGGCGCGGATGTTCTTCACGGTGCCGAGATAGAGCCCGGTCACGTCGTCCGGCGTGAACCGGCCGAGGGGCCGCTCGCGGCGGAGCCGGATGGCCTCGTGGCGCGCGTCCTCGAGCGCGTCGGGGAGCCGGTCTCCGGCGACGCCCTTGGGGCGGGGGAGCGGGAAGTACCAGTGCACGTCGGGGTGCTCGAGGCGGAGCACCATGCGGCAGCTCGGGCAGGCCCCGCAGGGCTCGAGGGGCGCGAGCGCCGCGTCCGCGCCCGCCACCGGCTCGGCCGAGCTCGAGGCCCCCACCCGCTCGCACACCACCAGCTGCGCGACCCACAGCGCGAACCGCTGCTTGCCCACCCCGCGCGGCCCGGTCAGCAGCAGCGCCGCCGGCAGCCGCCCCGCCGCGAACGACGCGGCGACGGCCCGCCGCGCGTCCTCGTGCCCGATCAACGGGTGCAGCGTCACCTGCCACCTCCCGGCCGGAGCCACCGGAGCGGATCCTGCGCCTGCGGTGCGCCGCCCGCCGTCGCAGCGCGGATCTGGAACTCGAGGTGCGGACCCTCCGGCGTCTCGGCCCCGCCGACCGTCCCCACCACCTGTCCGGCCTCCACGTCCCGGCCCTGCACGACGCCGATCTCCTCGAGATAGAGGTAGAGCGTGTACATGCCGTCGCCGTGACTCAGGATGACCGTGGGGCCGTAGCCCTCGAAGGGCCCGGCCATGACGACGCGCCCGGCGCGGACCGCCCGCACGGGCGAGCCGGTCGGCGCGGCGAGCCCGATCCCGTTCCAGCGGAGCACGGTCCCGTCGGGGCGCGTCTCGCGGCCGAACCGGTAGATGAGGTTGCCGTCGATGGGCCAGTCGAGCGTGCCCGCGTCCCCGGCCGTGAGCGTGACCTCGGCGCGCGCGCCGCCCCGCGCCTCGAGCTCCCTCCGGCGGGCCTCGAGGTCGTCCACGAGGGAGGTGAGCCGCTTCTCGTCGGCCTCGAGCGCTTCGAGCCGGCTCGCGGCCTGCCGCTCGCGCTCCCGGAACTGCTGCAGCGTGCCCTGCCGCTCGGCCTCGACCGCGCGCAGCTCCGCGACCTCCGAGAGGCGCTCGCGCCGGAGCACGCCGAGCTGCGCCATCCGCTGGCGGAGCTCCTCGTTCGTGTGGTGGAGCGTGCTCTCGAGCGTCTGCACCCGATCCACGAGGTCGCGGTCGAACGCCGCGATGCGCTGCAGGTACCGGTATCGGTTCAGGAGATCGGTGAACGAGGAGGCCCCGAGCAGCACCTGGACCGTGTGCAGCGGGCCCATCTTGTAGATGTCCCGTAGCCGGCGGTGGAGGATCGCCTGACCCTCGGCGAGCCGCTCGCGCGCCTGGAGCAGGCTCCGGGACGTCTCCTCGATCTGCTTCGAGGTGGCGTCCGACTGGAACTCGACCTCGGCGAGCGCGGATCTCGAGGCGGAGAGCCGCCGCTCCACGTTGGCGAGCTCGGCGGAGACGTCCCGGACGCGGTTCCGCACGTCGCCCATCTCGCGCTCGAGCCGCGCCCGCTCGGCGCGGATCTGCTCGAGCCGCCGCTGGCTCTCCGTGATCTCCGCGCGGAGCAGCGCCGGGTCCTGCTGCGCGAGCGTGGGGCGGGGCACGGCGAGCACGGCCGCCGCCAGGCCGGCCGCGACGAGGGCCCACCGGCGCGCGTCCCTCGCGCCCATCAGATCTCCCGGAGGTGGCGCCGGAGCGCCAGCGCGCTCGAGACGGTGCCGAAGACCGCCCCGCCCGCCAGGCCGATCCCGATCCAGCTCGAGGGAATCCAGGCGATCTCGAGGAGCTGCGCGTAGACGACCCGGTACGTGCCCCAGGTGAGGCTCCACGCGAGGAGGCCGCCGAGGAGCCCGGCGAGCGCGCCCTCGACCAGGAAGGGCCGGCGGATGAAGCCGTTCCTCGCCCCGACCAGGCGCATCACGTAGATCTCGTCGCGGCGCGCGAAGACGGCGATGCGGAGCGCGGTCGCGATGATGAGCGCGGCCACGGCGGCGAACGCCACCCCGAGCACGGCGGTCGCCCCGGCGCCCACCCGCTGGAGCGTGAAGAGGCGGTCCACCCAGTCGCGCCCGTAGCGCGCGTCCTCGACGAAGGGATACGCGCCGGCGACGCTCGCCACGCGCTCGACGGCGTCCGGCGTGCGCGCGCCCGGCCGGAGCTCGATCTCCAGCGACTGCGGGAGCGGGTTCACGGACAGGTCCGAGAAGAGCGTGCCGAACTCGGGGAGCTCCTCGCGCGCCCGCTCGAGCGCCTGCCGTTTCGACACGTAGCGCACGGAGCGCACCTCGGGGAGCGCCTCGAGCTCCCCGACCGCCAGGTCGATCTCGTTCTGCCGGGCGTCGTCGCGCAGGTAGACCGCCACCTCGACCCGCTCCTCGATCGCGGCGAGCGCGATCCCGAGGTTGTGCGTGGCGAGCGCGAAGAGCCCGACGACGGTGAGCGCGAGCCCGACCATCGCCGAGGAGAGTCCCGTGAGGACGGGGGCCCGCCGGAAGGCGGCCACGGCTTCCCGGATCGCGTGCACGGCTCAGGCGGCTCCGACCGAGTCGTACACGAGGCGCCCGTCGTCGAGCTCGAGGAGCCGGGCGTGCGGGTAGCGCCCCACGAGCGCGAGGTCGTGCGTGGCCATGAGCACGGCGGTTCCGGACGCGTTGATGTTCCAGAAGAGATCCATGATCCCGCGCGTCGCCCGGTCGTCGAGGTTGCCCGTGGGCTCGTCCGCGAGGAGCACGTACGGCTCGTTGGCGAGCGCCCGCGCGATCGCGACCCGCTGCTGCTCGCCCCCGGAGAGCTCGTGCACGAGCGCGCCGGCCTTCTGGGAGAGCCCGACCTGACCGAGGAGGCGCTGGGCGCGCGGGACGAGCTCCCGGCGCGGGGCGCCGGTCACCTCGAGCGCGAAGGCCACGTTCTCGAGCGCGGTCCGGCCCGGGAGGAGCCGGAAGTCCTGGAAGACGAAGCCGACCCGGCGGCGCACCTTCCAGACGTTCCGGTCGCTCATGTGCTTCGAGGAGTAGGCGGCCACGCGCACCTCGCCGACCGTCGGACGGTCGGCCATGTGGATGAGGCGCATGGTCGTCGACTTCCCGGATCCGGAGTGCCCGGTGAGGAAGGCGAACTCGCCCTTCTGGAGATGGAAGGAGACGTCGCGCAGCGCGTGGCCTCGCTTCGGATACTCCTTGGAGACGTTCGTGAGCTTGATCACCGGGCGGCGCGAGAGCGGGATCCGTGGGGCGGGTTCCGCGACGGAAGGTCGACCCGCCCCGGGGGATGCGCAATGGTCATCGGCGCCCCGCCGTGGAGCGCCTCAGGCAAGGGCGCCCGCCGGGCCGAAGCGGCCCCGCGCGAGGCGCGCGGCGAGGCGGAGCGCCTCCTCCATCGAGCCGGCGTCGGCGCGGCCCGTGCCCGCGATGTCGAAGGCGGTCCCGTGGTCGGGCGAGGTGCGCACGAAGGGAAGGCCGAGGGTGACGTTCACGCCGCTTCCGAAGGAGACGGTCTTGAAGGCGGCCATCCCCACGTCGTGGTAGGGGGCCACGACGGCGTCGAAGTCGCCGCCGAGCGTCCGGGCGAAGACGGTGTCGGCGGGAAGGGGCGGCCCCGCGCGCACGCCGGCCGCCTCGAGCCGGGCCCGCGCGGGCTCGAGCACGCGCGCCTCCTCGTCGCCGAAGAGTCCGCCGTCGGACGCGTGGGGGTTCAGCGCGCAGAGCGCGAGGCGCGGCTCGGGGATCGCCCAGTCGCGGCGGAGCGCGTCCGCGAGGAGCGTCGCCTGCTCGACGATCCGGTCCTCGGTGAGGAGATCCGGGACCGCGCGGAGCGCCACGTGCGTGGTGGCGAGGAGCACCCGGAGGGGGGCGTCGAGGCGGGTGCGCTCGGCGGCCATGAGCATGCCGACCGCCGGCGCGCCGGAGAGGTCGCGGAGGAGCTCGGTGTGCCCGGGCACGTGCCAGCCCGCCGCGTGCAGCGAGGGCTTGTGGATGGGCGCGGTGACGATCGCGTGGACCGTGCCCGCCATCGCGGCCGCGACGGCCTGCTCGATCGCGCCGCCCGCGATCCGGCCGGCCGCCTCGTCCGAGCGCGCCTCGGGCCAGAGCGGGGCGGGGTCGTCCGGAAGCTCGGACCAGGGCACGAGCCCGTCCGGGAGTGCGAGGAAGAGCTCGGCGGCGCCGTCGTCCCCGTCCGCGCCGAGGAGCGTGGACGCGGCGCGCCACGCCACCTCCGGTCCGACGCCTCTCGGATCGCCGGGCGTCACGGCGATGCGCGGCCCCCGGCGCACGGGTCCGCTACCCCCGGATCTCGATGTACGTGCGCTCCCGGAGGTCCGCGATGATCCGCTCGATCTGCTTCTCCTGCTGGAGCTGGCTCGCGAGCTGCGGCCGCACGTCCTCGAAGGTGTAGGCGCCCGCCTCGCGGATCTCCTCGACCCGCACGATGGCGAAGCGCGTCTCGTCCGCGGTGCGGTACTCGAGCGGCCCCAGGATCTGCCCGTCGGACGCGTTCCGGACAACGGCGTAGGGCGGGGGAAGCTGGCCGATCTGATCGACCGGCATCGTGAGCGAGTCGGGGGCCGCCGGGTCGGAGTGCGCCTGGTAGAGCGAGTCCATGGACGCGCCGGCCCGTGCGGCGGCGGCCACCTCCTCCGCCAGCGCCCGTGCCCGCGCGACGTCCTCCTCGGTCTTCTCCGGCATCACCAGGATGTGGCGTCCCTGCCGCTCGCCGGGGCGCACCCGGTCGACGCGGATGATGTGGAAGCCGAAGTCCGTGCGGACGACCTGGCTCACCGAGCCCTGGGAGAGGCCGAAGGCGACATCCTCGAACTCCTGCACCATGCGGCCGCGGCGGAACCAGCCGAGGTCGCCCCCGAGCTGGGCCGAGCCCGGATCGTCGGAGTAGGCGCGCGCGAGCACCTCGAACTCCTCGCCGGCGCGGATCCGCTGGAGGAGCGAGTCCGCCTCCGCGCGCGCCGCCTCCCACGCCTCTTCCGTGGCCTGGGGCGCCACGACCACCTGCCGGAACGTCACGAGCCGGGGCCGCTGCTGGAGTTGGGCGCTCGCGCTCTCGAAGCGGGCGCGCATCTCCGCCTCGGACACCTCGACCGGCCGGGCCTCGCGGAGGCGCGACTGCAGGAACATCTGCTGGATCTGCTCCTGGCGCGCCGAGGTCGTGAGCACGTCGCGGTACTCGGCCATCGTGAGCCCCTCGGCCTGGAGCGCCCGCGCGAGGGGATCGCGCCCGCCGAAGTTCTGGATGAGCTCGTCGATGCGGGCCTGGACCTGCTGCTCGATGCGCACTTCGTCCGCGCGGATGAGCGTGTCCCGCGCCGCGGCCTGCAGGACGAGCACGCGGTTCACGGCGCTCTGCAGGACGTCGTGGAAGAACGCGTCGTAGCCCGGGTCCTCGGGCGGCGGCGTCGGGATCCCGCCCAGGCGCATCCGCTGGATCTCCTCCTCGACCTGCGACTGCAGGACCATGGAGTCGCCCACGATCGCGAGCACGCGCTCGACGATCTGCCCGTCGGGCGGGGTCTGGCCGGCGGCGGGGCGTGCCAGGGCGAACAGGGCCAGCGCGAGGGCGCCGGCCGTCCGGAGCGGCGCGCGGAAGGCCTGCGCCGGTGCGCGGAGGGCCGGCCCGTGCGGCGCCGGCCGGGGTGCGGACGTGGTTCTCATCGGCATGGGCCGTGCTAACCCGCGTGGGAAGCCGTGTTCCGGGCTCACGACCCGTCTCCGTCGATGCCGGTGTCAGGGGCGGGCGGCGGCGTTCCGGGGCCCTGCTCGCCGGCGGAGGGGCCGCGGCCGACGCGGATCTGGCCGAGGCGGAGGACGACGCGCCCCACGCCCGCGGCCTGGACGCCGTTCGGCGTCCGCGAGCGGAGCTGCCACCCCAGGGGCCCGAGCGGGACCGGGGGCACGGCGCCCGAGAGGTTGCGGTCGATGGCGGCGAGCGACGCCCGCGCCACCGCGCGCTCCACCTGCTCGCCGGGCGCCCGGTCGAGCGGATGGAGTCCGAGCCGGCGCGTGGCCTGCACGAGCTGCCCGCGGAGATCCGCCACGAGCGAGTCCGCGCGGGCCTGGTCGGGCCCGAGCCCGGACGCGCGCGCCTGGGCCACGAGGAGCTCGCGCCGCGCGAGGGTCCCGAGGAACGTCTCGAGCGCCTCGTCGTCGCCGGCCGCCACCTGCTGATGGAAGGTCGGCTGCTCGAAGCGCAGCACGTCGAGGACGCGTCCCGCGGTGAGGCTCCCGCCGGACCACTCCACGAGGGGGCGGCGCGCGGCCCGGCCCGAGAGGCGGATCGAGGGGTTCGCGGCGAGCTCCCGCAGGATGTCGGCGGCGCCGTCCGCCACCTCGGGTCCGCCGACCCGCTCCTCGATCCCGGCGACGAAGAGGGACTCCGCCTGCGTCGAGCGCTCCGCGAGGATCCGCGCCCGGATCGAGCCGGCGACGTCGGCGAAGGGGACCCGCGTCCGCTCGTCGAGCCGCACGAGGTGGAGCCCCATGGGCGTCTCGACGACCCCGCTGACCTGTCCCGGCTCGAGCCCGCGGACGGCGTCCTCGAACGGGCGCACCATCTCGCCGGGTCCGAAGGTCCCGAGATCGCCCCCGAGGCTCGCCGTCCCGGTGTCCTGGCTGAAGCGCCGCGCGAGGTCGACGAAGGAGGCGCCGCGCTCGATCTGCCCGCGGAGGTCCTCGAGGCGGGCGCGCACGCTGTCCCGCTGCTCGGGCGTCGCGCCGAGCGGATAGCCCATCATGATGTGGCGGGCGTGGTAGCGGACGTCGGCGGAGTCGCCCTCGTAGCGCTCCCGGAGCTGCGCCTCCGTCACGAGCGTGTCGACCTGGATCGCCGAGTCGCCGAGCGCGCGGAGCATCTCCTGGTCGAGCCGCTCGCGCACGAGCGAGGCGAAGTCGAGCGCGCCGAGCGTGGAGTCCTCGGCGGCCGCCGAGGAGAGGAGCGTGTAGTCGATCCAGAGCCCCGCGAGACCCTCGACGACGTCCGCGCGAGCCGGGTACTCCTCCCGGTCCGCGAGGAGCTGCACGACGTCCGGCACGCGGAGCTCGTACGCGCCGACCCGCGCGACGACCTCCGGGTCGACCGACTCGTCGCCGCAGGCCGCGGTGAGCGCCGCGAGCACGAGCGGGAGGAGGAGGGCGGGGCGGGAGCGACGTCGCGAGCGGGG
>CAZOYA010000141.1:0-1114 GCA_964583815.1 uncultured Gemmatimonadaceae bacterium | reverse complement strand
GTCTCGAGGATCGGCGTCTGGCCGATCCCCTCGAGGTGGATCGAGAACGGGTTCATCCTCAGTACCTCGGCGTGCGCCTGCCTCGTCCGCAGCGGGCCCTCGAGCGCGGTCATCCGCGGCACCACGCCCTCGCGGAACGTCACCCGGGCCGAGCGCTCCCGCACGAGGATCCGCTCCACGCCCGGGCCCCGGCCCAGCACCCGCAGCGTGGTCGCGTCGAGCAGCCGCGCGACCTCCGGGGGGAGCGGGCCGTACCGGTCGACGAGCTCCGCCCGGATCGCCTCGACGTCCGGCGCATCCTGCGCCTTCGAGAGGCGGCGGTAAAGATGCAGCTTCTGGCTCGGATCGGAAACGTAGGTGTCGGGCAGGAACGCGCCGCCCGGCAGGGCGACGTCGGGGTCGGGCCACACCTCCGCCTCCTCGCCGTTGCGGAGCCGCTCCACGGTCTGGCGCAGCAGGCGCATGTAGGCGTCGAGCCCGATCTGCGTCGCGAACCCGGACTGGTCGGCGCCGAGCAGGTTGCCCGCACCGCGGAGCTCGAGGTCGCGGAGCGCGACGGAGTAGCCGGACCCGAGCTCGGTGTAGTGCTCGAGCACGCGGAGCCGCCGCTCGGCCTCCTCGGTGAGGTTCTCGGGCACGAGCAGGTAGCAGTACGCGCGGCGGTCGGAGCGTCCGACCCGGCCGCGGATCTGGTAGAGCTGCGAGAGGCCGAAGCGGTCGGCCCCGTCCACGATGAGCGTGTTCGCGTTCGGGACGTCGAGACCGTTCTCGATGATCGAGGAGCATACGAGCACGTCGAGCTCCCCGTCGACGAAGGCGCGCATGACCTCGTCGAGCTCGGCGCCGGCCATCTGGCCGTGCGCCACGCCCACGCGCGCCTCCGGCACGAGCGCGCGCACCTCCTCGGCCACCGTGTGGATCGTGTCCACGCGGTTGTGCAGGAAGAACGCCTGCCCGCCGCGGTCGAGCTCGCGGTGGAGCGCCTCGCCGATGAGCTGGTCCGACCAGGGGAGCACGTGCGTGTAGATCGGCATCCGGTCCCGGGGCGGCGTACGGATGAGCGAAAGGTTCCGGATCCCCGAGAGCGACAGGTAGAGCGTGCGCGGGATCGGCG
>CAZOYA010000140.1:2144-9445 GCA_964583815.1 uncultured Gemmatimonadaceae bacterium | reverse complement strand
GCCGGCGCGGCGATCCTCGAGGAGGTGCACGCGAGCGGCTGCAACGGCGGCACCTGCCACGCGCAGATGTACACGATGGGCACGCTGCTCCGCCACGGCTCGGAGGAGCAGAAGGCGGCCTATCTGCCGCGCATCGCCTCGGGGAAGCTGCGACTCCAGGTCTTCGGCGTGACCGAGCCCGAGGTGGGCACGGACACCACGAAGATCCGGACCACCGCCGTGCGCGACGGCGATGCGTACGTCGTCGACGGACACAAGGGATACCTCGGCCGCGCGGCCCACTCGGACCTGATGCTCCTGCTCGTGCGCACGACCCCGCTCGAAGAGGTGGAGCGGAAGACGGACGGGCTCTCCGTGCTGCTCGTGGACATGCGCGAGGCGGTGGGTCGCGGCATCGAGATCCGGCCCGCGCGCACCATGATGAACCACTCGGCCGCGGAGCTGGTGATCCGGGATCTCCGGGTGCCGGCCGGGAACCTCATCGGCCAGGAGGGACGGGGCTTCCACTACATCCTCGACAGCATGAACGCCGAGCGGCTCCTCATCGCGTCCGAGTGCGTGGGCGACGCGCGCTGGTTCCTCGACCGCGCCACGGAGTGGGCGCGGGAGCGCGTGGTGTTCGACCGGCCCATCGGCCAGAACCAGGGGATCCAGTTCCCGCTCGCGCGCGCCTACGCCTCCATGGTCGCCGCGCGGCTCGTCGTGGAGCGCGGATGCGCCCTGTTCGAGGCGGGCGAGCGCCCGGGCGAGGAGGCGAACATCGCGCTCATGCTCGCCTCGGAGGCCTCGTGGGAGGCCGGCAACGCCGCCATGCAGACCTTCGGCGGGCGGGCCTTCGACGCCGAGTACGACATCGAGCGGAAGTTCCGCGAGACGCGGCTCTACCAGGTGGCGCCGATCTCGCGGAACCTCATCCTGTCGTATCTCTCGGTGCACGTGCTGGGGCTGCCTCGGTCGTTCTGAGGATGCCCCCGCAGGCCGGCCGGCGGCCCCCTCAGCGGCGGGGGCTCGCCGGCCCGAGGACGGGTCCTGCGCCGGTCCCCCGTGCGGGCGCCGGACCGGGAGCGCGCCGGAGCCTCGGCGCGAGCGTGATCAGGGCCACGCCGGCCAGGATCACCGCCGCTCCGGCGGCGAGGCGCATCGTGATCGCCTCACCCGCGAAGGCCCAACCGAGGAGGACCGCGACCACCGGGTTCACGTAGGCGTACGTGCTGACCTTCTCCGGCGTCGACACCTGCAGGAGCCACATGTAGGCCGAGAAGCCCACGATCGAGCCGAAGACGATCAGGTACAGCAGCGCCAGCGTCGACTGGAGCGAGATCGCCGAAGGGTCCACCTGCGCCATCTCCCCCGTGAGACCCGAGAGGACGACGAGCGCGGCCCCGCCGGCGAACTGCTGCATGCCGATCGCGAGCAGGGGCGAGGAGGGCGCGGGTGCCTGGCGCGAATAGAGGGAGCCCGTCGCCCACGAGATCGAGGCCACGGCGAGCGCGAGCGCCCCGAGCGGATCCACACGGGCGCCTCCGGCGAGGGCATCGGGTCCGAGGAGCATCCCGAGCCCGACGAGCCCGAGCAGGAGCCCCGCGAAGACCGGGAGACCCGGGCGCCGTCCGCCCGGCCTGAGCCACTCGCCGAGCACCATCCACAGCGGCACGGTGGCGATCAGCAGCGCCGCCACGCCCGAAGGCACCCGGTACTCGGCCCAGACCACGCCGCCATTGCCGAGCATGATCAGCAGCACGCCGACCACCGCCGCCGAGCGCCAGTGCTCCCCGCGCGGACGCGGGGCTCCCCGAGCGCGGGCGACGGCCAGGAGCACCGCACCCGCGACGAGATAGCGCACGCCCGCCATGAGGAAGCCCGGCAGGGTCTCGATCGCGAAGAGGATCGCCAGGTAGGTCGATCCCCAGATCAGGTAGACCGCAGCGAAGGCGAGGAGGACCCACCCGCGCGACGGTGTCGCTCGTGTCATCGATTGCAAGGGCGCGACTACGTCCCGGCCTCCACGGGGTCGAGATCCAGCCGCGTCGTCTCCTTCAGGGTTTCCAGCACGATCGTCGAGCGCGTGGAGCGCACCCCGGGCAGCGCGCCGATCCGCTCCCGCAGCAGCCCGCCCAGCGCCGCCGCGTCGCGCACCCGCACCTTCACCAGGAGGCAGTCCTCCCCGGCCACGTGGTGCACTTCCTGCACCTCCGGCAGCGCGGCCAGCTCCTCGCCGAGGTCCTTCCCGCCCGGATGCTCGTCCTCGCGGACGAAGACGTAGGCGAGCAGGCCGTGATCCAGCCGGAGCGGATCGAGCTGCGCATGATACCCACGCACGAACCCGTGCTCCTCGAGCTTGCGCACCCGCTCCAGCACCGCCGACGGCGCCATGCCGACGCGGCGCGCGATCTCCGCGTTGGGGATGCGCGCGTTGTCCTGGAGAAAGCCGAGGATGCGGAGGTCGATCTCGTCGATCGTTCGGTCCAATGCCATGATATCAGAATTATATTCTGTCCCGGCACATCCATCAAGACGAACACGCGCATCCCCTTGCTTCGAGCGATCGCCTGGATGGGGCGAAAGCGAAGCCGTCCGGCCCCCAAAGGGGCGTATAGACTGCGTTCCGGCCGGGCACTATCCTTCGATCGTCACGAAACGCCGCGCCGGGAACGGCGGCGCTCCCCCCCGCGTGAAAGGATCCTCCCGTGCCCCACCCCTCCCCCTCCGGCCGCGCCCACGCGCTCTCGCGCCCGCGCGCCCGGCGTCGACTCTGCCGCGCGCTCCTCGTGGTGGCTCCGACCCTCGCGAGCTGCGGCGACGGAGGGACCGGACCCACGGGCGGCGAGGCGAACGGCTTCATGACCGCCCGCATCGACGGATCGGCCTGGGCGAGCGATCCCATCTACGTGGATCAGGGCGCGCAGGTCACGGGGAGCGGCATCTACGTGATCCAGGGCACCCAGGTGTCCGGCACGGAGGCTCTCGCCATCGTGCTCTCGCTCATGAACGTGCCGGGTCCCGGGACCTACCCGCTGGGCACCGGCGGTGGCGTGTCGGGTGGAACGGGCATCGTGGCGCTGGGCGGCTCGGGCTGGACTACGCCGCTGAGCGGCGCCGCCGGCACGATCACGATCGCCGAGGTGGGCGACACGCGCATCACGGGGTCGTTCTCGTTCACGGCCGACGCATCGACCGGGGGAGCGAGCGGTACCCGAGCCGTGACGCAGGGCGAGTTCGATCTGCCGCTGCGCCGTGTCGGCACCGTGCAGCCGGTGCCCGAGACGTCCATGAACCACGTCGGCGCCACGGTCGGCGGCGAGGCGTGGAGCGCCGCCACGATCACCCTGCAGCCGAACCCGGCGACGCTGTGGGGCTTCTCGGCCGGCAACGACCGGCACATGATCACGATCGCCGTGCAGGACGTCGCAGGACCGGGGACCTACGCGCTCAGCAGCGTGGCTCCGCTCCGGCTGGCGGAGGTCTACGGTCCCGGCGGCCCGCTCGACACGAGCGAGGACTGCTGCTGGACGAGCGCCCTGGGCGGCGCGACGGGATCGGTGACGATCGACACGTGGACGGGAACGCGCGCGACGGGCTCCTTCTCCTTCACGCTGCCCGCGAAATCGGGCACCGTCGCGACCGGGCCGATCACCGTATCGGCAGGGACGTTCGACGTGGGGATCCCCGAGTAGGCCCGGATCCGTCGTCGCGCTCGGCGCCCCCCGGAGCGTAACAACACGCGTGATCGCCCGACGGAATGTAGCTCACGCGCGAGAGGCGCTCGCCGAGCATCTCCTGGACGACCTCGAGCTCCGCGCGACACGGGAGCGCCGTGACGTCCACGAGGTTGCGGAGCGGACAGTGGGAGAGCCGGAGCAGCTTGCGGCCGTCTTCGTCCGTCACCACGTCGGCCATGAAGCCCTCCTCGGTGAGGACGCGCGCGACCTCCTCGAGGCGCTCGTCGTCGCCGAGGCGCTCGAGGCGCGTGCCCAGGGCGGCCCGACGCCGCGCGGTCTGCTCCTCGAAGAAGGCGCGCAGGAGATCCGCGCGGCCCTGCTCCTCCAGGAAGGCGGCGAGGTCCTGGAGCAGCTTCCCCTCCTGGCTGGGGAAGAGCTCCTCCGCCGCCGCGGTCAGCCCGTAGACGATCTCCGGCCGGCCGGGTCCGCTTCCCCTCCGGCCGCGCCGCTCCACGAGGCCCTCGCTCCCGAGCGCGCGCAGGTGGGTGCGCACGGTCTCGACGCTGAGCTCCAGGGCGCGCGCCATCTCGGGGATCGTGCCGGACCCACCGCGCTTGAGGTGCTGCAGGATCCGTCCCTGGCTCTCGCCGATCCGGGGCACGAGCGTCCGGGCCCCCGCTCCCTCGCCGCTCATGCGGGCCTCCGCCGGGCGAGACCGAGCATCTGCCCGGCCACGAGGACCGTGCCCGCCGCGAACGCCAGGGCCGCCAGCCGGACCACCGCCGCCTGACCGAGGAGCACGCCCGCCGCGAGCCCGGCCACGCCGAGCACGAGGAGCGAGGTGGCGCGCTTCGCCCGACCCGTGTCGAGCAGCTCCGCCACGCTCGAGCCGGCTCGGGCGCCGGCTCCCCGGCCGGCGAAGCGGTGATGCCACACGAGGAAGGGGACGATCTTGTAGTAGTGGCCCGCGACGAAGAGGCTCATCCCGCCGATGACCGCGAGGATGTAGGCCGTGGCGAGGCGGGCGTCGCCCGCGCCGAGCACGACCGGCCCTCCGAGCGCGAGGCCCACGCCCAGCATGCCGAGCGCGAGCGCCGCGAGGCGCAGCCCCGGATCGAGCGCGCGGCGGAGCCGGCGCCGGTAGAGGAGCGCGGCCTGCGCGAGGAAGCAGACGAGCCCGGACGCGAGGAGGACGGCGGGGAGCCACCGCGCGAGGAGCGGGGGGCCGTGGTGTCCCAGCATGAGCGTCCCGGCCCCTCCGGCCACGAGGGCCGCGGCGGCGCGCATGAGCCGGTCGCCCACGCCGTGGCTGAGCAGGAACATCGGTAGGAGGCGGTGCGCGACGCCCACCATGACGAGCAGCACCCACCCGCCCAGCGCCACGTGGAGATGGACCCCGAGCGCGAGGAACCGCTCGGCCCCGAGATAGCCCCAGCGCAGGTTGCCCGCGAGCACGACGCCGGCCACGAGCGTGAACGCGAGGAACACGCTCGCACCGAGGAGCGCCCACCAGGTCAGGTCGCGGCGCCGACACGCGGCCGCGAGCGTGGCCCACAGGTTCGCGAGGAAGAGCACGAGGCCCGCGGCCATCGTGACGGCCCCGGCGACCATCGGCGCGAGGCGCCCCGCCAGGAGGCTCCCGGCGAAGAGCGGGAGCCCGATCGCGTGGAGCCCGAAGCTCACGTGCGCGAGACCCACCGAGCGGACGGGCCGGCCGAGCACGGAGGGCATGAGCTGGTAGAGCGCGCCCATGATGGAGGTCGTGATCCACCCGAGCGTGAAGAAATGCGTGAGCGCGATGACCCGGAGCGAGGGGTAGGCGCCGCCCGCGATCTCCCCGGCCAGCACCACGAGGCCCACCGCGCCGAGAACGAGGAAGGCGAGCGCGGCCGCGAAGTGCTCCCCGGGTAGCCGGAAGGGCGGCGCCCCCGCGCCCGCGATCCCGCCCGCGCGTGCCGTCGCGGGAGAGGTGGCGCGCATCACGGTGCGGCCTGGGCCGGCGTGTCGATGCCCAGGGCGGCCGCCACCCGGGCCGCAACCTGGCCGAACACCAGGGCGGCCGGTGCCGTCGGCGTGACCGGGCTCCCCCGGTCGCCGCCCTCGACCAGCTCCTCGTCGAACGGGACGGCCCCGAGCAGGGGGAGATCCGACTCGGCCGCCAGTCGCTCGCCCCCGCCCCGCCCGAACGGATGCGACCGGCGTCCGCACGTGCACTCGGCGTACGCCATGTTCTCCACGACGCCGAGCACCGGCACGTCGAGCTTGCGGAACATCTCGAGCGCCTTGCCCGCCTCGAGGACGGCGAGCCGCTGCGGGGTGGTCACGACCACCGCGCCGTCGACCACGATGGACTGGGCGAGCGAGAGCGGGACGTCTCCCGTGCCGGGCGGAAGGTCGACCACCAGGACGTCGAGCTCGGGCCAGAGCACGCCGCGGGAGAACTGGCGCACGGCCTTGCCCACGAGGGGACCACGCCAGACCGCCGGAGACTGCGGCCCCAGGAAGAATCCGAAGGAGACGACCGACAGACCGAACGCCTCGAGCGGAACGATCTGCTTCCCCTCGCTCATCCGTACGCGCTCGGCACCGTCCTCGAGGCCCACCAGGACGGGGACGGACGGACCGTAGATGTCGGCGTCGAGCAGGCCGACCCGGTGGCCCGCCGCACGGAGCGCGAGCGCGAGGCCGACGGCCACGGTGCTCTTGCCCACCCCGCCCTTCCCGGCCCCGACCGCGACGACGCGCCGGACGTTCGGGAGCCGTCCGCGGCGTGCCCACGGGTCGCCCGAGCCCGCGGCGCGCTCGGACGCGCCCGGCCCGACCTCCACGGTCGGCAGAGCCGTCGGCATGACCGCTCCCGAGCGTCAGCTCGCGAGGCCGCGCCCGGCGGCGACGTGCCGTGCGTGCAGCGCCCGCGCGCGAGGGAAGAGGACGTTGTTCTCCAGGTGCACGTGCCGGTGCAGATCGGCCTCGAACTCCTGGAGGAGCGCGAGCGTGGCCGCGTACGTGGCGCAGGCGTCGGCGGGCGGCACGTACTCGTTCGTGAGCTCACGGATGCGCCGGGCGAGCAGGCCCGCGTGCTCGTGGTCCTCCTCCAGCGCGTCGAGCCCGGTCCGCTTCCGGCGGACGTCCTGCGCGCCCTCGGGGTCCTCGAGCGCGGCCACGTGGGGGAAGAGCACGGACTCCTCCTCGTCCATGTGCCGCTCCAGCTCCGAGGCGAGCTCGCCCAGGAGCGCGCGCACCTGCAGGAGCTCGGGATGCGCCGATCCGTGCACGCGCGCGACCTTGTCCGTCCAGCGCCCGAGCACGGGAAGCGTCCGCCGGACGTACGCGTGGTGCACCTTCTCGATGTGGCCCGCCAGCCGCTCGAGGCTCCACATGCGGACGTCCGGGGACGCGTCGTGCGGCCGGGCCGCGACCTCCTCCAGGCGGTCGAGCGCCCGCTCGGGCGCCACCCCCGCCTCGGTGCAGGCTTCCGCCAACGTCCGGCGACCGCCGCAGCAGAAGTCGATGCCGAGCTCCGCGAACGCGGCCGCCCGGGCGTAGTCCTCGCTCACCAGGTCGCCCACCGTGCGGTCGAGGAGGCCGCTTTCCTTGTCGCTGCCCATGGGGCACCTCGTCTCTGGAAGTCGATGCGGCCGC
>CAZOYA010000140.1:0-2044 GCA_964583815.1 uncultured Gemmatimonadaceae bacterium | reverse complement strand
TGCGCGGCTCCTCCGGGAAGGTCGCCGGCGCTACGCCTCCGAGTCTCGCCCCTCCATCACGTAGCGCCCGTGCTCGGGGACCGCGATCTGCCGGAAACGACGGGCGAGTTCCTCCAGCCCGGCCCGCATCTCCGCGCCCGCGAGCGGTGGCCCGTGCCCGGACACCACCCGCTCGGGCCGGAGCTCCGCCAGCCGGCGCACCGACTCCTCCGCCCCGTCCCAGTCGGGCGTGAAGTACGCGGGCGGACCGTGGATCTCGGGACGCTGGACCGCCACGGCATACGCCGATTCCTGATCCGTGGTGATGAAGGCGTCCCCGGAAAGGAGCGTCTTGTCGCGTGCCCGCCAGAGCGCCACGTGTCCGGGCGTGTGCCCGGGCGTGTGGATCCAGCGCCAGTCAGGCATCGTCGGCACGGTGCCGTCGGCGGGCAGCGGGCGGAGCCAGCGGCGGACGTCGATCGGCCCCTTCGGGTAGAGCGGCGAAAGGGCCGCCATGGCTCCGCCGCCGACCGTGGGATCCGGCGGGGGATAGGAGCGGCGGCCGTCCAGGTAGGGGTGCTCCAGCTGGTGCGCGTACAGGGGCACGTCCCAGCGTTCGAGGAGTTCCGGCAGCGCCCCCACGTGATCGAAGTGCGCGTGCGTGAGGACGATCGCCTCGGGCGGGTCCTCTCCGAAGCGGCGCATTACGGCCCCGAGAATCGCACGCCTGCTGCCGGGCACACCGGCGTCCACGAGCGTCCATCCCGCGCGCGCGCCGTCGCCTCTCCGGCCCGGCGCGCCGACACACACCACATTCACGATGCCGAGGCGCTGGTAGGCCAGGTCCGGCAGGAGCTCGTGCAGGCTTCCCTCGTCCGTGGACGGCGCGCGGGCGGCGTCTCCGACCCGCAGGTGCTCTCTCATGGCGCGGCCCTCCCCGTCCGCGGAATCCCCAAGGGCGCGGACGACGCATGCATCGACGACCTCGAGACCACTGGCCGGGGAGCAAGCGACGTGCCGGAGGTCGAGTTCGACCGTTGCCCGAGATCTGGACTCATTCCAGAATCAGGCTATGATGTCCGTCATGCGCGAGAACATCCCTGCCCCCAGCGAAGCGCTCCTGCGGCGTCACGGCCTGCACGTGACCGTGCAGCGCGCGGCCGTCCTCCAGGCCGTTTCGGAGCAGCCGCACGCCACCACGGACGAGGTCTACCGGGTCGTGCGCGGTCGCCTCGGCGGCATCTCCCGCCAGGCGGTCTACGACGCGCTCGCGACGTTCACGGAGCGGGGTCTCCTCCGGCGCATCCAGCCCGCGGACTCCCCGGCCCGGTACGAGACGCGCAGGGGCGACAACCATCATCACCTCATCTGCCGGACCTGCCGGCGGACGGTCGACGTCGACTGCGCGGTGGGACACACCCCCTGCCTCACCGTGGCGGACGACCACGGCTTCGAGATCGACGAAGCGGAGGTGATCTACTGGGGCCGGTGCCCCGAGTGCACGGCGGCGGCGCGCGAGTCGACGGGCGAGCCCGCGATCCACGGCGAAAACCTCAGCGAGGGTAGAACGAAGTGAGCGACGGATTCATCGAGCACGACAAGCAGGCGACCCGGAGCACCAGCGAGAGCGAGAACCCGGTGATCCCGTCCCCGAAGCCGAAGGCGCATCGCCCGAGGACGAACCGGGACTGGTGGCCGAACCAGCTCGACCTCTCGGTGCTGCACCATCACTCGCCCGCGTCCAATCCCCTGGACCCGGACTTCGACTACGCGAAGGAGCTCGAGAGCCTGGACGTGGAGGCCCTCAAGCGGGACCTCGTGGAGCTGATGACCACGTCCCAGGATTGGTGGCCCGCCGACTACGGCCACTACGGTCCGTTCTTCATCCGGATGAGCTGGCACGCCGCGGGGACGTACCGCATCCACGACGGGCGGGGCGGCGGCGCCGACGGCTCGCAGCGCTTCGCGCCGCTGAACAGCTGGCCGGACAACGCGAACCTCGACAAGGCCCGCCGGCTGCTCTGGCCGATCAAGCAGAAGTACGGGAAGAAGATCTCCTGGGCCG
>CAZOYA010000139.1:0-9502 GCA_964583815.1 uncultured Gemmatimonadaceae bacterium | reverse complement strand
AGGCGTCTCCCTCCTCGGTCGCGCTGGGCCGGGCCGGCGGCCGGAGCTCGCCGTCCCGGCGCGCGCGGCCGAACTCGCGCCCGGTGAGCGCCTCCCACTCCTCGACGGAGTCGAACGGCGCGTCCTCCCCCAGGTGCCGGAGGTACACGGCCATGTCGTGCACCCCCTGCGAGGGAACGTTCGGGCTCTCGTCCCACATCGCAGCGAACCGGGTGCCGGCGAAGGGATCCTCCACCGCCACGCCGCCGAGCCGCTCGAGCACGGCGACCGCCTCGCGGTACATCGCCTCGGTGTCGGGGTGGAGCGGGAGGTTGTCGTCGCGCCACCCCGGACCGACCAGCCCGAAGCGCTTGCCGGCGATGGCGCCGGGCACGATCGAGGCCGCGTAGCCCTCGGGCGGCACGTGCCCGACCGACGCGTAGGTCGCGAAGTCCTCCGGGGTCGGTCCCGCCAGCACGTCGAGCGCGATCGCGGCGTCCCGCACCGTACGCGCGATCGGGCCGACCACGTCGAGGTACGTGCCGCTCAGCGGCACCACGCCGTCGAGCGGGACCAGGCCGTAGGTCGGCTTGACGCCGACGAGCCCCTGGGCCGAGGAGGGGTTCTGGATCGAGCCGCCGGTCTCCGTGCCGAGGCCGAGCACGGCGAAGGAGGCGTTCACGGCGGTGGCCGTCCCGCCGCTCGAGCCGCCGGGCGCCTTGGTGGGGTCGTACGCGTTGAGCGTCACCCCCGCGACCGAGCTGTTCGTGCGCGTCCCGTGGCCCGCGAAGTCCGGCAGGTTCGTCTTCCCGAGGATGATCGCGCCCGCGGCCTCCAGGCGCGCCACGACCGTGGCGTCCCGTTGCGGAATCATGTCGACACCGCCGGTCCGCGAGCTGAAGCCCTCGAAGCCCGCCGTCGTGACCCGCCCCGCCTGGTCGATGTTGTCCTTGATCACGACCGGCACGCCGTGCAGGGGACCGAGCGGGCCGCCCCCGGCGCGCAGGATGTCCAGCCGCTCGGCGCGCTCGAGCGCCTCCGGGTTCATCGAGATGAACGCGTTGTAGTGCGGCTCGTAGGTCGCGATCCGCCGGAGGAAGGAGCGCGTCACCTCCACGGCCGAGAACTCGCCCGCGGCGTAGCCCTCCCGCAGTCGGTCCACCGTCATCTCCTCGACGTCCACCGGCGGGGCGGCCTGCGCCCCGAGGGGCACGGGTCCGGACGCGGCGAGGGCGATCAGGGCCAGGACGAGCGGGCGGACCCCGGCGGGTCGACGGACGGGGGGGCGCTGCTTCTTCGTCATGGATCAGCTCAGCTCGGGATGTCGGAGATGCCAGTCCGAGGCGGCCTGGACGGCGTGCGCGACGCTCAGGATGCGGTCGTCCGCGAACAGGTCGCCGATGATGATGGCCGTGAGCGGCATGACCGTGGACCCCTCCTGCTCGGGGTCGCGCGGTCCGAAGCCGTACGGCACGACCACGGCCGGATGGCCGGTCGTGTTCGTGAGGCCCGTCTGGCCCGAGCCGCTCACGAACATGTCGAAGCCCCGCATGGCCTCCGCCGTCCGCTTCATGAGGATGTGGCGCCTGCGCTGCGACTGCAGGTATTCGACGGCGCTCACGTCGCGCCCGCGCGTGAACCGGGTGCGGCGCCGGACCTCCCGCTCGTCGAGCCCCGGCGGGATCGGCTCGGGCTCGCCGTCCGGCGCGACGTGGAACTCGAACGCCGCCGCGCCCTCGACCGTGATCGCGTTGGAGCTCCCCTCGGGCAGCGCGGGCATCGGCACCGGCCGGGCACCGAGCGCGCGGAGCTGCTCGAGGAGCGCCTCGGGCGCGTCCTCCGTGTAGCCGATCCGGTACGAGGCGAGATCGGGCGTGCGGTCGAAGCGGAACGGAGCCGTGACCGTGGACGGATCCTTCTCGTCCGCGCCGTGGATCGCGTGGAAGACGTGCGCGCAGTCCTCGATGCTCCGGCACATCGGGCCGGGCTTGTCCATGCTCCAGGAGAGCACCATGCCGCCGTGCCGGCTCACACGGCCGTACGTCGGACGCAGCGCGGAGAGCCCGTTCCGACGCGACGGCGAGACGATCGAGCCCTGCGTCTCCGTCCCGATCGAGAAGCCGACGCACCCGGCGGCGGTCGCGGAGCCCGGGCCGGCCGACGAGCCGCTCGAGCCCTCCGACGGGTTCCACGGGTTCAGCGTCTGGCCGCGGAACCAGCGGTCGCCCTGCGCGAACTCGCCGGTGGCGAGCTTGGCGATCAGGACCGCGCCGGCCTCCCGCAGGCGGACGACGATCTCCGAGTCGTAGTCGAGCACCTGCTCCTGGAAGTCGGCCGATCCCCAGGTGGTGCGGGTGCCGCGCGCGGCGAAGAGGTCCTTCAGCCCGTACGGCACCCCGTGGAGCGGCCCTCTCCAGCGCCCCGCCCGCAGATCCGCGTCGGCCTGCTGCGCCTCCTCCCGCGCGCGGCCGTCGAGGATGCTCACCGCGAAGAGGAGCTTCGGATCGTAGTGGTGGAGGCGCTCGAGGTAGATCTCCGTCAGCTCGACGGAGGTGATGTGTCGTGCACGGACGAGCGCGCCGAGCCGGTGGGCGGGCAGGAAGGCGATCTCCTCCTCGCGGGTCGGGACCGGACCCGACCAGGGCTGGACCTCGATGGCGGGGCGGTCGAAGGGACGGCCGCCGTGCTCGCGCCAGAGCCGCTCGAGGAGCGCGCCGGTGCCTCCCGGATACGCCTGGAACTGGAGGGCCGGCGGCTCGCCGTTGCCGAGGGGGACGACCTCCTGGAGGAGCGCTTCGAGCCGGGCGAGGTCCGCGGGGTCGAGGGTCGGCGGAACGGCGCTCGGGGGGGCGCCACCGTGCACCGCGCCTCCCTGGGCCGCGAGGCCCGCCGGTCCCAGCGCGCCCGCCGCGGCCGCGACCGCCGCCGCGCGCAGGAACTCCCGCCGCTCCATGGGCGACCGACCGGCCCCGTCGGCCGGAAGCGTCCCGCCCGTCCCGCTGCTCTTCGCGCCCATCACTCCCTCCGCTGCTGCGTCTCGGAAGCGGACAGGATGCCCGCGCGTGCGGAGGGAGGCAAGAGAGCGGAGCGGACACGCCGCCCGCGCGGCCTATCCGAAGCGGCCTATCCGAAGAGGATCGCCTCGAAGACCAGCCCCGGTCCGAACGCGAGCGCGACGCAGGGCGTGCGGGCGCCGCGGGCGCGGAGGCGCTCGAGGATGAACAGGATGGTCGCGGAGGACATGTTCCCGTGCTCCCGGAGCACGTCCCGCGACACCTCGAGGGATCCGCCGGAAAGCCCCGCGGCCTCCTCGACCGCGTCCAGGATGCGCGGCCCCCCGGGGTGCACGGCCCAGCTCGCCACGTCGCCGATCCCGAGCCCGTGGCCGCCGAGCCAGGCGCGCAGCCAGCCGCCGAGGCGCGCGCGGATGAGGTCCGGAACCCGCGCCGAGAGCGTCATCCGGAAGCCGTGGTCCCCGATCCGCCAGGTCATGTCCCCGGCCGAGTCCGGGAGGAGGAGCGCGCCGGTCGCACGGACCGCCCAGCCCGGCTCCCCGCCGGCGGAGTCGGCGTCCCCCCGGCAGAGCGCGGCGCCCGCCCCGTCCGCGAAGAGGGCGTTGGCCACGAGCGCGTCCGGGTCCCACCCGTAGGCGAGATGCAGGCTGCACAGCTCGACCGCGGCGACCAGGACGACGGCGCCCGGATCGGCCTCCGTGAGCGCGCGGGCGACGCGCAGTCCGTTGAGCGCGCCGTGGCACCCCATGAAGCCGACCGCCGTCCGCTCGGCCCCGCTCGGCACGCCGAGCTCCTGCACGAGGCTCGCGTCCACGCCCGGCGAGACGAAGCCGGTGCAGGAGACCGTCACGACGTGCGTGACCTCCGCGGGGAGGGCGCCCCCGTGCTCGAGCGCCCTTCGGGACGCCCGGGCGGCGAGGTCCGGCGCGTGCCGCTCGTACATCGCCATCCGCGCGGCCGTGGTCGGCCCGTGGTCGCCCTCGTCGCGAACCGGGCGATAGAAGTCCTGACGGTCGTCGAGGGTCCCGTCCGCGCGTCGGAGGAGCACGCTCCCGCGCCGGTCCACGCCGGAGCGCCGGTAGAGCGTGCGAAGGACGCGTCCCCGCGCCGCGTCCAGGCCGGAGAGCCGCGTGTGGTACTCCGCCGCCTCCTCCTGCGCCGCGTCGTGGCGCGGCCGGGCCGCGCCGAGCCCGTCGATCCTCATGCGGCGGCCATCCCGCGGACCCAGGGACGGGCCAGCCACGGCGCGGCCGCCAGCACCCGCACGCCCAGCGAGACGAGCGCTTCGGAGCGGAGCCCCCGCGCGAGCAGCGCGCAGCGCAGGCGCCCCCGCGCGGCCCGGCCGCGGTGGTCGGCGTCCCAGGCGGCGGCGAGGGCGTCGTCCCATCGCTCCGCGGCACGCGCCGCGATCGGGCGAAGCGCGCGCGCCGCCTGCAGGGCCCACCCGATCCCCTCGCCGGTGAAGGGTTCCACGAAGGCGAGCGCGTCGCCGAGCCGGAAGAGGCGCCGGGCGGCGGCGTCCGCGTGAACGCGTCCGAGCGGAGGCGTCCCCTTCCAGCCCACGAGCGGCGGCGGGCCCTCGAGGTCGAGGCCCGCCGTGGCGAGGAGGTGCGCGACGGCCCCGGCCGGGGTGCGCCCGCGGAGCAGCCCTGGATCGACCGCCGCCGCCACGTCGATCGTTTCGTCCTCGAGTCGCGTGAGCCCGACGTAGCCTCCCCGGCCGACCACCATGTGGAGTCGGCCGGCGGGGAGGTCCGCCGCCCCGGCGGGGAAGAGCGCACCGAGACCCACGCGCGGACCCGGTTCCCGGCGGGGCCGCGCCGGCGGGCGGGACATCTCCGCGCCGCCCCCGAGGCCGCTGGCGTCGACCACCACCGAGGCGGTCGTCGTCTCCTCGCGCGCCCCGGACCGGAGCGTCACCACCCGCGCCTCCCCCCGCACCGGGGCGATCCGGGCGCGCGTCCCGGGGCGGAAGACCGCGCCGGCGCGCACCGCCTCTCCGACGAGGGCCGCGTCGAGTCGCGCACGCGACCACACCCGCCACCCGTCCGTGCGGAGCTCCGCGCGGCGGCCGTGCGCGTGCAGCGTGGTGCGGCGCAGCGGGACCGCGCCGCCGCGCTCCGGCACCGCGCCGAGCCCCTCCGCCTCCAGGGCCGCGTGCGCGTCCGGGCCCAGGCATGCCCCGCAGACCTTCCACCGAGGCCAGCGCTCCCGCTCCACGAGCAGCACGCGGAGCCCGTCCGCCGCGAGCCCGCGCGCGAGGAGGCTTCCTGCGGGGCCGGCGCCCACGACCAGCGCGTCCCAGTCCGTCATGGCGCCGCCCCCTCGGCCGACCCATGAGCCGCCTCGCGAGCCGCCCACCGGATCGTGAAGCGCTGGGGCCAGGCGCGGCGTACCCGCGCATCGGGAAGCCCGGCGCGGGCGCAGAGCGCCCGCGCCTCCCGCATCGTGAACGCCGCCCGCACGGAGCGCCGCCCGTCCACCCGCGCCACGGGCGACCGGGTGAGCACCTGCAGCCCCGCGGCCGCCAGCGCGTAGGACAGGCGCGAGCGGCGGAGATCCTGCACGAGCATCACCCGGCCGGCGCAACCCATGGCGGCGAGCAGGCGGACCGCGTCGTCCTCGTCCAGGTGGTGCAGGAAGAGCGAGCACGCGACCAGGTCGAAGCGGCCCGGGAGCGGCTCCGCGAGGACGTCGACGCGGTGGAGCTCCAGCGACCGCCCGTCCAGCCGCTCCCGCGCGTGCGCGAGCGCCGCCTCGCTCCGGTCGCAGCCGTGGAGCTCCACCGCCACCCCCGCCCGCTCCGCGGCCCGCGCCACGGCCCGGAGCACGTCGCCGCCGCCGCACGCCACGTCCAGCAGACGCACGGGCCGGCCGGGCTCGACGCGGCCGCTCCGCGCCATCGCCAGCACCTCGCCCGCGACCCTCCGGCCCGCGAGAGAGAGGCGGTTCACCCGTGCGAGCGCGTCCAGCGCCTCGCGGTGCTGCGCACCGGACAGCGCCGGGTCGTCCATCCACTCGGGCACCCGCCGCCGGACGCGGACGTCCGGAAGGCCGGGCACGAGCGGCGCGGACATGGCGGCTTCAGCTCCCGTCGCTCGCCGTCGCCGGCCGCAGCGTCGGGTACTCGATCCCGAGCTGCTCGAGGTAGCTGTCCCAGCGCGAGGGATCGTAGTAGTACGGGCGCATGCGCTCCCGCCAGCGCTCCATGATGTCCTGGTTCAGCCAGGTGGCCGGCCGGTCGTGCTCCGAGATGAACGGCCGATAGGTCGTGGACGCGGTCTGCTGCCGGAAGTACTCGTGCGCGCGCTCGACGGTCCGTCCGTCGAGCAGCAGATCGAGGACCGTGAGCGCCTGGACCTTCGCGCCCGCGAGCGCGCCCTTGTGCGCGATCGGCGTGGCCATCGCGATGCCGTTCGCCCAGTGGTGCCCGGGCCCGCCCGGGATGTTCGCCGGGTAGCGCAGCGTGATCGTCGGCATGTTCCACGAGACGTCGCCGATGTCGTCCGAGCCCCCGCCGAGCGAGCGGGAGAGGTCGACCGGTCCGGCGAGCGCGCCGATCTCCCGAGGAAGCCCGACCTCCTCCTCCCCCAGCTCACGCTGGAGCGCGCCGGCGAGCGCGAGGTCCTGCTCCGACCACTCGGGAAGGCCGACCCGCAGCATGTTCGCGTAGGTGGCCTCCGCCACGGGCCGGTTGAAGTGCCGGCTCCAGGCCGAGCCGATCGTCATGATCGTGTCGATCTGGGTGTCGGTCATGAGCGCGGCGCCCTCCGCCATGCGGCGGGCCGCCTCGTACATCTCCGTGACGCGCTCGTAGTCGATCTCGCGGAAGAAGAACCAGATGGTCGCGGTGCCGGGCACGACGTTCGGCTGGTCGCCCCCGTCGACGATCACGTAGTGCGAGCGCTGGGAGGGCCGCAGGTGCTCCCGCTTGTACTCCCACGCCTGGGCCATGAGCATGACCGCGTCGAGGGCGGAGCGCCCCCGCCAGGGGGAGCCGGCGGAATGCGCGCTCTCGCCCCGGAAGCGGAACTGCGCCGACACCATCGCGTTTCCCGCACTCTGCCCCCACGACACGCCGAAGCCCGACGCCACGTGCGTGAAGAGGTTCACGTCCACGCCGTCGAAGACCCCGTCCCGCACGAAATATGCCTTGCCGGCGAGCTGCTCCTCGGCGATCCCGGGCCAGAGCAGGAGCGTCCCGTCGAGGTTCTCGCGCTCCATGAGCTCCTTCACCGCGAGCGCGGCCGCCACGTTCACCGCCTGCCCGGAGTTGTGCCCCTCGCCGTGGCCCGGCGCGAGCGGGAGGATCGGGTCGTGGTAGGCCACCCCCGGCTTCTGGCTCGACTGCGGGATCCCGTCCACGTCCGAGCCCAGGGCGATCACCGGGCGACCGCTCCCGTTCGACCAGCGCGCGGTCCACGCGCTCGGCATGCCCGCGACCCCCAGCTCGATCTCGAATCCCTCCTCCTCGAGGAGTTCCGTCAGGTAGCGCTGCGTCTCGAACTCCTGCATCCCGAGCTCGCCGAAGCTGTAGAGCACGTCCACGATCTCCTGGACGAGCTTCGCGCGGGCCTCCACCCGCTGGAGCGCCTCGGCCTTGAGCCCGGGCAGGCGCGGATCGGCCTGGCCGAGCGCAGCGGCGGGAAGGAGCAGGATCGCGATCCACGGAAGCAGGAGCGTGCGGCGGGCGGCGCGTCGTCGCATGGGCGGCCTCGGCGGAGGAACGGCTGGAGTGGGCGGGCGGGCCGGGCGGCCCGCTCCGGCGCGATACGGGACCGGCGCCGGTCAGCATGTCCCGGAACCCCCGGGGGAGCAAGGGAGCCCCGCCGCCGTGGGCCGGGGGATCGCGGAAAGGCCGCGCTCCCGCGCTGCGCGGTGCGCGGACCCCCGTCGCGAATCCCTTACGAACCCCGAACACGTCGTGCGTTGCGGCCCCGCGTCGCCTCCGGCCATCATTCCGTGGTATCTGTCGTCTTCGGCGGAGGGGCCACCGTGCCGCGCGCCTTTCGCATCCGACCGCCCGCTCCGGCATCGACCACGCTCCTCGCGGTCTTCCTGCTGGTCATGCTCGCGCTCTCCTGCGGCGTGGCCTTCCAGGCCTACGAGGCCGCCCGGTCCCATCGGACCACGGCCGAGGCGGTCCTCTCCGACTACGCGGGCCTCGCCGCCACGGAGTACGCGCGGATCGCGCGGGAGGACCTCTCGCGCCTGTTCGACGTCGTCTTCGACGAGGTCCCCCGTCGCGTGCGCGAGCGCGGGATGCCGGAGCTGCGCGAGGTCGAGTGGGAGCTGGACGACGCCGCGCGCGCCATCCGCTGCCCCTGTCCCTCCCTCCGTGAGCCGCGCTTCCTGTTCGTCGGGGACCTGCGGGACGGCTCGGTCCTCGAGCTCGACGGGCCGGCCCCAGACGCGTCGCGCGCCGGGGAGCTCGTCGCGCTCGTGCGGGAGCGCGCGCTGGAGACGCCGGGCGAGCGGTACGGACTGACCGTGCTCGACGAGATCCTCCTGCACGCCGTCGTCGTGGACGACGCGGACCGGCCGGCCCTCATGTACGCGATCGTCCTCCCCCAGGCGGCCCTCGCCGAGCTCGCCCGGGACTGGTACACGCAGCGTCCCCTCCTCCCGCCCGCCATCGCGGGGGAGGCGGACGCGGACTCGACGGTCCGCATCGTGCTCGCGGGCGGGCCCCACGAGCCGATCCGCCTCTCCGACGGGGAGATCGGCACCGGCGCGCCACGCGCCCTGGACACGCTCGAGGCGCACTACGGATCGCTCCGGATCGAGGCGTCCATCCGCCCCGAGGCCGCGGACCGACTCGTGATCGGCGGGCTCCCCTCCTCGCGCGTGCCGTTCGCGCTCGGGCTGCTCGCGCTCACGCTGGCCGTCGGCGTGGCCGGGCTCTGGGAGGTCCGCCGGCACCACAACCTCGCGCGCCTGCGGGACGACTTCATCTCGAGCGTCTCCCACGAGCTGCGCACGCCGCTCACGCAGATCCGCATGCTCGCGGAGCTCCAGGTGGACGGGAAGCTGCGCACGGCCGAGGAGCGGGCCCGGGCGAATCGGGTGGTGGCACGGGAGGCGCGGCGACTCACGCACCTGGTCGAGAACATCCTCCAGTTCGCCCGCGCCCGGGCCACGCGTCCGGCGGGCGCGGCGCGGCGAGTCGAGCTCGCGTCCTGCATCGAGGAGGTGGTCGAGTCGTTCCGGCCCCTCTCCGGCGCCGACGCGGCGACGATCGACGTGCGGACGCCCCCCGATCTGGAGGTGCTCGGGGAGCGGGAGGCCGTGCGGCGGATCCTCGTGAACCTGCTCGACAACGCCCTGAAGTACGGGCCGGGTGGCCAGACCGTGCGCATCGAGGGATCGGCGCGGAACGGGATGGTGCGGCTCGCCGTGGAGGACGAGGGTCCGGGCGTGCCGGAGGGGTCGCGGGAGGCGATCTGGGCGCCCTACCACCGTCTTCCCCGGGACGTGGACAGCGCCCGTCCGGGCAGCGGAGTCGGGCT
>CAZOYA010000138.1:0-9541 GCA_964583815.1 uncultured Gemmatimonadaceae bacterium | reverse complement strand
GGAGGCAGTCGCTCTATCCACCTGAGCTACGAGGGCGATGCTGACCATCGTATCGCGGGAGCAAGTTAACGCCCGCGGCACGCGCCCTGAACCGGTCCTCCCTCGGCGCGGGGCCTCGGGCTCGAGGCTCACGGCTCCGCCTGGGGCATCACGTGGAGCGTCACGTGCGACGGGCGATCGGGCCCCACGTGGACGCGGTTCACGGCGACCACGGGCTCGCTGGGCACGCCCGCGGGGGCGCCCGTGTTCGGATTGACGTCGAAGTGCGGGAAGTTGCTGCTCGACACGTCGATGCGGATCCGGTGCCCCGCGACGAAGCGATTCGCGGTCGGGAAGAGGATCACCTCGAGGGGATAGACGCGGCCGGGCTCGGCGAGGACCGCCCGCTCGTAGCCCTCGCGGAATCGCAGCCGCTGGATGCCCCCCGACAGGTTCATCGCGTAGCCCTCGGGCCAGTCCCGTGACGGAGGGTGCATGTCGACGAGCTTCACGGTGAAGTCGGTGTCGCGCGCGCTCGTGGACACCCATAGCCGCGCGATGACGGGACCCACGACCACGACGTCCCGCTCCAGCGGCGCGGTCTCGAACACCTGGACGTCCTCGCGCTCCGCGAGCGGCCGGCCGGGATGGCGCGCGCCGTAGAGCCCCTCGGTCTCGCGCTGGTCGAACGCCCCGGCCTCCATCAGCGGCGCGCCCGAAGCGATGGCTCCTCCGATGGTCGGCACCGGGTCCCGCGGATCGAAGCGCCAGGCGATCTCGGCCAGGCCCGGGGGCGGCTCGGCTCCGAGGGAGCCGCCCGCCCGGAGGTACCAGCGCGTAGGGCGCGCGCCGGGAGGCGGCCACGCCTCCGCGTGCATCCAGGCCCCGCCGTGCAGCATCCGGCCCTCGGGGGTGCGCGTACCCTCCCCGCCCCCCATCACGAACAGGGTCACGGGCGCGGCGAGCCAATCGCGGGCGTCGAGGCCGCGGAGGTGGCGATCGAAGAAGTCGCGGCGCAGCGTCACGTAGTCGGGGGCCACGTTGCCGTCGAGCGGCGCGGCGGGACCGAAGTCCACCGCGCCGGCATGCCGCACCGAGCGCTGCCCGTGCGTCCACGGGCCCATGAGCAGGCGGACGGGTCCGCGCTTCCGCTTCGACAACGCGGCGAAGTTCTCGGTCGCGGTGAGCGCGTACGGGTCGTACCAGCTCGACATGAAGACCATCGGCACGTCGGGGAAGCGCTCGTAATGACCGCGCGCGTAGAGCTCGGGTCGGCGCCAGAAGTCGTCGAAGCACTCCCTGCTCCACTGCTCCACGACGTAGGCCTCGTACTCGGGCGCGGCGCTCACGGCCGAATGCCCCGCGGTCCAGGGCGAGACACGGGCCCACGCCCGGATGTCCGCCGCCTCGAGCGCGGCGCACCGGACCGGGTCGGCGGCCGTGGCGGGTGCCAGGCGGGCGTGCTTGAGCGCCCACGTGAGCTGCTTCAGCTCGAACGCGCCGCCCTGGCGGATGCCACTGTGGAAGGCGCTCGAGAACCCGCCCGAATCGACGAACATCGCGCCCAACCCCTCCGGGCCGGCCGCCGCGAGCGCGGTCTGGACGTGCGCACCGTAGGAGAGCCCGAGCGTGCCGACGCGGCCGTCGCACCACGGCTGCGCGCGGATCCAGGAGAGGGTGTCGACCCCGTCCGACTGCTCGTTCAGGTACTTGACGAACTCGCCCTCGGAGTCGAACCGGCCGCGGCAGTCCTGCAGCACGTACGCGTAACCCGCGCGCGCGAACCGCGCCGCGATCTCCGGCTTCGGGCGGGGGACGGGGTCCGCCAGGCTGCGATCCGCGTGGTTCGTGCCACGCTTGTCGTACGGCGTGCGCTCGAGGAGCGCCGGCCACGGCCCCGCACCCTTCGGCAGATAGACGTCCGTGGCGAGGCGCACGCCGTCGCGCATCGGAACGAGCTCGGTGAGGCGGCGGACCTCCCCGCCCGCGCTCATGGCCCTCCCGTCAGGTATTCCATGGGGGCGCCGGGCCCCACCGGGAGGCCCAGCGAGACCCAGATCACCACGAGGAGCATGCCCGCCGTGCCGAAGGCGACGCTGAACGGCAGCATCATCGCGATCAGCGATCCGACGCCGAAGCCGCGCACCCAGCGCTGACAGAATACGAGCACGAGCACGAAGTTCGTGGCGATCGGCGTCACGATGTTGACGATCGAGTCGCCGACCCGGTAGGCCGCCGTCGTCATCTCGGGCGAGACGCCGAGCAGCATGAGCATGGGCACGACGACGGGCGCGAGCGCGCTCCACTTCGCGGAGGCCGAGCCGATCAGGAAGTCGAACGTCAGGGAGACGAGGAGCAGCGGCACGAGCATCGCCACGGGCGACAGCTCGAGCCCGCGCAACAGGGCGGCGCCCTGGATCGCGAGGATGACCCCGAGATTCGACCAGGCGAACATCGCGATGAAGTGGGAGGCCGCGAAGGCGATGATCAGGAAGGGCGCGATGTCGTTCAGGCCCTCCTGCATCATCCGCACGGCGTCGCGATGCGTGTCGATGCTCCCGACCGCGCGCCCGTACGTCCACCCGCAGAGCAGGAAGAGGACGAAGAAGCCCGCGATCAGCGACTGGTAGAAGGGCGCCTGGCGCCCGGGGCCTTCCGCGGTCGTGTCGATGAGCGGCGTGTATCCGGGCCAGAAGACGAGGGCCGCGAACGTGGCCACGACCGCGAGCGCCACCAGCCCCGCGCGACGGAGACCGCGCCGCTCGGCGCCCGGCTCGGCGGACTCCGTGTCGGCCTCGATCGTCTCGAGCGCCTCCCCGTCCACGACGACGCCCTCGAGGCGGGGGGCGACCCAGCGCTCGGCGACCGGCCAGGCCACGCAGAACAGCACGCCCCCGAGCGCCGCCGTGAACCACCAGTTGCCCAGCGGATTCAATGGGCGGCCCGGCTCGATCACCTGAGCGGCGCTCTGCGTGATGCCGAGGATCAGCGCGTCGAACTGGCCCGGCAGCACGTTGGCCGCGAACGCGCCCGAGATGCCGGCGTAGGCGACCGCCATGCCGAGCAGCGGATGCCTGCCGGCTTCGCGGAAGACGACGGCCGCCAGGGGGATCAGGACCACGTACGCGGCGTCCGAGGCGTGATGCGACATCAACCCGGCCAGGAAGGTGGCCGGCGTGAGCAGCGCGGGCGGGGCGGACCGGACGAGGCGCCCGACGACCACCGAGAGCAGGCCCGATCGCTCGGCGACGGCCGCGCCCAGCATGACGACGATCACGAGCCCGAGCGGCGGGAAGCTCGCGAAGGTTTCGGGCATCTCGACGAGCAGCCGCCGGACGTTCGCCTCGGACAGGAGGCTCTCGGCCGTGACGTGCGCGCCCGTGAGCGGATGCACGGCCGCGACGCCCAGGGCCGCGGCCACCACCGACGCGACGATCAGGGCGCCGATCAGCCAGAGGAAGAGGACGACCGGATGGGGGAGCGCGTTTCCGAGTCGTTCGATCCGGTCCAGGGTTCTCGCCACACGGCCTCCGTCGGGGTTCGGCTCGCGAGAACGGAGGCCCGCGGACGTGCGCCGCGCCTCGTGCCTCCGACATGCGCGGGCGCAGTATACGACGCGAGAGGCCGGGCGGCACGCGTCGAGGGAGCCTGCCGGCGATCACGCTCCTGCTCGTGGCTCCTGGGCGTGCGGGCCGGAAATCCGCCGTCCCACAGGACCGCGCCCAACGTCAGCACGAAGGCACGGTTCTTCAGTCGAGAACGCCCGGCTGGGGGTCGAGGTCGACGAGGCCGAGATCGGCGCGCACGTCCACGAAGAACGCGCGCCCGCCCGCCGCTCCGAGGAGCCGGCCCCCCGCGATCCAGCTCCAGTCGACGGTCCGGCGCAGGCCGCTCGGCGCGGAGGGCTCGCACCCGAGCGTGACGGCGAGCGTGCCGGTCGCGGTCCGCTCCCGGCACGCGAGCTCGAACGAGACCGCGGGCCCGGCGAGCAGCACGGGCCGGAGGGGGCCGAGCATCGGCAGCCTCACGGCGGCGAGGAGCGGGAGCTGCAGATAGTCGATCTCGAGGTCGAAGGCGATCGGCTCCTCGAACCCCTGGAGCGTCCCCTTCCCGCCCTTCCGCACCCAGGTGAGCTCGGTCTGCAGCGCGAGCGGGCCGGCCACGTCCACCGACGCGAGCACGCCGATCGCCGCGCCCGCGCGAACGCCGTCGAGGCGCTCCGCGCCTCCGCCCGCGAGCCGTGCGAGGCTCGCCCCGGCGCGCACGCCCAGCGCGGGACTCTGTGCCTCCGCGATGCCGGCCGCGGCCACGAGGAGGAGCACCATGAGCAACACCCGCGGCGGCACACGCGTCACGCGAGACATCGGATGATCTCCGTGGGAGAAGGACCCGGACTGCCGGCTAGAGCCTCGCTCCTGGAACGATCACGGCGCCGAATCTCGCACGCCCGCCCCGTGCCACGGGTGCCCTTCCATGCCGGCCCCTTGCCTATTGTACGACGACGTGGGAAAATCTCGTACGGCAGTCAGGAGATGATCCCCCGCGACCCCCGGACCTCCATGGAAACCCTCGGCTCCTTCGAGCAGCTCCTCCTCTTCGCCGTGCTCCGGCTCGGCGACGATGCCTACGGCGTGGCGATCCGCGAGACGCTCGAGGAGCGGACGGGTCGCGCCTACTCCGCGGGCGCGATCTACACGGCGCTCGGACGCCTCGAGGAGCGCGGGCTCGTCCGCTCCAGCCTGGGCGAGCCGACGCCGGGCCGGGCGGGCCGACCTCCGAAATACTACCGCGTCGAGCCCGAGGGAGCGCGCGCGCTGCTCGAGGCGTACGCCTCGATCCAGGCCGTCGGCGGTGACGTCGTGGGCGAGCTCGCCGAGCTGGCGGAGGAGCGGCGATGAGCACCGGTCCCGGCCCGCTCCTCCGGGCGCTCGCGCGCCTGATCGTCCGCGGCCCCGACGCCCCGGTCGTCCTGGGCGACCTCGAGGAATCCCTCCGCCGCGACCTCGAGCGCGGCCTGTCCCGTACCCGGGCGCGCCTCCGCTACGTCCGGAACGCGCTGGGCTCCGGCTCCAGCCTCGCGGGCGAGCGCGTCCGTCGCGGGCGGCGGCGGCTCCGCGGATCCCCCGTCTCGTCGATCGACCTGAAGCTGGCGGCGCGCATGCTCGTGAAGCACCCGGGGCTCACCGCCGTCGCCGTCCTCACGCTCGCGCTCGGCATCCCGGCGAGCCTTTGGCCCTTCCACATGCTGAACCTGTTCGAGACGCCCCTGCCCTACCACGAGGGCGAGCGGATCGTGGGGCTCCGGCACACGGAGGGCACCGGGGACCTGGGCCGCGCGACGCTCCACGAGTACGCCGTGTGGCGGGAGGCCGTCCCCGCCCTCGCGTCGATGGGGGCGGTGCGGAGCGGCATGTTCAACCTCGCGGCCGACGACGGGCTGGTCGCGCCGTGGCAGGGCGCCTGGATGAGCGCCTCGTCGTTCGAGGTCCTCTCCGTGCGTCCCCTGCTGGGCAGGCCGCTCCTGGAGGCGGACGAGGCGCCTGGCGCGGCGGACGTCGTCGTGCTCGGATACCAGCCGTGGCAGACCCTCTTCGGCGGCGACCCGGACGTCGTCGGGCGCACGGTCCGCGTCGGAGGGACGCCGCACACGATCGTCGGCGTGATGCCGGAGGGGTTCCTCTTCCCCGGCAACCATCACCTGTGGATGCCGCTCCGCGGGGTCGAGGCGGCCGCGGCGGGCTCCGCCCCGAGCGCGTGGATCTTCGGGCGCCTCGCCGACGGCGTGAGCGAGGAGCGCGTGCTCACGGAGCTCGAGACCGTCGAGGCCCGCCTCGACGAGGCCCACCGCGACGTCTACGGGCCGTTGCATCCCGAGGTGGTCCCCTTCACGTACGTGGCGTGGGGCTTCCCCAGCAACGGGGGGTGGATGCTCGTGCCCTTCCAGCTCCTGTCGCTCCTCCTGCTGGCCGTCGCGTGCGGGAACCTCGGCACGCTCGTGCTCGCCCGGAACGCCGCGCGCGCGGGCGAGGTCGCGGTGCGCACGGCGCTCGGCGCGAGCCGCGCGCGCATCGTCTCGCAGCTCTTCGTGGAGTCGCTGCTCCTGGCGCTCGTGGCGACCGGGCTCGGCATGGTGCTCGCGCGCTACGCGCTCGGCCGCCTGGACATGGCGATCACGCGCGAGAGCATGCCGTACTGGATCCAGATGACCCCCGGCACCACGACGGTGCTCCAGGCCCTCGCGGTCGCCGTCTTCTGCTCGGTGATCGCCGGCGTGCTTCCGGCGCTCAAGGCGACCGGCGGGGGGGTGCGGGCGCACATGCAGGAGAGCGCCGGCGGGGGATCGGTCGCCCGCTTCGGGCGCGCGACGACCGCGCTGGTGGTGATGGAGGTGGCGCTCGGCGTGACGGGCTTCTTCGGCGGCTGGATGGTCTGGAAGCAGGTCCCGCAGGCGGACGACCTGCCGAGCGAGCTGCCCCTCGAGGCGTTCCTGTCGGCGCGGCTGAGCCTCGGGTCGCCGGTCAGCCTGGATCCGGCCGAGGGGCCGACCCCGGAGGAGGTCCGCGCCCGCGTGGACGCGCTCCACGACGAGCTGGTCCGGCGCCTCGCCGCCGAGCCGCGCGTGCGCGGGGTCGCCGCGGCCTCCCACCTGCCCGGCCAGGACCATCCGACCGTGCGCGTCGAGGTCGAGGGACGGCCGCGCGGGGACGGCGGGCTGGGCGAGGCCGTGAACGTGAGTCGGGTCGTCCCCGGCTTCTTCGAAGGGCTCGGACATTCCGTGCGCGGCGGTCGCGACTTCGCGCTGAGCGACCTCCCCGGCGACGTCGGCGGCTACAGCGAAGCCGTCATCGTGAACACCGCGTTCGTCGGGGATCTCTTCGGCGGCGGCAACGCGATCGGCGCTCGCGTGCGCTACGTCCCCACGGGCGACGAGGAGCCGGGTCCCTGGTACCGGATCGTCGGGGTGGTCGGGTCGCTCGGCATGGGCGGGGCCGACGAGGACGCGGGGATGTACCATGCGACCGCGCCCGCCGACCTGGCCCCGTTCCGCGTGGCGATCCACGTGGCCGACGATCCGGCCGGCTTCACGCCGCGGCTCCGGGAGATCGTCGCCTCCATCGACTCGGAGGCGCTCGTCCTCGATCCGGGCCTGCTCAGCGGCGCGCTGGAGGAGATGGCCAGGCTGCTCGGATGGCTCCTCCTCGCGGTGGGAGGCGTCGCCGGAATCTCCGTCGTGCTCTCCGTCGCGAGCCTGTACGCGCTCATGTCGTTCACGGTGGAGCGGCGCACGCGCGAGATCGGCCTGCGGAGCGCGCTCGGCGCGCGGCCGTCGAGCATCGTCACGGTCATCGCGAAGCGGGCGCTCACCCAGCTGCTGGTCGGCATCGCGCTCGCCGCGGCGCTCATCACCTGGCTGCTGCACGAGGTGATCCCGAGCCCGGACGGGCCGGTGGAGGGGTGGCCCTGGATGATCGCGGTGTCCGCCGGGGTGGTGTTCCTGGTGGGCGTGGCGGCCTGCGCGGTCCCGACGCTGCGCGGCCTGCGGATCCGGCCGGTTCAGGCGCTCAAGGTATGACGTCAGCCCCGCTCCATCCGCTCGGCCAGCCGCCTGGGCGCCGCCAGGCGGTACGCGTCCCGCACCAGCCCGTCGATCTCCTCCCAGTCGAAGGGATCGTCGCCCCACACGGTGACCCACCCGTGCTGCCCGATGTACGGCGTGCGGATCCACGGCCCGCGGCACACCAGGAGATCCTGCGTCGTGCGGTCCGACTTGATCGAGAGGGAGCCGCGCCCGTGCCCCTCTCCGATCATGACGAACGACTTCTTCCGCACCTTGAAGACCGTGTGGCCGAAGCCGTCACGGAGCCGCTCGACCTCGGGCAGCTCCGCGGCGACCCTGTCCACGCCGTCGATGAGCGCCTGCTCCAGCTCGTGCGGCTCCCGGTTCCGATCGTGCAATCCGCTCTCCTGATCGCTCCCGCGCTTCGGTGGTCCGGCAGACAACATGGCGCCTGCCGGACGCCGACGCACGCCCGGGCCGCGGTGCCTCACTCCTCCCGGAGCGAGCGGGCCGGCTCGATCCCGAGCACGCGCCGCGCGGGCACGTAGCACCCGATCAGCGCCACGGCCGCGAGCCCGGCCGCGACCGCCAGCCACGTCACGGGATCCGTGGGCGAGACGCCCACGAGCAGCCCGCGCAGCGCGCGGCCCGCGAGCCAGCTCGCCGGGACCCCGACGACGAGCCCCAGGACGATGAGACGGACCCCGTCGCCGTCCCCCGCCTCCCCTTCCACGGCGCCGATCCCCTCACCCACAGCAGCCGGGGCCGCAGCAAGGCTCCGCCGCAGCGGACGCTTCCGGGAGGGCCGCCTGCTTCCTCGCCGGCTTCCGGGCCCGCACGAAGGCCGACAGGATCCGACCCTCGATCGACGCAGTCATGGCGTCCACGTCGAGTCCCGCCTCCTCCAGGAACGAGCGCGCATCCTCGGGCTGGTAGACGCGGGTCGGCTCCAGCGAGGGGTCCTCGAAGCCGACCTCGCGGAGCAGCGACTCGAACTCGCCCACCTCGAGGGCGCCCGCCACGCACCCCACCCACAGCTCCATGCTCCGCCGGACCTCGGCCGGGATCTCGCCGCGCACGACCACGTCCGAAACCGCGAACCGGCCGCCCGGCTTCAGCACGCGGAACGCCTCCCGCAGCACCTGCCGCTTGTCGGCCGCCAGGTTGATCACGCAGTTGCTGATGATCACGTCGACGCTTTCGTCGGGCAGCGGGATCCGCTCGATGTCGCCCTTCAGGAACTCGACGTTCGTCGCGCCCGCCTCGGCCGCGTTCCGGCGCGCGAGGGCGAGCATCTCGTCCGTCATGTCCAGCCCGTAGGCCTTGCCGGTGGGGCCGACCCGCTTCGCGCTCAGGAGCACGTCGATCCCTCCTCCGCTGCCGAGGTCCAGCACCACCTCGCCCTCCTTCAGCTCGGCCAGCGCGGTGGGGTTCCCGCACCCCAGCGATGCCAGGACGGCCCGCTCCGGGACGAGCGAGGCCGTGACGGCGTCGTACAGGTCTCGCGTGATCGGATCGGCGAAGGCGGCTTCCGTCTCGTCCCCGCACCCGCACGAGGCTCCGCAGCAACTCCCCTTCTCGCCCTTCGCGGCCCGCAGCGCCGCCTCGCCGTACTTCCGACGCACCGTGTCCTTCAGATCCTCGGCCATGACCCCTCCACATCAACGAAGATTGATACTTCGCCGCAAAAAAAATGCGCGCGTTGTCAGCCGCAGCACGCCTCCCCACCCCCCACGCCGCGCCAACCCTCCCGGGGCTTCACCTCGCCGAGGAACGCGCGCATCTCCTCGAGCGCCTCCGGTATCAGCGCGTAATAGACCCACCGGCCGTCCCGCCGGTCGGAGACCACCCCGGCGTCCTTGAGCTTCTTCAGGTGGAACGACAGCCGGGACTGCCCCGCGCCGAGCTCGTCCTGGAGCTCGCACACGCAGCGCTCGCCGTCGGCCAGGAGCTGGACCACGCGGAAGCGCGTCTCCTCGGCCACGGCCTGGAATCGCTGCAGCA
>CAZOYA010000137.1:0-9604 GCA_964583815.1 uncultured Gemmatimonadaceae bacterium | reverse complement strand
CGTGGCCTGCCAGACCCGCTGCAGGACGCGCTTCGCCTGTTCGTCGGCGGGATGGGCCTTGCCCGCGAAGACGATCTGGACGGGACGGCGCTGATCGGTGAGCAGCCGCGCGAGCCGCTCCTCGTCCATGAAGAGCAGGTGCGCCCGCTTGTAGGTCGCGAAGCGACGCGCGAACCCGATCGTGAAGGGTCTCGGGCCGAGCAGCGTGCCGCCTCCGATGAGGTGCGCCGCCTCGCGCCACACGCTGCGCCAGCGACTCCGGGTCTCCTCGCGACAGAAGTCGAGCAGCTTCCCCTTGAGATCCACGTGGATGTTCCACACCCGCGCGGGATCGAGCTCGAGGACCCGGTCCCACAGGGCCCGGTCGTCGGTACGCTCGGCCCAGTCGGGTCCCAGGTGCTCGTCGAGCAGCTCGATGTAGCGATGCGAGATCCACGTGGGGAGGTGCACCCCGTTCGTGATCCCGTGGATGGGGACGTGCGCGGGGTCTCTCCCCGGCCAGAGCGAGCCCCACAGGGAGCGTGTGACGTCGCGGTGGAGCTGCGAGACCCCGTTCACGTACCCGGAGAGGCGGATGGCCGCGGCCGTCATGTGGAACCGGCCCTGGTCGAGCTCGGGGTGGCGCCCGATGTCGTCGAACGCGCGCCGGTCGATGCCCATCGACGCGTGATAGTCTCCCGTGACTCCGTCGATGAGCTCGGCGCTGAACATGTCGTGCCCGGCGGGCACCGGCGTGTGCGTCGTGAAGATCGTCCGGGCACGCACGCTCCGGACCGCCTCCGGGAAGGACGCCCCCTCCGCGAGATGCTCGCGCACCCGCTCGACCATCATGAACGCCGCATGGCCCTCGTTCGCGTGCCAGGCGCCCGGCGTGATCCCGAGCGCCCGGAGCACGCGCACACCGCCCACGCCGAGGATCCACTCCTGCTTGAGGCGGTGCTCCTGGCCGCCTCCGTAGAGCTGGTGCGTGAGCTCGCGGTCGGCCGCATCGTTCTCGGGGAGATTCGCGTCGAGGAGCACGAGGCGCACGCGCCCGACGTCGAGCCGCCAGGCGCCGATGGCCACCTCGCGCTCGCCGGTGCGGAGCTTCGTGAGCCAGCTCTCCCCGTTGGGGCCCGTGAGCCGCACGAGCGGCATGATGTTCGGGTCGAAGGTCTCCCCCGTGCTCTCCTGCCAGCCCTCGAGGTTCAGGTGCTGGTCGAAGTAGCCCTTCGAGTACAGGAGGCCCACGCCGATGAAGGGCACGCCGAGGTCCGACGCCGCCTTGCAGTGGTCCCCCGCGAGCACCCCGAGGCCGCCCGAATAGATCGGGATCGAGTTGTGCAGACCGAACTCGGCGCAGAAGTACGCCACGGCGTCCTCCCCGAGGTCGGGGAAGGTCTTCCGGAACCAGGAGCGCTCCGGATCGAGCGCGCGCTCGAACTCCGCCCGGACCGCCTCGAGCTCCCGCAGGAAGCGCTCGTCACCGGCGAGCTGCGTGAGCCGACCCGGATCGATCTGGCGGAGGAGCGCTACCGGGTTGTGGCGCAGCGCCGACCAGAGGGGTGGGTCCAGCTCGTTGCGGAAGAGGGCCCGCGCGCGACGGTTCCAGCGCCAGAACAGGTTGTGCGAGAGCCGTTCGAGATCCTTCAGACGGTCGGGCAAGAAGAGGATCTTGCCGGTGGCATCGGTCATCGGCGGTGCGGAGATCCTGCGCCCCCGGGGGGCTGGGGCTGGTGGGGAAGGCTTCGTTGAATCTCGTCAGGGGCCGCACCCGTGTGAAGGCCGAGCGAGGAGGTCGGCCACCCCTCTATCCGCCGAGCGCCCGGTCCACCATGCGCTGCAGGACGGCGCGCCTCAGCGCGCGCGGGTCGGTATAGGCCGGCCACGGAACGTGGAACGTCAACGCCGAGCAGGTGAACTCGAAGCCCGCGAGGCCGGGGCGCTCGCCGTCGTCTCCGTTGACCACCCGGGTGCGGGCGGTGCGCGATCTCCAGACGACGCGCCACGTGACGCCGTCACGATCGAGGAACTCGAAGTGCTTCACTGCTCCCTCCGGAGAAGATCGAGATTCCCTGCAATACTCGACCGCGCCGGCCGGTTTGTCACGGTTCTCGTGCGGCTCGGGCCACCGACCGGTCCCGCGCACCGTGCTCCCCACGCAAGAAGACCCGGAGGCCGTGACCGGCCTCCGGGTCTCCCTCACGTGCCCCGCCAGGGACTCGAACCCCGAACCTACTGATTAAGAGTCAGTTGCTCTGCCAGTTGAGCTAGCGAGGCGTTCGGCACGCAACCGGATGGGTGCGGCGCCGAGCCATGAAAACTATCGGGTGGCGCGGAGCGGTCAACCAGCGAAGTACCGATCTGCGCGGCCGCCGGTGCGCTCCACGGCCACCCGTGGGTGGTCCGGAGCCCTCACCGAAGCGAGTCCGGCGTCTCACCGTCCGGCTGCAGAAGGGATGCGCCGGGGGCGAGGCTCCTCGCGCGCTCGAGCGCTTCTCCGGCCTCGTCGGCGTTCCCGAGCGCGCGCGCGCTCATGTACATGCCGAACCACGCCGCCGCCACGCCGTCGTCGAGGTCGATCGCGCGGCGGTAGTGCGCCCGGGCGCGCTCCGGGTCGCCGGCCCGGACGGCCATGTTGCCGCTGTCGAGCTGGATCAACACGTCGGCTTCCAGCGCCTCCCGGGAACCCCGGACCACCTGGCGATCGATCGACCCGGTCTTCTGGTCGTCGGGCAGGCAGGCGGGACTCAGCACCAGGACGAGCACGCCCTGGCCGATCGCCAGCGTCCGCCTCAGCCTGCCCGGCACGGGATCCTCGTCGGAGGGCGGCGGGTGCGCGGGCCGGGCATCATCCTGCGCCGAGCGGATCGCCCAGATGGCACGCGAGGCAGGTCGCCGGCGCGGCGGACCGGGCCGCGCGCGCATCGAAGCCATCGCGATGCGGGTTCACTCCGAACGAGCCGAGCACGCCGTGGCACTGGACGCAGTCCCGCTGCTGGTGGCACGACGCACAGCTCTCGAGGCTCTGGCGCGCCGCGCCGCCGTGCCGCAGAAGCCACAGCGGCTCTGCATCATGATATCCGGCACCCAGCCTGCCCGAGCTGCCGAGCCCGCTCTCGACGTGGCAGGATCGGCAGAAGACCGCGGTGTCGTGGCAGGTGGCGCATTCGTCCTCGCGCCCGAAGGCGTCGGCCGAGTGGGTCAGCGTGAAGTCCGACGGGTGGTAGCTCCCGCCGGAGGCGGCGTCGTGGCACCCGACACACGCGGCCTCGGTGTGGCAGGTGGTGCATCCCCCGTCGTCCGCCGCCGCGAGGGTCCGATGCGCCTGGAGGAAGAAGGGTGAGCGGTGCGACGGCGGCGGCGCCCTCCGCACGCCCGCTCCGGGAGCGCGCACGTCCGCGCGGGCCGGAAGTCGCTCCACGATCTCCGGTACACGGCCGACGTGGCAGGACAGGCAGTCGTCCGACGTGTGGCAGGTATCGCACGCCCGGAGCTCCGCCGCGCCGCCATGACGGTCGAGCCATCCCTCCTCGCGATGCGAGCGCGGCACCGGGTAGCCCGCCACGGCCGGAGGAAGCTCCTGGTCGGGCCGTGCGGCCGGGATGCGGGCGAGGACCGGTTCGTCCTCGTTCACGTGACATGCGAGACAACGCTCCACGGTGTGACAGGTCGCGCAGCGGGCCGCGTCTCCGCTCGCGGCCCCCTCGTGCGCCTCGGGCACGAACGCGCCCGAGCGGTGGTCCTCGGGAACCGGGAGACCGGCGATCCACCCCACGTCGAGCTCCGCATCCGCGAGCGGCACGTGGCAGGCCTGGCAGGCGGGACCGCCCGCGAGATGGCCTTCGGCGGTCCCCTCGTGGCACGAGAAGCAGGCCGTCACCTCGGCACGCCGCCCGATGCTCATGCGATCCGTGCCGGAGGCCGCATGGCAAGCCTCGCAGGACTGGACCGGCCGGCCGGCCTCGGCCAGCGCCCCGGAGTGCGCCGCATGGCCGAAGGCGAGGTTGCTCGGGACCGGCGCGGGGCCGCGCCACGAGACCTCCCGCAGCTCTCTGCCGTCGTGGCACCGGGCGCACAGCGACGGATCCGGGTAGCCCGGCTCCCCGCCCGCGGCCGACGCGTGGCAACCCGTGCACACCGGGAAGAGGCCCGCGTGTCGCGCGTGCGGGAAACGCGCCTCCTGGGAGGCGGTGACGGACGGCAGCGGGGCGGCGCGCACGGCCGCCGCGACGAGCCCTCCCGCGAGGGCGGCGAGGACGAGGATTCCGGGCCCGCGCGCGAGGCCGGCCCGGGCCGGGACCGGCCGGCTCATCGGTTCGTCTCCGCCCGCGGGGTCCCCGGATCGCCGCCGAAGCGGTATCGCACGGACGACCAGGCACGGAGCTGGTTCCAAGGGCTCTCGCCCGCTCCGCCGCCGGATCGCAGGCGCGTCACCGAGGCGCCCCCGGAGAGCGTGATCCGCTCCGCGAGGACGAGCCCGCCCGACCATCCTCCGCCCACCGCCCGTCCGTCGCCGAGACGGTACTGCTCGATTCGTTGGAACGTGCGGCCCGACAGGGCGAGGAAGGACCCGCCCGAGGGCGACCAGCGGACGCCGGCTTCGGCCGAGCTCAGGAAGCCGCCGGGTCCCCACTCCAGGTCGTACGCGCCCGAGACCGTCCACGCCGGCCGCACGTGCCAGCGCACGTCCATCCGGCCGCGCCGACCGGTATCCTCGAGCGGACGGACGACGACGGCGGTGCCGGGGTCTCCGTACTTCCGGACGCCCGCCGTGACGCTCGCCGTGAGCACAGGCGCGGGCGCCCACCCGATCCGCAGCATCCCCTCGTTGTAGGCGACGGGATCGAAGAAGCCCCAGATGGTCGAGAGGGAGAAGTAGGGCACGTAGCGGGACAGGGTCCCCTCGACGAGCCATCGGGCGTCGTCGAAGGGCCTGGAGAAGGTGACGTGCGCCTTGCCGACGCTCCGGCGTGCGACGTCGTAGTCGAGTGCCGCGCGCACGCTGCCGAACGAGAGCCCCATGGCCGCGTCCACCGACGCCCGCTCGGAGGCCAGCCCGGAGCGGTCGTCCAGGATCTCCCGGTGGTACCGCGCCGTCGCCGTCGCGAGGCCGAAGCGCCCCCGCACCGCCGCGCCGAACAGGTATGCGCTCCGATCGGGCAGGAAGTCCTCGAGCCCGCGGAGCGCCTCGTCCGCCGGCTCGCGGAGGCCCCGCGCGAGGCTGCGTCCTCCGTAGAGCTCGAGCCGGAAGCGCCGGCGCGTCCATCTGGCCATCAACCCGTCGAAGGAGGGGAAGCCCAGCCCGGAGCGCACCTCCTGCCTCCCCCCACGCAGCAGGAGGCCGCCCCGGGAGAGCTCGGCGTACGCGAGCATGGCGTCGAACGCGTCGTCGGAGCGGGGCCAGCGGAAGGCGCCGCCGAGGCGCTGCCGCGTCCGGAGCAGCACGGTGGCGCTGAGACCCTGCACGCCGAAACCCCACGCGGTGAGGGAGAGATCCTGGCTCGCCGTCGCCGCGACCTGCGGCTCCAGCGTCCGGAAGCACGCTTCCGTGGCCGGGCAGCCGTCCTCGAGCGGCGCCAGCGGCCTCATCTCCACGAGCTGAGCCGTGGATCCGAGGGAGCCGCGTGCGTCCTGACCGGCCAGCGGATCGGCGCCGGAGAGGAGGGCGACGGCCGCCAGGGCGACCACGAGGATCGGCCCGGGGGTGCTCAAGGCGCCGTCACCCCGAACCCGGGCCCCGTCAGCGCGTGGCACTCGGCGCAGTCTCCGTCGGGCCGGTGGTCGTGCAGATCCTGGTGGCACACGAGGCACACGGAGCGCGTGCGCTCCACCCGCTCGAACGGCAGGTCCTGATGGCAGCCGGCGCCTCCGCACCCCACGTGCGCCGTCCCCGGGCGATGCGCCCCCGGCGCCGCGGGTGTGTGGCACGAAGCGCAGTCGTTCTCCGCGCGGTGGTGCTCGGCGTGGCACGTCGCGCAGTCCGCTTCCTCGGCCGACCGGTCCGGTCCGGCCTCGTGGCAGGTCGAGCAGCTCACCCCGGCATGCGCCCCGTGGTCGAAGGGGAGCACCCGGCCCGGCCGCACTCCGACGGAAAGAAGGAGCGTGCGCGTGACCTCCGGAGGCGCACCCGCGCCGGGTTCGCGATGGCATGCCACGCAGTCGTCCGCCAGCAGCGTCGTGTGATGACAGTTCCGGCAATCGGTCACCGTCGTGACCGTCACCGCTCCGTGTGTCGGCCCATCGGCGTGACACTCGAGACACGGGACCGCGCGGTGAGGTGCGTGGTCGAAGGGAGGGCGCTCCTGGAGCGTGGGCGGGCCGCCCGCAGCCGGCGTGGGCGCGGGAGCCCGGGACGCGGCGGAGACGCGGTTCACTGGTTCGCGCGCGATGGCCGGAGCGGTCGACGCGCGGTGGGCCGCGATCGCGTGGACGAGGAGCGGCTCCGGCGGTCGGTCGACGGCGTGCGCCGCGGGGGACGCGTGCGTGCCCCCCTCCGCGAGCAGATCCGTATGGCAGGCAAGGCAGTCCGAGCCATCCACCCGGAATCCGTGGGCACGATGGCAGGAGAGGCAGTCGCCCGCCACGTCCTCGTCGAGTCCCCGGTGGAACGGCGTCAGCGCGGAGGGCTCCTCGTGGCACCCGGCGCCCGTGCAGCTTCCGGCTGCCTCCGCGGGGGTCGCCTGCACGTGCGGATCGTGGCAGGAGGCGCAGGCCCCCCGATGCGGGTCGTCGGCGGGCATCGCCACACGATCTTGCATGGCGTGACACGACAGGCAGGTGCCGGCGTCGGGCGAGAGGGCGGCGAGCGCCGCAGCCCCATCCGCCGCCGCGCCTCCTTCCTCCACCGGGGCGACGAAGCGGTGACAGGCGGCGCAGTGGATCGTCAGGTCGCTCATGGCCCCGAGCCGGATTTCGCTCGCGGTGTGACACCCGGATTGGGCGCAGGTGGCGTCCGACGGAGCGAACTCGTGCACGGAGGTGGAATGGCACTCCACGCAGCCCAGGCCCTCGAGCACCGGATCGTCGGACTCGAGATGCACCCGGTGGCCCGCCGTATTGGCGATCTGGGCCCAGCGCTCCGGCTCTCCCTCCACGTGGCAGTCGGCGCAGACCTCGTTGGGCACGCTCGCGTGAGCGCCGATCTCCTCCGGGTTCTCGAGGAACTGGGTGACACCCATGCGGCCGCGTTCGACGAGCGTGGGCCGATGGCAGTCCTTGCAGCCCAGATCGCGATGGGCGCTCCGGGCGAACCGCTCGTACGGATCCACCATCAGGTGGCACGACAGGCAGAACCGGTTGTCGTGCTCCACGAAGTCGTATGTACGGTACGCGTAGTAGCCGCCGGCGCCGACGCCGGCCAGGATCACCGTCCCGAGCACGGCCAGCGCCGGGATCGAGAGCTGGCCCGCCCAGCGGGTCGACCATCCCCGCCCGGAGCCGGAACCGGCGCTCATGCGCTTCCCCGCGCCGCCTCGCTCAGCGCCCCGTCACGGACCGCGGCGGAGCAGAGACCCCGTACCGCGTCTCGAGCTCGTCGATGCTCGCCTGCAGGAGCGCCTCCAGCAGGAACGGGTTGTGGACGGCCGCGCCGGGGAAGCGTGCGAGCTCGAGGTTGAACTGCGATCCCTCCGCGGCGCTGTAGCGGCCGTCGGCCTCGTCGATCTCGGTCGCCGGCACCTGGGCGAGCAGCGCCTCGAGGTCGTCCGCGAGCGCGCCGATGCGTGTCTCGGCCAGAGTCCGCAGCCCGAGCGCACGATCGGCCGACTCGTGGCAGCCGGCCGTCGCGCAGCCCTCGTAGGACCGCTCCTCCGGCGCGCAGTCGGCGCGGGTGGGCACGCCGCTCTCGTCGAGGCAGGGGGTCGCCTCGAAGAGATGTCCGGTCGTGCGCACGAGGAACTGTCCGGTCTGCTGGTCGGTCACCTCGAACGAGCGCACGTGACAGGACGCGCACAGGCCCGGATTGGCGTTCGGGGAGCCGTGGGCGCTCGTCACCAGACCGCCGGGAAACGACATGTTCGGAGGCCACCAGCCGGCGACACCGAGAAGCGTGGGACCCTCGGGCGCGTGCGGGCCCCGGAAGTTGGTCGGATCGGGCGTGCCGCGCTTGTTGTGGCACATCATGCAGAGGTTCGCGTCCTCGCTCGGCTCGTTCACCGCGAAGCGGAGCTGGGCCGGGTGGTCGGAGCCGTGCGGGTCGTGGCAGACCGCGCACGTGATGGCGAGGTGCTCGCCGGGCTTCTCGACGTCCTCCTGCTCGAGGTAGACGGTCCGTTCGCCGAACATCCGGAGCGCGCCCTCGCCGGTGTGGCAGCCCGCGCACTCCGCCCGGTCGGCCGGCACGGCCACGACGGTCCCGTGCGCCGACTGCGCCCACTCGTTCGCGAAGGGGTGGTGCGTGCCCTGGTGGCACTCGGCACACCCCGTGGTCATGTCGAGGCCCACGTCCAGGGCGGCGCGCGGCACCGTGGCGTCCGAGGGATCGCGGACGTGCGAGAGGCCGGGACCGTGACACGACTCGCACTGCACGTCGTGATAGCGTTCCTCGCCCGTCGCGGCGTGGCCCACCGCGCCCGTCGTCACGTTGCCCAGCTCGCCGACGGCGTGGCAGCCCTCGCAGTTTTCCGCCGCGTGCCCGCTGGCCTGCAGGTCCTGCCACGCCCGTGCGTGACCGGTCGCCACCCACCGCTCCTGCACGCCGATGTGGCAGTTACCACAGACGGTGAGGCCGTCCTCGCGGTCCGTGTACCCGAGGAACTCCCCGGCGCTCGGCAGAGGATCCTCGAAGAGATCCCGGTCATAGACGACCCGCTCGTCCACGCAGGCTCCGGCGAGGACGAGGAGGAGCGGGAAGACGCGGTGGTTCGGAGAGGGCGACGGCATCGTCCAGGCCTTGCGGATCGGGTGGCGCGGACCGCCCTAAGCTATGAGGAAGCGGCGGGCGCGCCGCAACCTTCGCGACGCGCCCGCCCGTCCCATCGTGCGGCACCCGGCCGCGGCCGACTCAGAACGCGCTGAGCCCCGTCACCGCCTGTCCCAGCACGAGCGAGTGCACGTCGTGCGTCCCCTCGTACGTGTAGACCGACTCGAGGTTGGCCATGTGCCGCATCGAGTGGTACTCGACGAGGATCCCGTTCGCGCCGAGCAGGCGCCGTGCCTCGCGCGCGATGTCCGTGGCCATGTCGCAGTTGGCCCGCTTCGCGAGCGAGACCTGCTGCGGGGTCATCTTCCCCTCGTCCTTCAGGCGGCCGAGCCGGTAGCAGAGGAGCTGACCCTGCGTGATCTTCGTCAGCATCTCGGCCAGCCGCACCTGCTGGATCTGCTTGGCGCCGATCGGCCCGCCGAACATGACCCGCTCCTTCGAGTACGACCGCGCCTCGTCGAAGCAGGCCATCGCGGCGCCCACGGCACCCCAGGCGATCCCGTAGCGCGCCTGCGTGAGGCACATCAGCGGGTGCTTGAGACCGCCCGTGCTCTCCGGCATCAACGCGTCCTCGGGCAGCTCCACGTCCTCGAGCACCAGCTCGCTCGTGTCGGAGGCGAGCAGCGAGAGCTTGCCCTTCTGGTCGCGCGCGCTGAACCCGGGCGTGTCGGTCGGCACCACGAACCCGCGGATGCCCCGCGC